>JBAXXP010000001.1 GCA_037127815.1 bacterium
CTCGTCATCTTCCCAAAGAATCCCGTACCTGGTACCTTGTTCGCCTTCTGGAACTTGATAAGCGCAGCCTTGGTAGCGGGGCCAAAGTATGTAGTCTCCTTTCCTTTGGAACCAACACCTGTCTTTGCAATAGCAAAGCCATTGTTGTTCAAGAACTTCTGTAGTTGTAGTACATCATTGTTTCTCATACCAAGTCTAAGGTCTTTGGTGAAGTCGTACTTTGTTGATGAAGTTGTAATACCACATGCTTGACCTGTGACTGTACTGAATAGGTTTCCGGAAGCACAACCAATGTTGTTTGATGTCGTGCTTGATGAGACAAGAGTAGCAAGGAGAGCTGGAGGATAATATCCACCACCTCCTCCCCCACCAGAAGATACAACAATACTTGGATCAGCAGATGTGGTGAAAGACATTACAGAAGTTGTAGAAGTGTTTGAGTCAGCATCGGTTGAAGTGATTTGGTAATAGTATGTAGTGCTGTAGCTTAAGTTTGGGAGTATCACATAGTGTGATGTTGAAGCAAATGATGCATCGGTTGTTGTTGAGGTTGTAACAGATGAGTCTGTTCCATAGTTTAATCCAGTTGTTGCTCCCTTGTCTGTGTTCCAAGAGATTGTAGCTTGAAGACCAGATAGTGAGACGGCGGTGTTTGTAATTACAGATGGTATTGTTAAGCCAAAGATACCAAATGTTGAGAAGTGTGTTGTTGGGCAAGTTACGGTGTGAAGTCCAGTATCAACTACACAAGATGATAGCGGAGACCATACAGATCCATCAGTACTGAATATTGTAAGGGTTGAGGGATCAGTGACACCAAGTGTTGCTGGGTTATACGTTAGGGTGATGAATAATGGATTGGTGAATGTTGTAAGGGTTGAAGTTGCTGTTGGCATTGCTTGCAATTGATACAGTGAGTTGAATAGATTGTATCTTGCTGGTTTGCCGAGAGTGGAGATGACGGTTGTTGTTGCGAGTTCTGTGGCTTCGAACTGGGCGGTGGTTGTTGTTGCGGAGAAGCCGGTGGGGATGGTTAGGTGTAGGTTTCCCAGACTGAGTGTTCCCAGGTTGCTGATTGCAGTTGAGGTTGATTGAATGTATGTGGTGTTTGCTATACAGCCCGATGTTTTAAAGGAGTAGTTGGGGGAGGTGGCAGGATTGCTGTATATATCCATTACATCGTATTTATAATTATATGTGGTGCATGGAAGGAGGTTGGTGATGTTAAAGGAAGATGTTGTTGAAGCGGTTGATGTTGATACTGTATCAGTGTATATACTTGGTGCGAGACCGTATGATACTGATGATGTTGCTGATTTGTCCGTAGTGAAGGAGATGGTTGAGGTAGATACTCCGGCTGAGAGGCTGTTGTTGGAGATTATTGGGGTGGTGAAGGAGATGGTGCCACTGTGATCTAGTGAAGTTATTGTGAGACCATCATAAGAGACAAATAATCTTCCAGGAGTTGAATCAAACGTTGCGTTAGTACCAAACACGTTCGAATCCGAAGAACGAACAAAAGCAGTACCTCCGTCTATAGAACTATACAAAAACCAATTACCTGCATCCGGTGTACGACCTGCAAACACCTTCATTCCATCATAGGATGAAGCAATCTTTCCCCATCCTGCAGTAACTCCAGGTATATCATAATATGTCCAAGATAAACCATCATTTATGGATGTGTATATCTTAGAGTCAGCATCATCAGCCCAAAATAAATGACTTCCATCAGGAGAATATTTAAAGCCCATCAAAGTCCCAACCACTGTTGGAAAAGTAGCGGATCTATCTACCCAAGTCGCACCACTAGTTGTTGATACATAAAATTTATTAACACCATTAGAAATAGATATTTTTGTACTACTTGCTGACATAGTGAGATAGTTCCAATATCCAGACGGTATACTAGAAGTTGCCCAGGTCGCACCACTTGTTGTTGAATAATATAAATACGGCGCAGTATTATTGGTTAAAAATAAATTTACGCCACTAGCTGATGACCACATGTCTTTCCATTGTGTATGCGGTATAGAATTTACAGAAGTACTTGTCGCCCACGTTAAACCACTATCTATCGAATACCATATATTTGTATTTGTTTTTAGCCATAATTTTGTAAAATCGTCTGACCCCGTTATACTTATACCCATATCGGACCATGTACTTGTACCCAATTGACTGATTGGAGTAAAGGTAGCGCCGCTTGTAGTTGAAATGTTGATAGATCTGGTTCCGCCCCTAACGCCAACGATATTCCTGCCATCAGAAGATACAAAGTTAGTGTAAGACGTTTGAGTAAAATTTTTTTCCACGTGGGCAGTAGAAGCTTCAGCTTTTTTATACTCAACAGGACATAAAACAATCGAAAACAAGAACAATGACAAGGTAATCAGTTTAAGATTATTTTTTAACATATGTTTTATTCTAACATAAAAACAAAATATTTACTAGTAAAATAGACAATCGAGCCCTCGTTAGAGAGCTCGATATAATGTCTTGACCTTCCGTATTAATAATTTAAATACCTATTCTGGTGACTATTTAGCTTTTACGATTTTTGTTGTAACAGCAGCCCCTTTTTTAACGACCTTCTTTACAGACTTTGCTCCTACTCCCAATTCCTTTGAAATTGTCTTCCAATGAGACTTTAATTCTGTTGCTAATTTTTCAAGCTCTGGAGCCTCAATCTTCTTGATTTTAGTGTACTTTGATAATACAGAGTCCACATTAGTTTTGTACTTGTCCTCTGTAACATCCTTCATGTCTTCTAGTCTATCAAGTACCTCACCCTTTGCTTTTAATATCCAACCTTTAGCGTTTTTAATTTTTTTCTTTGCATCTTTTGAATTGTGAACAAAATATGCTCCAACTGCAGCTGCTGCAGTAAGACCACCAATAACTCCTAGAACACCCGCAACATTACTGCCTTTAGCGTCAGTGCTTTTTTTAGCACCTGCTTTGTTTCCTGTTTTTGTTGTATTCATAACTCATATATTATATCAAGAGTAAAAAATTATGCAAAATAGATATACCCTAATATTAGGCAATTCAGTCCAAGGTTTAAATTGTGAGTAACTACGCCCCGAATACCTAGTCCTCTTTCTTTACCTTCTTCTTTCCCCCAGCTCTAGATTTACGTGTAGTCCTTTCTTCCCCATCCCCAGCAGATCCATTACCCGATCTAATAAAAGATCCAAAAACAAACTTCATTAGATTCATTGCCTTGCTTCCCTGCTCCTCAATAGACTCTCTAACCATCAAAACATCTTCCATAATACGGTCAGCCTCTTCTTTTAATTTTCTAGATGTATATTCCAAATGCCTAGCTATTTGTATAATGTAATATAAAAATATTATTAGCAGCGATGTAAGGACCACCATTGCTAATGTTGTCATAAAGAAAAATATATCGGCATGAACAAAAGATGAATTCATTTTAATTTAAATTAAGTATTTTTTTAAAGGTTGAACCGTGTGCTACAGATATTTTACCATACTTATTTGGTTTGGACATACCAGAATCGAACATAAGAAATATAAATAAAATAAAAAGGGCTGTATCATAAAGAAACATTCCTATGGGTGCGTATTCTGAAGATGGAAAAACAAACATTCCAAGATATAGAAAACTTATAATTCCCGGTAGTTCCAAATCATGAAGTCTTCTTGTAATCAATGAAAGGAAAATTAAAGTAAAGGGTGCAAACATAATTGGCATATACAATAACAAAATATTATTTGTATCACTTGCAACTAATTGACCAAGAAGTCCCCATGCCTCCGGTGACATAGCTTGAATAAAGCTAGCTACAATTATTAATACACTGAAGAAAAGGCTGAATAAAAAAAGTACAGAAATTGTAAAATCTTTTTTATTCAGTCTTCCAGCAAATAGCCCAAGATGAGCATGCTGATCTTCTGCTGACGGTGATTTTTTATTCTTGACCACACCCTTATTCTTGTTAAGTGTCGGTAAAAAGTTATTAGCTGCAGCAACATCCTGATGTAATGTTCTGTGGGTTTTCTTGGTATTACTGATACCTTCTTCTATCTCTGAGTCAGAAAAACCAGCACTTTTTAAAGACACGTTTATCTCGTCTATAGTGTTAGCTTTCTCAAGCTTTCTAATTATAAAATTTTCAATTCCTTCCTTTGATTTAGTCACAATATTATATTACTTTATTAAACCAGCATAAACTCATTTATCCCTAGTCATTATAATTAGTATACTATGATTATTTTAAAATAAAACAGCCGGGTGTGAACTAATTAGTTCACACCCGGCTGTTTATAATAGAATCGCTATTCGTAATTACTATTGATTATAACTATTTCTTTGAAGGTAATCTATATTTTGTTGAATCAACTGAAACAAGAACAAAAAGTAAGGCTATAATAACAATATCAAACTCCCACCCACCTACTCCAGAAAAACCAGCATTCCATACGAATATTTTTGAAAATATCGCTCCAAGTATCACTACTCCCAGAACTGATCCAGCTAATCTTATTTTTGTACCTAACAATATAAATACCGCTGACGCTAATTCTACAAGACCTACTATTGTCATAAATATTGACCCTTGTCCGCCTAGCTTAGTAAGTGCGTGATAAATAAAGACACATCCGATAACGATACGTGCAAACATCATTGCCTCATGAGCATACTTTCCCACCTGAGTTATTTCATGTATTTTGTTATTCATTTTTTTTAATTCGTTCATTTTGTAATTTTATAAGTATCTAATAATTAAATTTATTTAAGCTTTCTTATGACAGCTTTGACAACAGCAGCAATCTGAAGGTCGTATTCTGGATAAATATTTGAGTATTTTTTATTTGCTGGCTGTAAGTATATCTTACCATGTTTATCATGCTTTAAGTATTTGAGTGTCCAACCCCCATCTATTTCCGCAACTATTATTTCACCATCTTTAATTTGTTTACCACCTTCAATTCTCTCTACTAATACATAATCACCTTCACTAATATGGGCTTCTATCATGGAATCCCCTTTTACTTCTAGCATGTATGTAGAGGAACTACTTTTACCATCAAGAAGCCACTCATCCAAGCTCAATGTATCTAGAACCTCCTCTTCTGCTGTTGTTGGGATTCCAGCTTCAACCACTCCAAGCAATGAGACTTCTCCAAAAATATGTCTTGGGGACAATTTACCAGTTGAATCTTTCTCTATGATGCCATCATCAATCAATTTATTAACTAATTTAAATACGGCATTCTTTGACTTAAAACTAAGCAAGGACATTATCTCTGAATAACAAGGCATGCGCCTGTTGCTTCTATAAAAGTTTGTTATTTTTTGTTTATAATCTTCGTAGGACATTATTAATTATTTTTATTTTACTCAGCTCATTGAATTCACATTCATTTTACCAGAGACTACAGGAAGAAAGAAGCTAGAGCGAAAGTTCTGGCCATTGATGCCTCCCCTTCAATTTTTCTCAATTGACTTACCAAATGTCTATGACGGCGTGACTCTTTCTCGTAAGACTGATTACGTATTATTTTTTTATCAATAGCATTGTTTAGTGACTTAACCTCTCTTCTTATTTCAAACATCATTGTCATTTTGCTCATATTATTTAAATTAATTATTGTTATTAATATAAATATATTATAAGTGAACGAACGTTCACCGTCAAACATTACAGAGAAAAATGTTGTGGATAACTCAAAACTCCACTTAAGAACCTAGATTAAGCTGATGATTCCTCCTGCATTAACAATATTAGTAAAATCCATTAATTTTAATAAACGCACAGCTTTCTCTGATCTTGCACCAGACATACAGTAAGCATAGATTTTAGAATCTCTAGGCACATTTGGAACCTTCCCATATTCAATATCTTCAACACTTAGGTTGATTGAATTTGGCAGTGAAAACTCTGCAAACTCTTCCTTTGATCTCACATCCAAAAGATATGCATTACCAGCCTTCACTTCCTCGTGTATTTGATGTGTATCAATTTTTTCTGTCATAGATATATTATATGCTATTTTTGGAAAAATAAAAAACACCAGATTGGTGTTTTTTGAGTTGTATTTATTTAACTAGAATTTAATTTATATTTTTATTGTTGATGTTGTTGATGTTGCTGATGTATTTTGTTTGACTTTTTTAGGAGTCTTTATTTTTTTTGATTTATTATTTTGTATCCTTACTGATGTTGACGTAGGTGTTATTTTTTTTGTTGATATTTTAGCCTTTAAATTAACTTTTCTTTGTGCGGCCGTAAGCTTTGGAGATACTACCTTGTTTTGAGTTAAGACCACTTGGGTCGATGTAGAATTTACATCACTAGCAAGAGATACTCCTCCACTTACAGCAAAAAGAACGACAAACGGGGCTGAAATAGCTAAATTTTTAAAAGCTTTTCTTAATTTCATTTGATTATTTTAATTGCACCATACTGTTTATAATATTGTATGACTTCATAGCCTTACACTTGTTATTACGCTGGTCTGAAATATTTCTTTCATTTTTATCTGAGTTTTTTAAATGCTCTCTTATATCCGCTACGGCAGGAGCATATTTAGCGCTATCCCAAGGAAGAACATAGCAAGCACTCATTACTCTTGTCATAGAAGATGAAGCTATTCCATTTCCACTAGTGATACCAACAACTCTAATCTGAGATGACGTGGATATTAGATCTAGACTTACATCAGGAATATAATCGGAAGATATCGTCCATAAATTACCGGTGAAATCTTTTAGAACAAAAGTTGAACTACCATCGGAAAATGAAATAACCTCTCCAGAAAGCACTCCTTTATCTGGCTGATTCCAAGCCTGCCTTCTCGTAAAGTCTGATGATCTAATAAACATATTGTTTGTTGTAATATTTTCATCAATTAATCTTGAAATTCCAAACTCATGTAAGGCTACTCCTCCCGCAATATTTGCAACTAATCCAAATAAAAGCACTATACTAAAAGAATACTTATAACCCTTATTTGTATGTCGATAATTTTCATATCCCAGGAATGCAAATGTGGCAAATAAGACTATCCATATATATGGTGTCATCTCTAGTATGAACTCGATGATGCTGTCGTGAGTTATTTCATAAATTTCAGACTCTGAATTAGTAAAAGTAAAAATCATCACAGAAAAAGCTATAGACCCAATTATCAATGACAAAACAAATAAGGACCAGAAGGCTTTATTTCTAGCAGAGAAATAATACTTAGACGTAGGTTTTATTTTATTTTTTTCGATAAGCCCCAACACCTTAGCTTCCAGATTTTCATCTTTTTTTGTGTATGTATTGCTATTTATTTGTGTTTTTATTTTATGTTCCATGTTTTTATTTTTGAATCGAATTTTCAAGATGTTTTAATTTAACCCCCAATCTCTGTTTGGCCCTTCGGATAAGTGTTGCGACCGAACCTGTTGGAATTTGTAAAATGTCAGATATATTTTCATAGTCTCTGTCTTCAAAGTATCTGAGGACTAGAACGTCTCTATATTTCTGATCGATTTCTAAAATTGCCTTACCTAATAATTTGGAATTTATTTTTTCATCAATTTCCTGAACCAAATCGATATTTTCATCTTCAATTCTAAAGATAATTTCCTCGCTATCGTCAATCATGTTACCTTCCGGTCTCGCCTTATTGTGCCTAAAAAATGAGATAGCCTCATTGTGAGATATTCTGTAAATCCAAGAAGAAAAAGAAAGGTCCTTATTGAAAGAGTTTATATTTTTATAAATTTTTATGAAAACATCCTGAAGAAGATCTTCCATATCCTCATCCTTATAAACACCAATTCGCTTAAGGTACCTTGAAAGTGGGGCTTGATATCTGTCAATTAAAACAGACATAGCTCCATGTTTTGACGCAATAAGTAGTTCTACTAGCTCGCCATCTGTTTTTTTTGAGATATCGTCCATATTCTATATAATACAAAGCTCCTAATACAAAGCTCCACAGGATACTACATATATTACTACGTATAATAAAGTATCTAATTTCAAATAGCTACCAAGAGCACAAGTTTGAATATTTAGAATTCTGTCAGAAATCAAAACAAGCCAGGTTGAACAACCTTATTATTACCCTTGACAATAAACATATTCCATAATATAATATGAAAAGAGTTACCGCCGAATACTCCACTAGGTAAAAGGGTGTCATCGAACCCGAGTCACCTGTGTGGGTTACTCGTTTGACATCTGGGCTTGTGCCACGTCACCTGAAAGTGATGAAAAAGTACTTAGATTCTAGGCATACACAAAAATGACGACTAACCAAAAAAAACTGATTGAAAAGACAGGCGGACTATTTGGGAGGATCAATGCTGTTGTGCACCCAAATGACAAAGGCATTATCTTCAAGGTAAATGCGGAAGACTGTTTGCAAGAGGCAAGAAGCTGGAACCAAATCAAAATTGTCCTGTTGATGATTACTTCATTAGCAATTGCAGCTGTGATTGTGGACTTTGGTCTGCCGTTGTGGTATTTGCTGCCTGGCACCATTATCATTGGAACGATGATGGGCAAGTTCGATAAAAAGAACAACAAAATGAGGCTCATCATCGGCCTAGCCAAGAAGTGGTCTCCTAATCGGAGAAAACTTTTGCAGCTTACGAAGGGGGTCACCATTCCCGCTGTACAGCAGGAATATACTGACGACGCCGACCTGCGTGCCTACCTAATGGAACCACTGTTCAAGACGATTGCAAATGCAATCGCCTACAAGGTGGTCAAAATTGAGAGTCTGACTGGTGAATCAAAACACCCCAAGGAAGACAAGAAACGAAAGGAACTGAATGAGTTGGCTGGGGCCTTCAATATGTCAATTCCGTGGACGGAGATCTTCAAGGAATCCGTTAGTATATTCGGGAAGCGTGAGAGGATTTAACCACCCTCTTCAATCCAGACCAAACCCAACCGCGACGCACAGTGCGCCGCGGTTTTTTAATTTCTCAGTTTTTGGTCCATTGATTTTAGCCAAAAAATATCAGTTCAAAAGAGACCGTCTAAAATACTTGGTTGCTGGTCTGAAAAATGATAGAATCATAAGACTACACATACATAACATGAATCAAATAAACCCAAAAAATTTAGCGTATTTAAAAAGTAAGACCTACACTATCGCTATACTAGATAGTGCAATTTTTCTCGGACTCGCGCTTGTTGCAAATTTCTTTGCGGGAAGATTTGCAACATTTAAAGCCGGAAATTCAGTGAATGATATAGTACTTAGTAATATTCCAGTTTATGATGTTCACAATATCTTCATCTACGGACCAATTGTAATGTGGGCTGTATTACTTGTTTACTGCTTTAACAAACCTCACAAAATTCCCTTCATATTAAAAAGTATCGCTATTTTTATATTAATTAGAAGTACCTTCGTTTCGCTTACTCATATTGGACCATTTCCAGATAGATTAATAATCGGACTTGACGGAGCAAACTGGATGAGGTTATTCACATTTGGTGGAGATCTTTTCTTCTCGGCCCACACAGGACTTCCCTTTTTACTAGCCTTAATTTTCTGGAAAGAGAAAGCTCTTAGAATAGTTTTCATTGCAACATCTGTTTTCTTTGGAATTATAGTTTTAATGGGTCACCTTCACTATTCAATAGATGTTCTATCGGCGTTCTTTATTACCTACTCAATTTACTGTATATCAAAGTGGATGTTCAAGAACGATTTCGCAATGTTTGAATTGAAATAGTCTAAGTATCCACAACTAATATACAAAAAAACCTGTAGTAAACTTTAATACTACAGGTTTTTTATATTCGCAGCCCTGAACTATAGACTAATAATTGTCTTCAAAAACTCTGTAAACAAAGGATGCGGATCAAGTGGTCTTGCAAGAAACTCAGGATGAAACTGTGTACCCAAGAAAAATGGGTGTTCACTTTTTGGAAGTTCTGCAATTTCCATCAGCTTACCATTTGGAGACTTTCCAGAAAATACTAACCCAGCAGTCCTTATCTCCTCAACATATTCAGGATTAACCTCATATCTATGTCTATGTCTTTCAATAACCTCATCTTCGCCATATGCTTTGTGTGCAATTGTCCCCTTCTCTATGTGAGCTTCGTATGCACCAAGTCTCATCGATGCGCCATAATGACCATTGTCTAATTTAATCTTCTGATCAGGCATTATATCAATAACCACATGTTCTGCTTTAGGATTAATCTCAGCAGTATTTGCGTCTTTCCAACCTAAAACATTTCTAGCGTATTCAATTACCAGAAGCTGCATTCCATAACAAAGACCAAAGTATGGAATCTTGTTTAATCGAGCAAATTCTATGGTACTAATTAAGCCTTCAATTCCAGAATTTCCAAACCCGCCTGGAACGATTATTCCATCGTAATCTTTAAGACTTTTAATTGTCTTTGGGTCCTTCTCAAAATCCTTAGAATTTAACCACGATAATTTAACCTTAATCCCCAACTTATATGCAGAAAACTTAATTGCTTCAATAACAGAAACGTAGGCATCAGAAAAGACAAAATCTCCTGAGTCAAAATACTTTCCAACTACCGCAATTTTTAATGTTTTCTTTCCACTTTTTCCATCATCATTTTTTACAGCATCGCTCGCTGCTTTTACTTTTGAAACAAAACCCTTCCATGCTTTCATGTCTGTATTTCTATGTTCCAAGGAAAGCTCTCTAATTATCATCTCTCCAAGTTGATCCTTTTCAAAGTTGATAGGAACATCGTAAATGCTATCTATGTCAGGCGCTGATATTATATTATCAACGGGCACACTACATGAGAAAGCAATTTTCTCTTTTCTCTTTTTATCTACTGGAACTTCACTTCTTGCAACGATAAAATCTGCATGAACTCCATATGAGTTTAATTGTCTAATAGCATTTTGAGTTGGCTTACTTTTCATTTCTCCAATCTTGTTTGGAATTGGCATATAGGAAACCAAAATAAATACAACATCTTTTGGATGTCTAAGTTTCATTACACGAGCCGCTTCAATAAACATAATGTTTTGATAGTCGCCAACAGTTCCACCAATTTCAACAACTGTTATGTCAGAATCATTCATCTTTCCAGAAGCTTCATATCTATTTACAATTTCGTCTCTAATATTATCTGCATCAATACACTTTCCACCAAAGCCAAGTGCACGCTCTTTATCTATAACATATTTATATACCATTCCAGATGTCATATAATCTTCCTTCTTTAATGATCGATTAAGAAATCTCTCATAGTTTCCCATATCTTGATCAGTTTCAAGTCCTGAGTCCATAACAAAAACCTCACCATGCTCGGTGGGGTTCATAGTACCCGCATCTACGTTTAGATACGGATCAACTTTCATTATATTTATTTTGTATCCTTTAGCCTCAAGTATAGTACCAATTGACGATGTAGTGATTCCCTTTCCTACTCCTGACATAACCCCTCCAATTACGAATATGTATTTATGCTTATCTACTATTTTTTTGTCTTTAGCCACTTTATCTGTTTTACTTGTTTTTATCTGTTTTTTTGCGATTTTGTTTGTTTTGTTGATTTTGGAATTGGGCATGGTTTCTCTTTATTTTAATATTTTTTGAGAATAATGCAAAAGGCGTAAATATGCTGTAAAATATAGACTGAATAACATGAAAAAATACATCAACTCAAATAGCATACTTGTCGTGACTATCTTGATTGCCCTCATAAGCTATGCCTTTCTAAGATCCACAGAATATAGGCAATATATTGATACGATTATTGTATCCATAACAATTATAGGTTCCCTTCCTATAGCCTATAATCTAATAATTTCCATATACAAAAAACAGTTTGGAGTGGATCTTATCGCTCTTTTTGCAATTATAGCAACGCTTTTGACCAACGAGCATCTCGCTGGTGCAATTATTCTTTTAATGCTTTCTACTGGAGTTTTTCTTGAAAAATATGCAGAAGGCCAAGCAAAAAATGCACTGGAAAATCTATTAAGATACGCCCCCACAAAGGCACATAGAGTTATAAAAGGTACAACAAATTTTGAGGATATAACTGTTCAAGAAATTAAAATTGGTGACACACTACTTATTAAACGAGGAGAAATTATGCCCGTCGATGGCGTTGTTGTTTCAGGAGTATCTTCAATTGATGAATCTATTGTTACCGGAGAACCAATGCCAAGGAGTGTTAAACCGAGTTCAAAGGTTTGGAGTGGTACTACAAATACAGTTGATGTAATTTATATTAAGTCTACAACAAATTATGAACAAAGTACTTTCTCAGCAATCATCAGATTAGTAGAAAGAGCTCAAGATGAAAAAGCTCCCACAGTTAGGTTGGCAAACAAATTCAGTGTAGTCTTCACTGTCACGACTTTCATTATGGCTGGTATCGCATGGTACATTGATCCAAAACTAGTTGCAGCTGTTTTAGTTGTTGCAACACCCTGCCCTCTTATCCTAGCGGCGCCGATTGCTTTCATTGCTGGAATGAGTAGATCAGCAAAGAATGGAATTATAGTTAAGCATGGTGGAGTGTTTGAATTAATTACAAAAGCGCATTCTTTCTTTTTCGATAAAACAGGCACGCTCACTTTTGGTGTACCTCAGGTGAATAAAATTATTATTTTGGATAATAGTTCTGATAAAGGTATATCAGCAAAAAAGTGGACCAAGGAGGAGGTCTTAGCACTCTCTGCTTCTGTTGAACAATTCTCTACACATATACTTTCACAAAGTATTGTAGCCCTTGCTAACACTCAAAAACTTGATTTATTTGTACCTGAAAAGTTTGAAGAAACATTAGGTCAGGGTATAAGTGGGATAGTTAAGACAAATAGTCATGAGGCTACAGTTGTTGACGGTAGAGCGTCCCTGTTAGAATCAAAAGGAATTACAATTAGCGGTGAGGCAAAAAGACTTGTCGCAGAAGCAAAGGCCACAGGGGAGATGGCAATATACATTGCGGTTAATAACAGAAATGTTGCAGTGATGACTTTCTCAGACAAAATAAGAAGTGACATTGCTGATATTTTAGAAAAGATAAAAGAAACAGGAGCTGAAATTGTTTTGGTAACTGGCGACACTGAGGATAGGGCTCAAAAAATTGGTGAAGAATTAGGTTTTACGATAATTGAAGCGAATTGTCTACCAGAACATAAGATGGATTTAATACAAAAATATGAAGCCGCTGGAAAGCCTGTAGTGATGATTGGTGATGGAGTTAATGACGCACCAGCAATCGGACGAGCAAGCGTTGGTATTGCACTTGGATATCATGGAGCAACTGCATCGACGGATACAGCTGATGCAATAATTACCTCAGATGATACAGCAAAGGTTTTAAAATTAATTCAGATTAGCCATAAGACAATGACCATTGCCATGCAGTCTATTTTTATTGGAATGGCATTAAGTTTAACAGCAATGGTTTTTGCTATATTTGGTTTTATAACTCCAATTTCAGGTGCGCTACTTCAGGAAGCGATTGATGTTTTGGTTATATTAAATGCTTTGCGTGCGCTGAGGAATTAATACATATCACAATAGCCCAAAGACTACTTATAACGCTAATATTCGTAGAACCTGATTAATTTGACACAAAAATATAATCCATGATAAACTGTAAGTACGTTTTGAGATTAACGTGCACAGTTGATCTTTTGATTCTGGTTTAGCAATGAACCAGATGACAATTTTAGGGAAGCTCAAGTAAAATCTTGAGTTTTTCTTTTACCTTATTTAAATCAGATAGGCTAAGTTCCCCTATTTTTACAGATAATCTCTTTTTATCAATCATGCGAATCTGATATAACATCACACATACAACCTCATTGTTCAATCTGACGTTTGAAAACCATGTACCTTTTTTTGTTTGTAAGTCATCGGCAGCCCGATACACAGACTTGAGGATAATTTCTTAATTACTAAAATAGGACGTCTAAATACATCTCCTTTGCCAAACGACTCCTCCCCAACATTAATACCAACAGAACACCACCATACGTCACCCTCTCTAAAGTACATCACCTGATTTTGATAATGTTCAGCAAATTGAATACTTTGTTTTTTACTATTCCAATCATTGTATTTCTCTATCTTTTTTTCTTTTTCCATTCAACAAACATAACAAATCACACCTATGATTTTCATAAAGAAATTCTAAATAAAACCATTAGTAGATATAAAATATACCGATTGCCACCGATAGAATCCTATTAATTTGACACGAACGAGCGCCCTACTATATACTATAAATACGCCAAAAAAGATCTTGTTAAGCCGCGTGCTTAATGAGAGCTTTTTTATTTTTCTAGATGACGCTTAATTTGTATCAAGTACATAAGCCTTAAGTATGATCTCTGTTTTATAAAAATCGATGTGCTTGATGGAGTCACCGCTATACATAAAACTAATTTACCCATATCACGAGCGTAATCCATTAAGAAGACAAAGTTCCCATCACCTGATATTATTACTATTTTATCAACCAGACTTCTCTCCACGTCTAGTGTCATTCTGTTTGTTAGTTCAACGTCACAATTGGCTTTAATTCTACCTCCCTCCATAGATATTTGTTTTATGACTAATTCAACACGGTACTCATTGAGAGTATATTTAATATTTTCTAAATACAGGACATCACCGACAAAGAAAATTATTTTACAATCTTTATGTTTATCATAAAGATATTTAAAAAGCTTACCTAAATCTAAATTAAAATTTATTCTTTTTGCACACAGAATAACATTAGCTGCATCTATATATATTGAGGTTAATTTCACCCCTAGATGGTAGCAAACCACTCCTGCTATTTTCATAAAGAAATTCTAAATAAAACCACTAGTAAAACTACTCCACTATATCCAAAATCTTAGACGGATGATGATGCCCTGTAACTATTCTAACTTTTGATCTAACAATCTTAAATTCCCCAGCAAGCAATTCAATCATTCTTCTGTTGGCCCTATTCCCTTCCGCAGGTTCTTTTACATGAACAATAAAACTCGCATCATTCTTTTTAACGATTTTATCTTCCTTACTATCCGGCTTAATCTTTACGTGCATCAACATTTATTATTATTTTAGGTCAGGCGATTTTGGTCAAAGACCTAAATCGTGCGCCTAACCTTAAATTATTATTGCAATATCATACCCTTAACTTCAAAAGTCTTAACTGTTCTTACCGTGGGCTCAGCTGACATCGGCTCATCTGTGTTTCTATCAATGTAAACTAGCTCAATTTTACCATTCCTTATTTTAATACTTATTGGTTCAATTCTATCTCCTATAAAGATAGAGTTAGTATTTTTTATAACACCCGCGTTATTCATTACAGAAACCACATAATAAAATAAACCAGTTCCTCCAGAGTCCTGTACCAAAAGTACAGCTGAGTCATTTTCCTTATCATTATTTAAGTCTCCAATAGCTGGCTTATCAAACACAGTAGTTTCCAGCTTCTCGGCGGATCCAGGTACTATATCTGATGTCGATGTACCGTTGGCTAATGTAATTTTTTCACCTTCAATATCATAAGAAAAATTTAAAGGGTCGAAGTTTAAATTACTCGTACTAGTTGCGCTCGTATTCACATTATCAAAATTATGAACTTCTTTTTTCTTGTTACCCAACAAGTACCAGGCTCCAACAACTAGAATAATTATAAGTAAAATTATACCCAAATATTTATTTCCCTTAGTCTTTGTTTTCATACGCTAATTATAGCACCAAAAACGCAAACAAGAACTGCAACACCTGAATTTACAAATGCCATTTTATATATCAAAAAAATCCCACCTTTTAAAGATGGGATTTTTAGGTTAGCATTTAAGCTATTGTAATTTAATTTGACTTTGAGGTTGTAGTCTTCTTCAAATCCCCCTTTTTAACAGCCTTACTTCCTGGAGCCTTAAGACCGTTTGTGATTATTGAAGCTGCTTTTCTAGCTGCTGCCAAATCTGCATTTGCATTCTTGATACTAGTCCTTGCTAACTTAAGAGCTGCAGTATTTGCCTCTAAAGTTGCCTTGTTTCCATTATCAGGAACTAATCCTGAAATTGTTGTTTGAGCAGTTAATGCTTCCTTTTTTGCATCTGCTGTCTTTACTATCATTGAATCAAGTGCAGTTTGTAATGTTGTTACAACTGTTCCTGTTGCCTTTGCCTCATCTATTCTTATTTGTAATTTTGTAGCTACAGTTTCGAGCATTGTTGCTATTGTATTCACTTTATCAACTGAAGCTAAGATGTTTGCTCTAGGAATTACCAATGCGTATATTCTTGATCCGGAAATAATAGTAGCTAAATCTGTCTTAATTGTTGCAATATCTGTATCTGTCGCAATTTTAGAATTTAGAGCCTGTAGTTTTGAAATCTCAGATTGTATTTCTGAAGACAATGTTGCTTTTTCTGAAGCTGAAACATTTTTCATTCCATTAACATTCTCCAATGTCTTATTTAGACTTTCAACTCTTTTTGTAATTTCTGTATCAGCCTTCTTTATTGCATCAACAATTGTTTTTGCAATCTTTGTAGCCTTAGTTGATGAAGCTGTTGATGTTGCTCTAGCTTGTATCTTAGCCTTTATACCATTACCTCTCATCAATGGTTTCGGTGATGTAGTACCGGCATTAATATCCGCAGCTTTTGACAAAGCTGGTAGTGAAGAAAAAGATAATGTCAAAACCAAAGCCAGAGTCACAATCAATTTTATTTTATTATTTTTCATATTTTATTTGATTTGGGAGTCGGTTACATGTTTTAGGTCTTTGACCAAAAACGCCTGATCCCAATTATTAATTATTAATTAGCTGAAGTTGTGTTCAAGGCTTTAATTTGATCATCGACTTTACTCAAATCTGTAGTAAGAGCCTCGTCTGAGTTATCTTGTACTGAAATTGATGTGCTAGCGTCTTCAATTACTGCAGATACCTCCGTTGTTGTAGCTTGTAATTCAAATTGTTGAACTGGAGCAACAGTTGGCACTTGGGATTCTGGATTACTACCAATGAACCACCAAATACCTCCGACTAGAATAAGTATTATAATCATCCATGAAGTTGTCTTTGCTGTATCAGTCATATTTATATATTTAATATTAGAATTAATATCGGGCGCACGGTGCACAGCCACGATGAATATGGAAACCATGTAGCGTTATACCGAACATGCCCCACCTAACTATTATACACCCCTGTCATCAAAAGGTGAATATCTCAAAGATTTCATAAATTCAAGGTCTCAAAAAAGGATTTCGGGCAAACTCTCCAAACACATATCAATAATCACTACTTAATGACTCTTTGCAGACTTCATAACAGCTTTTGCAACAACCTTCGCTACCCTTCTGTCAAAAGGACTTGGTATTATATAGTCCTTTTTAAGCTCTGTTTTTTTAACGAGTGATGCGATTGCGTGAGCCGCAGCTAGTTTCATCTCATCTGTAATTTGTTTAGCTCCAGAATCAAGGGCTCCACGGAAAATTCCAGGAAAAACCAAAACATTATTTATCTGATTTGGATAGTCTGAACGACCTGTTCCAAAGACAGCAATCTTTGTTTGCTTCGCATCCTCATAAGATATCTCAGGATTTGGATTGGCCATTGCAAAAACAATTGGATTCTCTGCCATTTCACTCACCCATTCTTTTTTTAGAGCTCCAGCAACCGATACACCAATAAACACATCGGCATCTTTAATTACAATATCAAGAAGCCCTTCTACCTTCTTCTTGTTTGTAATTTTTGCCATTTCAATTTTTGATGCATTTAATCCTTCTCTCCCTTCATAAATTGCACCCCTACTATCTACAATAATCATCTTCCCCGCTGTTATTCCAGCCTTGATAAGTAGTTTTGAAACTGCTGTTGCTGCAGCTCCAGCTCCATTTACTACAACTTTAATATTTTTTATATCCTTCTTAATAATCTTTAGCGCATTTATTAATGCAGCAAGCACAACAATTGCTGTACCATGCTGATCATCGTGAAAGACAGGAATATTCAATTCTTTCTTTAGACGCTCTTCAATATAAAAACAATTTGGCGCAGATATGTCTTCAAGATTAATTCCCCCAAATGTTGGTGCTAATAATTTTACGGCTTCAATAACTTTTTCTGGATCTTGTGTATCAAGACAAATTGGGAAAGCGTCTACATTTGCAAATTCCTTAAATAAAATAGACTTTCCTTCCATAACAGGCATCGCAGCATAGGGACCAATATTTCCTAGACCAAGAACCGCTGAACCATCCGTTATAACCGCCACTGTATTGCCTCGCATTGTGTATGAATTAACCTGCTTTTGATCCTTATGAATTAAACGGCACACTTCCGCCACCCCCGGGGTATAAGCCAAAGATAAATCAATTTTTGTTTTAAGTGGAACTTTGGATTTTAATTCCATTTTTCCTTTATATTTCTTGTGAAGTGCTAATGATTTTTTATTGTAGTCCATACAGCAATTATATCACATTCAATTTAGCGACAAACATCAGAGTACACTACCTATAAAAAACAACCCCGACAGCAATTACGCCGTCAGGGTTGGGGTTATTAAACTAAAACATCGATCCGATACCAATCAGAACATCATCTTGCCATGAGGCCAATCCTGCAATTTCCAATTCAGAGTTGTTCCTCCCTTGAAGATTTGAACCGGGCCTAATTTCATGGGGACTTCCCACGACTCACGCTTAATTGTCATAAACTCGGTAGATACCTCCATGTCATACAGATCAATGAAGTTCTCTGACATGAATGGACCCAGATGTTTCAAGGCATTATCTTCATCGAAGATTGTTGTATATAATTCAACAGCATTTGGTGCAGTGAAGATACCAGCTGCACATCCGTAACAATGAGACTTCGCAGCTTCATCATGAGGAGCAGAATCAGTTCCCGCTCCAAAACGAGGGTTTCCAGAAGTGACATGCTTCCGAACACGCATACGATGCTCTTCACGCTTAGGCACAGGTTTGCAATAGTTCCCTGGATTCATTCCACCCAAGAACATTGCATTCCTGT
This sequence comes from bacterium, assembly GCA_037127815.1. Lineage (NCBI taxonomy): Bacteria > bacterium. The sequence continues at coordinate 19,005 of JBAXXP010000001.1, forward strand.
TGATCATCATGCCTTGAGGAGTAGCTGTTGCATAAATTGGATGGTCAACCTCCGCTACAAAGTCTGCAGAACGTCCATCGGTAATGTGTTCAAACACAACCTTGAGCCCTGGGAAGACTTTTATCAACGGAACCAAATCACGCTCAATGGAAACAATCTCGCGATCGAATTCATCAACCTCTCGCTCAGCCGCTTCAAAGTGACCAAGAAGTGGAATACCATGTTTCTCCATCATTTCAAAGACAGGGTATCTTCCAAGAAGATTTCTGACTCCATGTTGGGATCCCGTTGTTCCCCCTTCTCCATTCTTGTCAGCCATATACAATTTGACAGCAGTAAGATATCCAGTGTCAATCCACTTCTTGATTTCAGAGGCTGGAGTTGTGTCGGTGAGATACAACGCCAAACGCGGTTCAAAGTCACTCCACCAAGGAAGGGTTTCTTTGATTCGGCGATAATAAGCTTCAACCTTTTCCGGCGTATCAATCTGATCAGGATATTTCAGGTTAGGCATAATCAGCGCACCACTTGCCTGTTGGCAAACAGTAGCTGGCAATACCAGACTCATCACTTCTCCATCTCTCACATGTAAATGGCGATCAAACCATCTTTTAATCAAGATTTTATTTTGTTTTTCTTTCACGACTCAATTTCTTTCTATGTTTGTTTTGTTTTCTGCGTTTTGCGGTCAGACACACGATTCAGGTCTTCGACCAGAATCGCCTGACCCCAAAGATTATTCCAACAAATGTGTTGGCTGATCCTGATGATTCAATTCCTCCACAATCGCTGTCGGCCTCCATGGAGTCCTTAAGTGAATTGCACCGAAGCTAATTGCAGCGGCTTTGAGAATTAAATTTGCATGTACAACGTCTTGATAGTTCATCACGCTCGGCACAATTACCGGAAGTGATCCTTGTCTGTAGAGCTGTTCAGCAGCCCTCCAATTAAGTTTTTGTGCTGGCTTCCCAGACACACCACCACCACCTCCACCAACTTTTTTCTCCAATCTCCAAAGAGGTGTTTCCTCACCGTCAGGAAAGGCGGTTTTCCAAGGTATACTATTCAGAGCGATTGCTTCCGCAATGCCCTCCAGATCACTGGCGATAGTCAAATAGTCTTGGTCAACTGAAACCTTCACGATAACAGGGTGCCCAGACACTTCCTTCACAGCCTTAACAGCATCAACGACACTGCCAGCGTCTTGCAAAGCATCTCCAGAATTTGGACATGAATAATTCACCTTGATTGCAACAAATGGATATCGGTTGAGCATCTTTGTCATTTCGACAAGCTCTTCCTTTGTTCCAAAAATTGAGGCAATTAGAGGAAATTTTACAAAATCATGAAATGGTGCAATTTCTTTACACCACCAATCAATTCCCTTGTTAGTCAATCCAATCTTGTTGACAGAGCCTCCACGAATCAAACGCATGCAAGTCCAAGGATTCCACCAACGCAGATTTCCCGGACGAGGATGACGAGTCAGAGTTTTGATAACCACGGTAAAAAGCTCGGGTTTAATAATCCCAAGCCAAACCAATGGCCATTCCCAAAACCATCCTTTCCCATCAAAAGCGAGAGCCCCGCTTGCAACAACATATTTCAACTCATGTCCATTCGATAGTTTAATCATCTTATGTATTCCTCCAGTTTGTAGTTTTTGTTCAATTGTCAATTGTAAGGCCGTAGGACCGTTACAGGACGATGTCGATTTAATCGACTATACGGCAATCCTAGACTAAATAAGGCTTAAAAGCAAACCAAAATACTATAAATTATTCTTCCTAATTCTATTCCCTGCAACAAACAAAAGTGTCAAAAAAACTAAAGCTGAAAATCCTATTCCCGCCCAAGCTATCCAGGGATATTGTTCAGTGAATCTACTTTCACTAGTGTCGCAAGCATCTCCAATTTTATCGCCATCAGTATCTCTTTGATCATAATTTGGAACATCCCTACAATTATCTATGGAGTTAATTATTCCGTCTCTGTCATAATCATCACAAACATCCCCTCTTCCATTTTGATCAATATCAAGCTGATCTCCATTGGCAACGTTTATACAATTATCTATTACATTAGGAACACCATCTCCGTCAGTATCACTTAGGACAAAAACTGGGTTCTCCAAAACAGCAGGCATTGAGATTTTCCTTACACCAAGAGACGATGAATAATTGGAGGCCTCTTCATAATTTGCATATATCTTAGGTGCAACTTCAGGATTTACATAAATTACATACTCTTTTTTGGGAAGCGCTAAAAAACTTAAGGACTCTCCAGCATATGCATTTAATGTATCATTTAAATGAATCTCTGAAATTCTAATAGGTTGAGCGTATTGTAGTTCTAAAATCCATTTGTTTGACAATGTTATTGGAAAGTTAATTTCATTTGAGGTTGGTTTGTAATTGTTTAGCAAGACAATTTCTTTGCCATTTACGTATGCCTTCAATGTAACCAATGTAGGTAGTGAGACATACGAATCAAAAGATAAATTTAAAGAGTCAGACTTAATTGCTTTTGAATAATTAATTGAAATTGCAGAAATACTTTTACTCTCTTCCTTATTAAGGTAGAAATCCTTCATCGTTTGATAATTATTATCAAACAAATCGTTTAGATTTTCATTAGTAGAAATATCTATTGCATTTACATTATTAACATTTATTTGATTATCTCTCGTGACCAAACTTGAAATAAATTTACCATCAGTTTTATTGTATACACCAAAAGAGTCACTACTGATTTGATTGATGTCTATGGGAATCTGTAAGAGTGTCGGAACTAATATATTTTGGGCAGGAACTTTCATATAGTTCTTATACGCTTTAAATATCACCTCGTTTGTTGATGTGGCGACACTTGTCACAGGTTGCCAATCTTTTACAATCGCATATGCAGGCTTAAAACTTAAAATTAGGACGAATGCTATTGCAAGACATGCTGTAACCGATGATTTTATAATTAGTTTTTTATTCATGTTTATTATTGTTTTTATTTTTACTGTGGACGTATCTTATTGTTGTTTTTTTGAAATAAAAGCTGTACTGATAAACATAACTCCCAAAATAATGAATGTAACAACACGTAATGCCAACTCCATTTGCCATACATCAACGAGTACTAATCTAAGTACAACCAAGACAAGAAGAACTCCTCCATACTTTTTTAGAATATCACTCCTGTTAAATAACCCAATAAAATACGTTCCTAATCCAATAACTGTATACATAAATAAGCTAACAAAGACCGCTGTATCTTGATTGAATATTACAGCGTGTGATGATAGCCAAATTATTACATAAAGATAAACTGTTGAGAATATTAGTGATAAATGATAGAAATCAAATTCAGGCGCCATTGAGTCTTTTTCTTTATTTAACCTATAGAACATTCCAAGAGTAGCTAGAATTACTCCTATCAGAAATAGAACAAAGAAGTCAACATGGAACATTCCCATTCCCCTTTCATATTCCCAATTAGAAGAGAAAACACTCTCCAAGGACATCGCCATTGGTATAACCATTAAAGCACCAAAGGCCTTTGATATTTTAATATTATTTGTTACCAAGAATGATGCGATAGAAACAATTGCCGCTTCAATAGCAAAAGCAATAATTAATGATTTACCACTTAATTCTACAGATGTGGCTATCGCTAAAAACAAAACGGCAACTAGAGAATGTATATAGAATAGCTTTTCGTTTCTTGTAGCTTGAAATACAATAAATCCTGAAACTCCGTATATCAACATCCACATAGATAACACAAGAGATTGATAAATCATAGGAACAAGACCTAGTGTAAGACCTAGAATAATTATTGTACTGACCACAGTTAGGAGTACATCATTTGAAGTAGCGCCAAACTCTACACTCTCTTCACTATTAACACCTCTATTTTTGGCCAATGCAACACTTCCATTTTCTGCGATTAGTGTATTGTCCTTTTTAATCAAACTCCAAGAACTAACAACAAGGTATAATAGTGATATTACGTATGCAAGTATAAGTGTTGTATATTTTGCAGAATCAGAGGCAAAGCTGTTTTGAGCATTCATCATTATAGGAAAACTGTAAAGTAGTATTCCAACTATTCCTATTGGATTACCAAATCTCCATCCCTTAACAATAGAAACCCAGATTGTAGAAATCGAAATAACAAGTAAATACAGGTAGATAGACACATAATCTAGATTCATTGATACATGAGATAGAACAGGAGCAAGAAGCGCTAATATTAGACCGTAAATTGCCAACTTTTCTACAGAGTATGCAAGGGCTGTAAGGCTTACATAGAACGAAACCAAGAATATTATTCCTAGCACTATCATTGGAGAGAAAAATTGATAGAAATATTGTCCAGATAGAACAGAAATAATAACAAGAGCAGCACCTAATGCTGTAAACAAAACTCCCTGTGTTTCATCCTTACCAAGTCTAATTGTTCCAAAAATTGATATAAACGATCCTGCAACAATACCAATTGCAATTCTACCTACGGGACCAATCCAATCATGCATAAATGCATAACTCACAAACCAACCAAAGCCAATTAGAATCATCAGTACTCCAAGTTTTAATAACCAGTTCTCTTGAATCCACGCAAGTACAGGATCAGGAGTACTTGTTTCAGGCTGATTTACTCTGGCGGGTTGACGATAAATAGGCTGACCCATTTCCGTCACCCCAACATACGTATGCGTTTCAGGATTATTAGCCCCATTTCTTTGTTCTGCATAATTTACGTCTGTTCGTTGAGAATCAGAAATTGAAACCTTAGATGAAGACTGCGAGACTCCTCCTTCTATTTCAGCAAGTTTCTGCTTAATCTTATAAACCTCTGACTTTAAATTCCGCACAGAACTACTTAAATCTGATGTCCTCGCGAGGAATATAATCCCTAAAATAATAAGTAAAAAATAAATCATAAATATGATGAACAATAAATAATTGGTAAATAATAAAACCTTCTTGTTTATAATTATACAACATTAAGCAAAACAAAACACCTCGCGTTTAAGCGAGGTGTTTTGTTTTTTTTGAAATCAGTATTACTTAGTCAATGAAAGTAAGAGCCTTACCTTTCTTATCACTTCTACCTGTTCTACCAATACGGTGAACATAGTCATCATGAGTTTCAGGTAATTCATAGTTAATAACGTGAGATACGTTAGGTATATCAAGTCCACGTGCAGCAACGTCAGTTGCAACAAGCATTTGAACTTCACCATCCTTGAAAGACTTTAGAGCACGTTGACGTTGAGTATGAACCTTGTCTCCGTGAATAGATGCTGCTTTGAAACCACGTTCTGCAAGCATTGTTGTTAGCTTCTCTACACCATGCTTTGTTCTTCCAAAAATAATAACCTTTTGAAATTCTGGATTGATCAATAGATCATGAAGAATATCAATTTTTGTTCCTCCCTTAACATAGACAACATCTTGATCAACGTTCTTTGCGGTATCTCTAGTTTTAACAGAAATACGAATTGGGTTTTTCAAGAAGTCATTAATGATTCTTTCAATATCAGGAGACAATGTAGCTGAGAAGAAAAGAGTTTGTCTTTCCTTTGGCATAAGACTCATAACGTATTTCATATCGTTAATGAATCCCATATCAAGCATACGGTCAGCCTCATCAAGAACTAAGTTCTTGAAGTTTGAAAGATTTAATTTCTTTCGCTCGATAAGGTCCTTCAGACGTCCTGGAGTTCCAATTATAAAGTTGTTGAAATATCTTAGTTCAGAAATTTGTCTTCCGATTGGCGCTCCACCAACACAACAAACTGAATAGATTTTTAATCCTTTAATAAAAGATTGTAATTCTTGATCAATTTGAATAGCTAGTTCACGAGTTGGGGCCATTATAATAGCCTGCTCATCAGGATTTATAAGAACCTTGTTTATAAGTGGTAAAAGAAAAGCTGCTGTTTTACCAGTACCTGTATTTGCAATACCTACCAAGTCTTCCCCATTAAGAATATGGGGAATTGTTTTATCTTGAATTGGTGAAGGTGTTATGTAACCTTTTGCGATTACACTTTTCTTTAGAGTTTCTTCGATTTTAAAATCGCTGAAAGTATTCTCTGGTACGTAAACCTCTACCTTGTCATCAGTTGTAGCTTTGTTGATGAATCTTGAAACATCAAGACGTGCACCACCTCTTGCTCCACCGCGACCACGGTTACCACCAAAGTTTCCTCTGCCACCGAATCTACTTGCTCCACCTCCAAATCCACCGCGTGAACCACCGTTTCCTCCGGCGTATCCACCACGACTTCCTGATGAAGCTCCGTATGAAGAACCTCCACCAAAAGATGAACCGTCACGTGAACTTGCACGTGAGCTGTATGAAGAACCACCAGATGAACGTCCACCAGCAGATGATCCGCTGTATGAAGAACCACCATGACTTGCGCCAGATGTTCCTCTTGATGATCCACCATAAGATGAACCACCACGTGATGCACCGTATGAAGAACCTCCAGATCTTGGGGCGCTTGATGAAGTGCTTTTATTTAATGAACCACCGTATACACCAGTAAAAGCAGCGTTACTAGCTGATCTTGGAGCACTAGAACTACGAGGCGCTGATTTACGAGCTCCTCCTGTTGTACCACGAGTAATATTGTTTCTATTGCTAGAAGTTGTTTTATTATACATATTATTTAAGACTCTTTCTAAAAAGAAAGAGGTTTGATTTCCATTTATTTATGGAAAACTGAATTAGTCTTTAGAGATATACGTAAGGCGACTAGAAATCTCTAAAGTTTCGAAAAGTATATAGTTTGTGTGAAATATCCACGCAAAACCCATGAGAGATTAACTTACCCCTGTAGTATGTACTATTTTGATGCTTTTGTCAAATGAGCGATTGGGTGCTTATTGAGCAACCAAAAAACCCCGAGATTCGGGGTTTTTTGGTGTATTGAGATTAACTCTTTACTTATGCGACTACTTCTTCTGCTGCTGGAGCAACTTCTTCAACTGGGGCTACTTCCTCTGCTGCAACTGTAGCAACTTCCTCTGTAGGAGCTTCTACTGTAGCATCAGCTGCAACCTCTGCAGAGGCCTCAACTGTAACCTCCGCTGCAACTACTGCATCATCAGCTACACCTGTAACAATTGTTTGTTCATCTGTCATATAATTATTATAAGATTAGATATTATTAAAAACGACCAAGGGAGTATACTACACATGTTCTGTATGTACTAATTTATTAGTTTTTCTATAATTTTTTTTGTCTCCTCCGGTCCACTTACCTGAATACAATCAACACCCGTCATTTTTGCAGCATAGTCATTTCCTCCGGGAAATATTTTATCACCAACAAAAACCATCTTGATGATTGGAATCTTCAAGAATTCTTCAAGTTTATGAATTCCATATGCTTTATTCACCCCTTTCATGGTTATATCAATTGATGTAGATCCACCCATTGATACATCAAAATTTGGAAGTCTCTCCTTAAGAATATCAACTGCAACCTTACGTTTTGCTCCATTTGGATCCCAAGCATTCTTAAGCTCAAGCGGGGCTTCTTGTCCAAGCGCCGAAAATGTTATTTGTGATTCCCTATCCTCAATAATTTGCCCATATGTTTTTTCTGGAGTTTCTATACCAGCTTCAAGTAATGCCTCCTTAAGCGTTTTCAAAATAGTTTTTTTGTCATCCTCAGATAAATTTTCTGAATACTCTTCATACCAGACTCCAACTGCACCCACTTTTTTTCCGCCAGAATTTTCCCTTTCCCCTTCACGTTCACCAATCATCTTCCAAGAATAAAGTCTGGTACCTGAAGTAGGTAATAAAAATAAATTTTGAAAGTACTTTGCAGAAAGTTCATCTTTAGGCAAATTTCCTAAAAATTGTTTCTCAAATTGAGCATATTTTCCACCAGAAATAACAGCGACCTTTCTTCCTTCTAGGAGTTTAATAATTAGGCCTGCCATCTCACTATCCAGTGCAGACTTGCTGGCAGCAAGGGTTCCGTCTAAATCGAAAATGATTAACTCTTTCTCCAGACTACCTTTATGTTCTAAGCTCATATTATATTCTTAGTTTATGCAACAAATCCTTCAAAACAATTGTTGCAACGCCAATAACACTGTCTCCTGCTCCATAATAAATATAAGCTCTTTCATCTCTTAGAACCAAACTACATGGGAATACAACCTTAGGAACAAGACCATTTAATTCATAAGGATCTTCTGGCTCAAAAATTGGAGCTGCAGTTCTTGCTTTTACAATTGTTGGATTTTCTAAATCCAAGAGCACAGCACCCACACGATACGTTTTATTTTTTGAAATACCATGATACAAAAGAAGCCATCCTTCTTCTGTCTTTATTGGAGGGCCTGCAATACCAACCTTAACACCATCCCACATACCAGGTTGCGGATTCAATACTTCTATACATCTACTAATTTTTTCTTTAGTAAAATCAAGTGTTGCAACAAAGTCTGCGCAAATACTTGTGTTAACTCTGTGTATTATCATGTACTTACCACCAATTTTCTCAGGAAAAATTACAGCGTCTTTATTAGGTATATTTGACGGAGTAATAACATTTGGCATTTCCCAATTATCCCATTTTCTATTCACAAAATCTTCAATAGAAATGGAACTTACTGCAACACGCGGGGTAACACCATCATAGGCAGTGTATGTCATGTAAATTCTTCCTTCAATTTCTATAATACGAGGGTCTTCACATCCATAATTTCCACTAGCTCCAATGCTTCTTTCAAAATCGGTACGGGGTGAATAAATTGGAGTATTAGGCCTTTCGTCGATTTTTAAACCATCACTACTTACAGCATAACCAAGGACAGAGAGATTGGTTGACGATGCTGCTCTGTAGATAATATGAGTTTGACCGTTAATATTAATTGCCGCTGGATTAATTGTTCCACCAGCTTCCCAAAGAAGCCCTTGTCGTGGAGTGATTATTGGATTCCCAGCAAAGCGCTTAAATTTATGTTCAAGCTTAGAATCCGTCATCATATCCAAAAGATTTTCCATATATATAGTAGCTGTAGCACAGTGTGTATCAGCTGCTCCGTAGAATATTTCCAATCTTCCTTCCTTAACTAGTGCTCCTGTTGGAAATACAATATTTATAATATGCCCAGTCTTTTCATAATATGTATCAGGCACCATAAATGGACCCTTTGTTCTTCCCACAATACGTCTTGGATCTACTAAATCAAGCAAAACGGCCTCAACACCAAAAACAGGAGCCGAACTATTGTATTCCTGAATATGTGAATATATAAAAAGCCACCCCTTATCTGTTCTTATTGGAGGTGTCCCCATCTCAACCTGTTCATTATCTTTTCTTCTAAGAATTATTTTATGAACATCCATGTGCGCCATCCACTCTATCCACTTATTTTCATTCCACATATCTTCAACGTTATCAAACTCTGCATAGCAAATATCGGACATTTTAAGATCTGTATTTACAGTAAGAAGCGCTGCAAACTTTCCATTTATTTTTTCTGGAAACAGGACCATCGCCTTTGCATTAAAGGGTGTAATAAGGTGTTTCTCCCTAACTGTTTCCAAATCATCAGATATTGCAACAGCAACCTTTATATTGTCCGATGAATATGGGTAACCCCCAAGTGCTGTATAAAAAATATAATATGTGTCATCAACCTTGGTAATTCTTGGATCCTCGCAACCAGCTTTATCGTAATCTGTATTTGGACCAAAGAAAACTTTCCTATCTTCAAAATGCACCCCATCATCTGCTATTCCAACACCAATTACAGAAGTACTTATATACGGGTACAAAAGAAGGTCTGGGCGTGACATTGCTCTATAGAAAAGATATGTCTTATCTCCTTTTACTATTGGACACCCATTAAACGATGCGCTAGCCTCCCATGGATGATCCTTAATTGGTGATAATATTGGATTGTGTTCTGATCTGGTTAATGTAAACATGTTTTATTCTTTGGTTATATTTTATTTATTATCGATATCTTTTCCTAAACCTTTCCGTAGGTTACCAACCAATCTAATAGTGGTTTCAAAGGGGTCTTTGCAACACAAACATGTTTATCACCACCTCCATAATAAACATACAGATCATCATCTTGAAGAATTGCACCTGAAGCATATACAACACCCGGTTTTTCATCATTCTCATAATTCTCTACAGGCTCAAGTATTGGCGAAGGAGAACGATACAAAATCTTTGTTGGATCTTCAAAATCCAAAATCATACATCCTAACTTATATTTATTTGGATCACTCTTATCCATTGCGTGGTACAAAAGTAACCAACCGATTTCTGTTCTGATAGGTGGTGATCCCGCACCTCTTACCCAATTATCCCACTGATCCTCTCTTCCTCCTGAAGGCGCGGAGCTTTGAATAAATTCTTCATCGATACGATCAATGTCATCAATATATCCAATTCTAATTTCTGGAGAAATACTGTGAATTACAGCAAATTTTCCATTTAGCTTTTCTGGAAATAATACCCAATTTTTATTTATGTCTTTTGCAGATGAAATAAATTTTGGTTTTTTCCAATTCCATTTTCCTTTTTTAAAATCCTCCATTGAAATAGAGGTCAATGCCATACGCACTGATCCCCAACCTTCAAAAGCTGTGTAGGTCATGTAAATACGATCACCAATCACAACTGCCCTTGGGTCTTCAGTTCCTCCCCATCCTCCACCAGAAGCGTAAACCATTGGATTATAAAAATGCGGTCTATCCTCCTCGCATTCATTTTCTATACAAAAAGTTGAGACAGAGACATAAACAGGATAATTATACCTTTCATCAAAAACAATTCCGTCCTGACTATTTGCATATCCAATACGTGAAAGTCCATCATCCCCCACAGCTCTGTATAACATATGAACAACACCGTCATCATCTTTTATGATTGCAGGGTTGAATGTTCCAATGTTCTCCCATTTATTTAGGAGAGAAGGACTTATAACAGGATTGTTTACATTACGATCCAGATGAATACCGTCTACGGAGACTTCTGGAGTCTTAATTGAGATCTGCTTCTTTCTGAAAATCGAAACGATAAGCACCCCTAGAAATATAATCGCTAATACCCAAAATGGGTTTGTTATTATTTCTTTTAAATTAGGCATTTATTTTTACTTTACTCTATTGTATTTATCCTCAATACGAACGATGTCTTCCTCATCAAAAGTTCCGTATGCTATTTCTAAAAAAGTGACATTCTCATCACCAGCTTCAATTCTGTGTAACATCTTTCTAGGAATGAATAGCTCAAGACCTGCTTTTATTTCTATTTTCTCTTCGCCTACTGTAGCTATTCCGTTACCAGAAAGGATGTACCAGAACTCATCACGCGAATCATGATATTGCAAACTAAAAGCTTGACCACTGTTTACAGTAATAGTCTTTACCGTACAGGGTAAATTTTCCACAAATTTTACAAAATCACCCCAAGGGCGTTTTTCCTTATATGATTTTGGGGGATTTTCTATTGTAAATTGTGTTGTCATTTGCATTGATTATTATATCACAACGTGCCCTTTTTTTGTCTATTTGTTTGTACTTATTGCATTACCAGGCCTTAATCTTTGTATTTACAAAGATTCTATACTTTTCTAGGTTGTCTTGTTCTCTTTTGGAGACATTAATGCTTACTGGAATTTTATCAGCATCGAGTGGTAGAACTGTATAATATTTGTTTCCATTTTTGTCTGACCCTCTCTTTACCCATGTACCCATAAAATCTGGTGTTATAGACAGAGTACTACTGCCATTAACCCTGCTGGGATTAATTTCTTTTGTAATTTCAAGCTTAAGTATTCCTCCAAGGTCCGTATATGGATTGGTCATTCCAGACACAAAATTTCCAAGTGAATATATAACTAGACACTTTTCACCATTAGTACTTTTCAAAAATGTTATAGGTTCCAGTACATGAGGATGATCTCCTAGAACAATATTTGCACCACTGTTACATGCCAGCTGTGCAAGTTCTCGTTGAGATGCATTCTCTTGTAATTTATACTCTACCCCAAAATGTAATGCTGTCACAATTACATCAACATTTTGTTTTTTTAAATCATTTATGTCCCTTACTATTTGCTCTTTATTAATATATGAAAGCATTCCAGATTTACTTTTAGGTAATGTTAGGCCGTTTGTATCATAAGTATATGAAACAAAACCAAATTTAAGTCCGTTCTTTTCAGTAATTTGATAATTAGAAATAGGTGAAACAATTCCATTTGGTAATGAACTTGTGCCAGATAGAGCAATTTTAGTATCGGGCTGAATTCTAGCACCCAATCCAATTAAGCCAGAATTCTCGACATTCTTAATTGTATTCGTAAGGCCTACAACACCCCTATCGAGCGCGTGATTATTTGCCAAAGACACATGAGTAAAATAATTATTTTTTAATTCAGTTAATATTTCTGCAGGAGCATTAAACCTTGGATACCCAGAGTATTTTAATTCCTTTCCTGCAATTGGCGTTTCTAAATTAGCATAAACAATATCCGCATTATTTAAATACGGTTTTATGTTTACAAAAAAACTTGAGAAATCATATTTACCATTTTTTTTATTATAAGTAGCATCAAGTTGTGCCTGATGCATCATAATATCTCCAACAGCGAGAAGCGTCACCTTTCTAACCACTGGGGCCGGCTCAACTTGTTTTATAGAGTCAGCTCCCGCAACCTGCGCGGAGAGACTTGATTCTACTTTTTTAAAATATTTACCATATTGTGTGTTTACAAAAAAACCTCCGATTATGAAAACAGCTGTTGCTGTTAGGTAAAATGCATAATGACTAATTCTTCCTGATTGATTTTTGAGTATCATTTTATATTATATCTTTATTATTCAGCTTCATTAAAATTTTCAGCATTTTGAATCATAAATTCCCGAACACTTTTTAATGCAATATTTCGCATTGCAAAAGAAGACCTTTCTTCATCTAACATTTCGGCGTATGTTTTATCATATCCATCTGGAATGAATATAGATGACCAGCCAAAACTATTTGTGCCCTTTGGTGAATCAGAAATAGTACCAGACATTGATCCATCAAATAGATGAACAGTTTCTCCATCGCAAAAACCATAGCAAACTTTAGCTGTACATCTCCTATCTTTTCCATCAATAAGTCTACAAAGGCCTTCATTTTCAAGTTCTTTTAAAAACCATTTAATTAGTGGGCCAGGCAGTTTTCCCAAGGCATGAAAAACAAAAGAGACATCCTCCACAAGAACAGGTTTTCCAATTTTACTATATGCACGCAAAGCTTTATCTTTTACAATTTCTTCTAGATCTAAAGATTGTATTTCTTCCAAATCAAGTGAATGATGGTCTATTTCAAGACCTAGGTACCTACTAACCTCTTCGGCCTTTCCAGCATTTCCAGTTATAAAGGTTATTTTCATACATTTAATATATCATATAACACCCCGGGGAAGAACTTCTTTTTAATGCTAAAGTTTACTGTATAGTAATTTAAAAATTTTAGTTTGAAACTGAGCAATCATCTCATTTTCTATAACAATTGCTGTCTTACTATTATAATCAATCAAAGCCACCTTATTTCCATAAATGATTTGAGTAATATTTAAATCAAATAAATTATAACTATTTGGTACCGTTCTGACAGATCTGCCAAGTTTTGCATGACCAGCATTTTTTGAGGATTCATCTGTAATAACTAATCTTTCAAGGGATTTCCTATCTCTTATAATTTTATAATCTGCCGGAACATATTTTTTGCGGGATAATGTCAGTCCAGAACTGTATCTATAATAGATAGCGTTTTTGGGTAAACTATGTACAACATCTGAAAACACAGCCTTGATTGCACTATCACCTTCTGTAAAGGTAACGATTGGTTTCTTGTCTCTCATTTTATAAGTCTCATGAAGTTCATGGATCTCCGCATTAAAGTTATCCTCCAAATCATTAAAAAGTTTTTCTAGCTTTTCTGGAGATTCTGCAACATACAACTTATACTTACCTTTTGGCATAGCATTAACTAACCCCAAACTAGATAGATTTGGTAATGCCTTATAAACAGTTGGCCTATGTAATTTTGTCTCTCTTATAATATCTGAAATAGAAGCAGGACCTAGTTTCAAAAGACCCTTATAAATCAAGGCTTCTTCTTTACTCATCCCTATTTGTTCCAGTACAGTTTTGTTTATTTTCATAAGTTGTAATGTTTTGTTACAACTTAATATATCACTATTAACTATGTAAATCAAGGGTGCTACAGCAGGCTCTCTGTTTAATGTACAAATTTTAGCATTTTCAAATACAAGTTTGTTGATTTGAACTATAGTTTAATCAGAAAAGAAATTAACAATTAACAGCAAACAAAACCATGAAAAACAAAATCGAAAACACTAGGGTTAAGCAAATTGGGAATATCATTCTTCAAAACCTTGTTCCACAGGCAATACAAATAATTCAAGATGAATGTCATGACCTGACTATAATCAAGAAGGTTGGCTATGATGGAGTGAAGCCTGACCTTGCAACTAATGGTGACAGAAAAGCACAGGAAATGTACATGCGAGAAATCGCCAAACACTTCCCTGACTTTGGAATCATCGCCGAGGAAGATGGGGTTGCCTTTGATGGCAAAGATAATGGCGAGGATGGAGAGAAGGGCGAAGATATATATTTCACTATTGATCCACTAGATGGAACCAAGGCGTATGAACGTGGTGCAGGACAAGGTGTTGGAACAATGATTGCCCTCTGTAAAGACAACGATGTCATTGCAGCTTACATCGGCGACGCAAACACTGGTGAGACATACGGTTTTGCAGACATGGAAAAAAGAGGCGCAGCCATAAGGCAAAGATTTGGTGTAACAACCAACTTAAAGCCCAGAACTGATAAACCTCTAGCTGAACAATATGTACTCTTGCGTGAAATGCCTCGCAAGCAACCCGAGTTAATTAATAAAATGATTAACGATATAACAGCAGGTGGGCTATTTAAGGACGCTGAGGTTACAGGAGGAAGTATTGGTACAGCTTTTGCAAGGTTGTGGAAGGGAGAGGTTGGAGCGATGGTTCTTCAGCCAGGATTCAATACACCATGGGATCTTGCTCCAACACTTGGTATTAGCCGTAGGCTTGGCTACAAGTTTTTCAAACTTTTAGATGGTAAACTCATTGAGAATGAGCCAATGCTTACAAAGACTGTTGTTGAGAAACCATACACAGAAATTGTTGTCCATGAAGCTCATGAAAAGGAATTGATGGAGTGGTTGAAGGTTAATTAACAGCGGAATAAACCGCAATGCCCCGGCGCCAGAATGGCGCCGGGGCATTGCAAATGTTTAAACGTTTCCGTTCAATATACTCGTGCTATATCCAATCATAAAAAAACAATTCCTTCTGTTAGAGATTATCCATCCCTGGCCTTCTGATTAATGTAGAATAATTCTCAGCATACCCAGTTTTTTGAGAAATATCTGTAATGTAAAATTTCTTTCTAGCCTGATCTATAGTAAGTTTTGTATCGATTAACCCACTATCTAACGCCATCTTATCGGCATGACTTGTAAGCACTACTTGCCAGTCAAAAGACGTTAACATTCCTGGCCAAAGTTTGTTCACATGTCCTGCAATACTTGATGTACAATTTGCAAAGATAGAGTTGTACCATGCAGGGTGAATAGATAACTCGTTCATTCTATTTAACATATCCACAAGCAATAACTTACCATCTTTTTGATTAGCTTTAAGTGGGTATATATAAATGTCAGCCTTGAATATATTTGCACGAACATAAATAGCATCCCTCTCGTCCGTTGCAATATACATCAATGGAAAAGTACGAATAGTTCCATTCACCGGGCTGTATTTTTGACCCTTTGTTAATCTTCCTTCAATTGTAATTACCAAAAATGAATTATCTTCAAATTCAAATGATAAAAAGGTATGAGCAAAAGAACTATCTGGACTGAATGGAGCTGTTATGTACCAAACTTTTTTTAACTTATTCAAATCATAGGTTTTATCATAGTACACCTCAATAGTTGGGTTCCCATTAGCATCATATTGAAAATTTCTGACATTTTTGACCGTGACTAAATTATCTTTAAATTCAGCTGTAGACAGTACTTTTAAGGTATCCTTCCAGTCTCCATCAGTTGGAACTTTTTTTGTTGCTTGCCAAATGATAAAAACAGCGAGGATTATACAAATTAGAGACAGGGTGAATTTTAGTATTTTTCTGAATTTGAAGCCCTTCCTGATTTTTGCCATGTGAGATGGTTTCGTGTTTTTCATTTAGTTCATTATAAAACAAAAGCAATACAATTACACGCAAAAATCAAAAGATTTTTATATATTTTACGCTTAAAAACATTGTCCCTCGCTAAGCTCG
Organism: bacterium; assembly: GCA_037127815.1. NCBI lineage: Bacteria > bacterium. Next base: position 35,409 of record JBAXXP010000001.1, read on the forward strand.
GGATGATTTAGGCTAATATTGATGCGCTTCGCACCTAATAAGAGGAACATCTACGTCAAAATCTGCTGATTTTGACGCGATTTTTACGCTTAAAAATTGGCTGCGAGACTTGGACTCGAACCAAGATAGCGCCCTTCAGAGGGGCGCGTCCTACCATTAGACGATCTCGCAATGTAAATAAAGAATATCATTTTAGACTCTCATAAACAAGGGGTTAAAAATAACACTGATTACCACTTCAAAAACAAAAGCACCCCCTGTATGTTGGATGCTTTTTCTAGTTTACCAACCATATTATGAAACGTTTTAGACCTTCAAATACTTCTTCACCGCCAAATAACTTGAAACAGCACCGAGAATTAGTCCTGTTCCAACAACAACCATAAACATCTGTCCAAAATTTGAAACATAGTAGCTAAAGATATTTAGCCCAGTTCCAAGATTAAACGTAAGCGGACCAACATAATAAGTCATTGGATATAATAGAATCAAGGTTATAATTCCAGCTACGGCACCATACATTAAACCAACAGTAACAAACGGACCTCTAATATACATTTCACTAGCACCAACTAATCTCATAACAGCAATTTCCTCTCTGAAGATGTAAATCGCCAATCTAACGGTATTAAATGTTATTAAAATTGAAACGATTGCAAAGAACGTCACCACAATTGTTCCAAGCTTCCTTGAAGAATCCATTATTCTATTAAGCGCATCAATTGCTTGTTTATTGTTAGAATAGTTTACTCTATCAACAATACCCGCGCCATTTCCATCGACACCAGTTTTCTGACTATCCAAGAATTTTACGATTGACTCATATTGTGAAGGATTCTTTGCTCTAATATTAAAGCTAGCTCCAAGTGGGTTTGCCCCAATTTCATCTAATGCTTGAAGTGTAAGCTCATCATCTTGATGTCTCTTTCTAAATTGAGTTAATGACTCCTCTCTTGAAACAAATGTAGCTGAAGCAACTTCTGGCAAATTCTTAATAGACTTTTGAAGTGAAGCTATGTCTTCATCGCTTGCGGATTGAGTTAAATAAACATTAACATCAACCTTACTTTCAATTGATTTCAATGTCGATGTTAGCATCGCGCCAATAAAGATGATTGAAGATATGACGAGTAGTGTCACAATCATCACGAGAACCGATGCCAGAGAAACTGATCCGTTTCTCCAGAAACTTACAAAACCTGACTTTAATGTTCTTTTTATATTTGTCCAAATCATAAGTTTATTATAACCCCATATGTGGGAATTACAAAATCATGAAAAATAGATATACGGTTAGTTTCCAGCACAATATGACCGGTCCCAGACATAAGGATCCGTTGGACCCACCAATTCCTTATTTAAATAAGAAATACCCACGTCTATAGGATTGTTTTGTTTATCAAGTACATACAAATTAAAATAATATTCGTTAAAGGATCTTTTACCCCCACAATCATAACCCCAACTACTATCCCAAGATAAAGGAGAAAGGTAGCTAACATTAACTGTGCCATAATTTGGGATAGTTTTTAGAATAGATATTAAATCTCCATTATACATTTTTTTTAACTGTAGATCAGCCGTAATATAAGTTGTAAAACCTCCGTCACTCCATACTGTATCACCAGGATCAAAATTAACATCACATTCACCATACTGACACAACGAAGAGGATGGGTAGTGACCGTAAGCTGTTCTGTACACTTCCAAAGACTTCATGAACTCCTCAAGAGAACTTTTAACCTTGGACATTTGCGCTTTTTGCCTAGCTATATTAACAGAAGCCAACACAATAGATGAAAGCAAGGCAATAATCGATATAACCACCAAAAGCTCAATTAAAGTGAATCCTGCTTTTTTACTATTACCACCCCCCCCCTTGCTAGTTTTTTGTTTTTGAAAATATTCATTTTACTAGTTTTTCAGGTTTTTTTCTTTTTATTACACAACAAACTCCCCTGTCTCACTATCCATAACAATCGCACCATCCTTCATTGAAATAACTCTTTTACCAACATGATCCACCACTCCAGTGTTATGTGTAGTTAGGATGACGGTTGTTCCAAGATCATTGATCTTTTTAAGAATCTGAATAATCTCATAGGCGGTCTTTGGATCTAGATTTCCAGTTGGCTCATCGGCAATAATAATGTCTGGTTGATTAACAATAGCTCTTGCGATAGCCACTCTCTGCTTCTCTCCACCTGAAAGTTGGTGAGGAAAGTTATGCATTTTATTACCAAGATCAACTAACTCTAGAACATGAGGAACATCAGCATGAATCTCTTCCTCATTTCTTCCTGCGGCTTCCATTGCAAAAGCTACGTTCTCATAGGCAGTTTTGTCGGATAATAATCTAAAATCCTGAAACACAGTTCCAACACGCCTTCTGTATTCATTCATATCAGACTTTCTTATTCCATGAATATCAATATTTTCAAAGGTTATAATTCCCTCTGTAGGTTTCTCCTCCGCTAAGATCATTTTAAGCAAAGTTGTCTTTCCAGCACCTGAGTGCCCCACAATTGAAACAAACTCTTTTGGTTTGATTAATAATGAAACATTATCTAACGCAAATGTATTATCAGCGTATTTTTTTGAGACTTTGTCGAGGAATAACATATAGAGATATTATAACCCCATATGCGGTTTTTACAAAATGCTTTATTCCGCAAAGAACTTTTTCTCTGCCTGTATAAAATCGTCCAGATCTCCACTTAAAACATTCTCCACCTTACTAGTCTCCTCCCCAGTCCTATGATCCTTAACCATTTTATATGGATGAAGTACATATGATCTTATCTGATTCCCCCACTCGGCATCCGTAGTCTTGCTCACATATAAACCTTTTTCTTTTGCCAGTCTTTCTTCTTCTTGATGTGCATATATTTTGGCCTTCAACATTGCAATTCCTTTTTCTCTATTCTGTAACTGCGAACGTTCAGTTGTAACATGCACAGACATTTTTGTTGGCTTATGAACAATCCTAACTGCAGTTTCCCTTTTATTTACATTCTGTCCCCCAGGACCTCCGGCTCTTGCATAGGAGTATTCCAATTCATCTTCTGGAATTTCAATATCAACTTCCCTTTCAAATTTTGGTACAACCTCAACCATAGAAAAACTTGTATGTCTTAATTGTTTTGAATTAAACGGAGAAAGTCTAACAAGCCTATGCACTCCTGACTCATGTTTTAAAGTTCCGTAAGCGTTCTTTCCATCTATGTCAAAAGAGACATTTCTGTATCCTCCGTGATCATTTTTGTGTTCGTGAATCAAGGTCATACTCCAGCCTTTTTTTGAGATGAACTTCTGATACATTTCAAATAGCATTCTAGAGAAATCTTCTGAATCATCCCCTCCAGCTCCTGAGAAGATTGTAATAATAGCCGAGCCTCCGTCATAAGGGCTTCCACCAAGACCGCTTGCAAGCTCTGTTTTTAGGTCCTGAAGCTCTTTTATTGTAGCCTGCGCTGTTGTTGAATCATTCCAAAAATCAACAGCGTTCATTGCTGATTCTATTTCAATTATTCTAGCTTCTTTTTCTTTTTTGTTTAGATTATTCATGTTTTTAGACCTGATTAAGCATATTTTCCTAACACGATTCGCATTACTCCATCTACTCCGTGACCCTTCCCTTTTATTGGTATTTTAGCATAAATTTGGGTTTTCTTTATCTTTCCCTTGGTAATTCGAAACCCCGCCAGATAAACAAAAATTTGACAAGCCAAAATTATTTGATAAACTAAAAGTACAAATGGGGTATCCCAACCGCCCGAGCCTTAAAACCGCTCGGGCTTAAGGTTTGATTTTATTTTAATCAGATCTTTTATAGACCTCTGTATCATTGCGAAATCTTTGTCTGACAAATATCCGATATGAGTGTCTAGCCTTTTTGTATCCAAAACCCTAAGTTGAGAGATTATAACAGACTGCTCAGTATTTTTCAGTAAGACCTTCACATAATAGATATTGTCTTTATTTTTAGTACTCATTGGTATTCCCCAAAAAATGTTATTATTGAATTTTTTGAATACCAAAACAGGCCTTCGAAATATATACCCTTTTCCGTTTTCTTCATCCCCAACATTCTCCCCCAGTGCGCACCATCGAACCTCACCTTCTTTAATATAGATTCCCTTCCTTTCTTTTTTATCCAAATTAATTTTCACATATATCCAATCAATAAATATTTTTAGCATTTAGAAATGTTATCAAAATGCAAGTGTGATTTTCATTAACAAATTATAAAGAAATTCCAAATTTTTTATAAACATACGTGAAATTGGAGCCAATGGACGGGATCGAACCGTCGGCCTGCACGTTACGAATGTGCCGCTCTACCAACTGAGCTACATCGGCTTAAATAAGTCACTCACTATCTCACTTTTCCACACAGCATATTAACACTCACATACAATACTACTCTATCCCTTTTTTACCAGTTTTGAAAACAGGTCCATTATTACCTTAGTATTTTTGCCGACAACTCCATCACCAACCTTATCTTTATCAACCATAACAATTGGAACGATATCTTTATAAGAGGAGGTTAGAAAAATTTCATCTGCCTTCTTCATCTCTTCTATTGTGACGTCTCTTTCCTCAATCTTAAAATGCTTTTTTGCAATATCAAGCACGGCCATTCTGGTTATACCGAATAGAACATTATCTTTTGGAGTAACAAGTGTATCACCGAAGAACATAAAAATATTACTTGTTGAACACTCAAGAATTTTTCCCTTATCGGTGAATAGTATCTCTATTGCTTTTTCTTTCTTACGCTTAACCTGTAAACTAACTGTGGTTATGTAATGAGTACTTTTTACATCAGGCATAAAACGTTGATGTTCTTCTACAATAATCTTTCCACCTTTTATATATAAGTCTTCAGGAAGTGGAGTCCATTTTTCTGCTATTACAAAAAAAGTAGGTGTGTTTACATTGAATTCTATTCCCCTAATTGCGTCACCCCCTGTTAAAATCATTTTTAAATTAGTTCTTTCAAACCCATTCTTTTTTATAAGCGTCTTTAGAATTTGCTCTATCTCAACATCTGTAGATGGTATTTGTAGTCCGAGTTTTTTTGCAGATCTTTTAAATCTAGCCAAATGTTGTTTAAGGTAAAAAGGTTTATCGCCGTAAGCTGTAATTCCTTCATATATTGCATACCCTCTCAAAAGTCCAATATCGTAACAACTCACGTAAAGTTTATCAGCTCTCTCTATCTTTCCATTTATATAGCAATAAGGCTTAATGCTTGGCTTACCCGTTTTTTCTGATGTCATAAGTTAAATATACCAAATATGGTCTAGGGTTACAAACTATATACGAGTTCTTAGATACATTTAACATAACAGGACACAGGTTCAATACTAATTGAGCCGACAGTGAGAATCGAACTCACGATCTCTTCCTTACCAAGGAAGTGCTTTACCACTAAGCTATAACGGCTTTGATACCAAATGAGTAACAACCAGAACCCCGATGGACTCTGACTATACCCTACTCATCAATCTCCTGCTCCTCTTCAGTCTCAATATGATGATTACTTGGAATAATATCATCATCGTCAGAAAATGCACGGTCGAGCCATGCGTGCATGATATTCGAGCTTGCTGGCACAAGATTGAATAGAATTGCTAAAATAAAGAGTACTTTGGCCACCAGGGGACTCCAGAAACAGACGATGATTGCAAGAATAGCTGTTGCAACAGGAAACAGAATTCTAATATAACCACTTCTTCTATCGATTTTTGTTATATCAACAGTGTCGATTTCCGGATCCTTTTCAATATGCCTCCTCATTAAATATAAGCTCAATCCTATCAAAATAACATTTATCGCATAAACAATTACAGCTATTTTACTATCTGGATATCTTCCAAGTAAGGTTGTTGAAAAAGGGACTAGGATAATTAATAGGAAAAATAATGCGTTATAACATGCAAGGTATACGGTTAGAGTTTTGGCGTAAACAGAAGATATATAGTGGTGAGCACGCCAGTATGTAAACAAAAGAGAGAATGACATTATGAAACTTAGAAAGATTGGAAGTAATTCTTTTAGAGAAGTAAGCAGAAGTTGTTCAGATGCTCCATCTGCTAAAATTGGGACCTTAATTTCAAAAGCCAGAAGCGTCATAACAATTGCAAATATACCATCTGCAAGCCCATCTAATCTCTGACGTCGCATATGAATTGGTCTCTTTGTAATCATGTAATTATTTTAGCATGACTTTGGGGTCAGGCACCAGCGTGCCTGACCCCAAATTAAAAATAGCGCAGCCCAATTCTAGGTCACACTATTTTTATGAAGCAAATAATTTGTTCAACCCTTCCCCCTAGTCTCTTTGTCTCTCCATGTAAACAGATATTGTTCTTCTTTTGTAAGCTTTACCGTCTCTTATATGTTTATAAGATTTAATCATCTTATGAATTTTAAAATATGGTGAAAACAATTCTATAATTTCATCATCTGTCCAGACGTGCTCATAAACATCAATTCTAGGATGTATATATGAATTCAACTCCCCCGCTGGATTTTCCTTAATCAATCTTATTGCATGAGCGTCGGCGTCAAGCACAAATGTTTTTAGAAACGCCCAACCATACGGCTTAACAACTCTTGCAATTTCTTTAACATAATTTTTACGCTCTTCATCTCTAAGAAAATGACTTGTCATCATGTCTAGGAACATATCAACAGTTCCGTCCTCTGTAGGTATTGGATCTGATAGGTCCTGAACATAAAATAGAATTCTTTCTGCTTTAGGGATTTTTGCATCTGGATTCACTTTTGTAACACCCTTCTCTTTTGCCATATCCTTTGCTTGTGAAATAGCAGTTCCAGAAATATCTATTCCAATACCCCTCATGTTATATTCAGCACAAAGTGGGACGAGATTTCTACCATTTCCGCACCCCGCATCAACAATTAATCCATTCTTTGGAAAAGGAGGCCACTCTGAGTTTCTGGTCACCCATTTTTCAAAAGTAATTAAATCAGAAGAAGGCTCAGTGGACATTGCTAAATGCTCCCCTGTTTTATATTCCTTATTCCAAAACGCTGCTGAATTTTTTTTAGTCATGATATTTGTTTGTTTGATTTGGGGTCAGGCACCACGGTGCCTGACCCCAAATCAAACTATGAGAACAAAGCATAGATTGTAGCCAAAGCTGTAACACCCATAAACACTACCGTAACCCACCCAACAACATTAGTCAATTTTTTATTTCTATTTTCACCCATCACATCCTTTCTAGAGCTTAATCTAACGATAAAATACAATATTACAGGGGCAACAATACCATTAAGAACGGCAGAGTAGATTAATGCCTTTATAGGGTCTAAACCAATAAAGTTAAGCCCAATACCCACTATTACAGCAAGTGATATAACTCCATAAAAAGCCCTAGCCTCTTTTAGCTTCCTATTCAAACCAAACTTCCATCCAAAACTCTCAGATACAGCATATGCTGCTGAGCCTGCAAGAACTGGCACAGCAAGTAGTCCAACACCAATGATACCTATCGTAAACAGCAAATAAGCAAAATCTCCAGCAAAAGGACGAAGTGCAGCAGCAGCATCAGCAGCAGTGCCAATATTCGTTACACCATGTGAAAATAGAGTTGCAGAACAAACTGCGATAATAAAAAACATCGCAGCATTTGAAATAAACATTCCCATCCAAATATCTACTCTCATTTTTTTAATATCCTCTGGAGTAGAAATTGTCATCAATGGTTCCGTCACAACTGATACAAAAGAAGGGTCAGTTAAAGGAACGGTCTCTAAGGTTTGAACATTCTGATTATTTTGTAAATCTAAAATTCTTTGAGCAAGTTGTTTTTCTTCTATCTCCTGAGAAGTCTGCCAGAAGAATAGATATGGAGAAATTGTTGTTCCTAATATTCCACAAACCAAAAGTATTTGATCTTTTGTAAAATCAAAATGTGGAACAACAGTATAATATAATACCGCTGACCAATCTATTTGAACAAAGAATGCCGTAATAACATATGAAAGTAGCACAAGCGCTAAATATTTTAAATACCTAGCATACTTTCCATAGCTCATAAATATTTGCATCAATAGACCACTCACACCAAAGAAAATAACAGTTGGACCAAAAGGAAAATAAGGAAAAATTAATTGAAGCGCCTTAGTCATTGCACCAAAGTCTGCACCAATATTGAAAATATTTGCAGCAAGCAATAGAAATGTACAAATATAAATAGCAGTTCTTGAATGATACTGTCTTATGTTTGCAGCAAGGCCTTGCCCTGTAATCATACCAATTCTAGCGCACATCTCTTGAACTGTTGCCATTAAAGGAAAGGTAAAAAGAGAAAGCCAAATTAATTTGAAACTATACTGAGCGCCGGTTTGAGAATATGTAGCAATTCCTGATGGATCATCATCAGAAGCACCCGTAGTTAGTCCTGGGCCAAGCATACGCCAAAAGTTTTTTGCTTTCTTTTCAACCACAACAGCTTCATGGCCTGCAGCTCTTACCCCCTCTCCTGCTACATGAATAGTTTTTCCAATTACATGACCAGTTGCATGTAAGGCATCTTTCATTCTATGTACATCATTTTGTTCATCATTATTCACAACAATATTATACACTATTAGATATTTTTTGAACAAGCAGTTATAATACATATGTAGCCTAAAATGAAATTTTTCTGAATATTAGACGTAATAATCATTATGAAGGCTAAAGGTGACAGCTTTCTGTTTTAACTAAACATAAATATAAATATGAATATAAAAAAAATATCATTAGTAACGTCTAGCCTTGCATTAGTTGCAAGTATGATGATAGCCTCTTCATCTTCTGCAGACAGCATTACTAATACTAGACCCCAAGGAATGACGGGTCGAGGCGTGGCGCCTTATGGCGTAAACAAAAACGCAGTAAGACCTGTAGCTATGGGGGCAGTTACATCCATTAATGGATCAACAATTACAATCGCAGGACGTCAGGTATCATTTAGTGAAAGAAGTAGCTCATCAACTCCATCGTCAGCAGTAGTAACCTATACTGTTGATGCAACAAACGCTGTTGTAACTAAAGGAAACGCTTCAAGCACAGTTTCAAGTATTGTAGTTGGAGATAACATTGTTGTTATGGGTACCGTAAGTGGAACAAACATTGTTGCCACAACAATTTTTAATAGTGTAAGAGGTCCGGCAAATGGACAAGGTAAAGAGCTGCAAAACAGCGGTCAAGATAGTAGACAAAACGGTGGACAAAAAACTGGAAATAGAAATCCAAGAAACGGAACCTCAACGCAACCAGGAATTATTGGTAATGGGCAGCCGGTTGTGGCGGGAAAAATTGTCACTATAAATTCAAACTCTATCACAATTACAACCTCTGGTAATCTTACATATACAATCGATGTAGCAAACGCAAAAATTACACTAGGGCAGGCCATCAGTGATATATCAAAACTAACTATTGGAGATATGGTTGTTGTTCAGGGTACAATAAACGGATCATCTGTTACAGCTTCAACAATAATGGATAGAGGAAATTCTAATGGGCCATCCGGAACAGCAACAGGCTCTGCAAACACAAATCCTACTAATGGTGTAAAGGGATTTTTTGGTGGAGTAGGACAATTCTTCATGCACATGTTTGGATTCTAATCTAAATTTTTATCGATTAAATAAAAAAGGACCGCATTCTGCGGTCCTTTTTTTAATTCTTATTCCTATTTACCCACCAAGCATCATCCTTATCACCAAACCACCAATGATCAGATTCTATATTTAATATTTTCTCTGCCAAGTCTTTTGCTTCATCCGTCTTTAGTCTACTTATTGTAGATTTAACCCAAGTCCTTGCTCTCTCATTACCAATATCAATTTGCTCTTTTAGTGAAATTAAAAATTCTAGATTATCTGCATCTTTTGCAAGCTGTGATTCATATGTAGTTCTTTCATGATATTCATGCAACAACTCCCCTATTTTATTTCCAAACGGCAATGAATCAACCAAATCTTTTTCAGCCTTCTCCTCTAGTCTTTCTGTATATTTTTGATGAACATAATTTAAATCAGAAATTCTAGATTCTGTTATGTCGTGGAATTGACACATTTGAACGATTCTTCCAACATCAACTTTTCCATTTATGTGACCTAGGCAAAATCCAATATAAACAACTCTGTTAATATGTTCAGCAACACTTTGTTGTCCGCTGCCCAAAAACGCAGACCAACTACGAGGTGTTTTTGCTAAGATTCCAACTTCATATAAGAAGTCTACTACGGGGTCCACTGAATTCTCTGGAATGTTAGTTATGATGTTTTTCATATAATTAGATACTAGCATATCTGAGCCAAATTTGTGTACTGCTCCAAATTTTTAACTTCTATATTACGCTCCTAACACAGCCCTCATGTTCCAGAATTTTAGCAGAAATAAAAAACCTCTGGGTCACATATAATGTGCCCCAGAGGGTGTTTGAGAATAGAATCATATTGTAATGATTGGTAATCACCAGCCAAACGGGTTAGCGTATGGATTGTAGTATGGTTCCACGTAGTGTCCACGGTAGTAGCCACGGCGGCCATAGCCACCGTACGGAACAGTCGGACGGTTCATGGAATTGTTGAGGACAGCACCCCCTACCGCAGCAGCAGCAACACCCAATGCGGCCATTCCGACAGCATTGCCCATCTTGGCATTAGCTTCAGTTTGGCGAGCGCGCTGTTCGGGAGTACCACTTGGCATGGCGCAGTTTGTGAAAACAAGCGACACCATCGTAACGACAACAGTCAACAGTTTAGTTTTCATTTGTTCTGATTCTGGTTTTGGTTTTCTGACATCAGGAAAGGAGTATTCCTCCGGTCCTCACTAATGCTATTCCTATCATATTTTTTGTCAATGATCATCTATTGTTATGACCGTGTCCACCTTGGTGTTGATTGCCCCCAAAGTTTTGGTGCTGACCATATCCACCTCCTCTTCCTGGCGTGTTGTATACACCACGGTTGTAACTACCGTTGTAACCACTATATCCATGATTACCGCCAACACTGTGACCGTAACCACTTGTATATCCACGATCTCCATAACTTGATCCGTAGTTATGGTTATCGTAACGATTATAGTATCCACCTCCGCGATAATAATTACGATATGGTTCGTACCCATAATACTGGGGACTTTCCACAATCACCTCCTCGACATACCCAGGTGTGTATGCTTGACTGCTATAATCAATCATCGGCACACAACTCGTCAAAAGAAATGCTGGTGGAGCAAGGACAAGTAATGCTGTAAGAAACAATTTTGCATTCATATTCTTTGTGATTCTAGGGTTCTGTATTTTAGTTCAGGGTTCTGATGCAAGGAATCGATAACATCTTCACATCTGTCTTAATGCTATTCTTCTCGTGATTTTTGTCAATGCAGAAAAATAATCACAAAAAAAAGAGCCCTATTGCTAGGACTCTTTTTATTGTTTCTTTGCGCGGCTGATGGGTGCTGACCCCACGGCCTCTCCCGTGACAGGGGAGTGCTCTACCGTTGAGCTACAGCCGCATTTTCATGAATCCTTCGAAAATAAGCTTTTTTCTGTCCAGATAAAGCTTACTCGTCGTATTATACATGATTTTATAAATTTTCAAAGAGTCTCGGGTACTATACTGTAATCTACTATAATTTCCACTTCTAAGGTTAAATAAACTTCCACCGTCCAAACCTAAAGAATTAAGCATATTAAATAGATTATTTAAGAACATTTTACTAGCAGAAGTAAAGGCTACAAACATCACGGATGTTGGTTTTTTTCTTGTTTTATTAGTATGCCCTACCCAGATATTTCCATCCCCATCAAAATACCCTCTAATAAAATCTCCTTCATATTTTTTTGGAATGGTAGGAATATCCATTCTTAATGACTTATTTGGGGTAAGTCCAAGGAGTACAAGGTCATTAAACATTTCTTTGCTTCCAATTTGGACCCTATATACAGACCCCGTTTCTGATTTTATTTCAGATATTTTATGTGGTAATTTCATTACTTCAGCAATAGAAATAAGAAGTTCCCTGTCAGCCGTATAGAAAGAGATAAAATGAGTATTTCTTTTAGTTTTAATTATGTTACCATCTGCAAATAAAAAACCTAAAATATAAGCCATGTTAGGCGACCATTTTTTGAAAAAGTTGTTGTTGTTAATTTTAAATACTGGAGTGGTATTATTATATATTCGAAAAAATTAATGACAATTGCGAACATTAAAAAAGTGTGTCGACGGGAGGGATCGAACCTCCGACCTTGGGCTTATGAGTCCCACGCTCTAACCAACTGAGCTACGTCGACGTACAGACACTATAATACAAAAACACCTAATTTTCAAGCTTTATAGAAGGCTCTATTTTATGCATTTTTTACGATTAATATCTACCCAGCAAAAAAGCCCCTATTAGGAGCTTTTTTTTTTAAATTGTTGCGGAGTCCGGAATTGCACCGGATCTACAAGGTTATGAGCCTCGCGTGCGACTGTAACACTCCCCCGCAATTTGTATCTATATCAAATATGAATACCTTCGTACTATATAACATATTGTAATAAAAGACAATCCTTTTCAGGTTTTAGTCTAAAATACCAAATAGCAATAAGTCAGCCTAGATAAAATAGAATTCAGCAAAAACCTTTCTGTATAAATCTATTGTGTTTTGAGCTTGCTCATGTGACAACTCATATGAAGACCCTTCATGAGCAATGGTGTTTCTAACTTTATGAGCCCTCCATGCCAAATCAAGTGTATTAAAGTCTGAGGACTCAATTGCTTTTAATTTGTCTGCGATAGTGTCTCCATCGTAACCCATTTGATCAAGCATTTCATATAGCAAAATATCAGCTTCAAGAATTGCCATTCTCCAATCTGAAGAATTTGTAGATGCTATGTGACCTAAAATATCTTCCCATTTTTTATTTTCTCCAGATGGATTAAGTACAGGCTTACCGGCAGACAAGTCTGTACCACCTTCAGACACACCTTCTCCAACACCCCCCTGCGATACACCACTCTGTGAACCCGCAGTACTTGAAATACTTGCGATATAACCTTTTGGTAAACTAGTTTTATACAAAGTAACAATTTCCTTTTGCTTATTTTTTAAATAAAAGGACGCAAGAAGGAAAAATAGAATTAAAAAAACAGAGAAAAATATCACCATATTAAATAGTGAATTGAATGAGTCCAGAGCCTGATTTATAAAACCAGTTGAGTCTGTAGTCAACTTTCCTTGTCCGTACCCCAAATTCTCTAAAACTCTTTTCCCGGTTGCAAGATAAATAAGAACAATAAAAGCGACAACTGAAAATATCTTAATTTCCAATGCGAACATATGGTCTGAAGCCCCAGCACTTGCTGGTTTTTTTGCATCTGGTTTTTTATCTGCCATTGTATTGTAATTCTATCATACTAGATGAGCAAAGAGAAAGACTAATTAGAATATGTACAAATTTTCGATTAAATTCCCCACCAACATACAGTATTACTGCCTAAAGTAGAATTAGTTTCCCTTACTGGGGGGTGCTGGTGCCGGTGTCAACACAGGTGTTAGTTACATAGTCAAAATATGTGGTCTCCGTTGCTCCAGCACAGTAAGGTTCAACAGACGTCTTTCTTTGATCAACCGAGGCTGCGCATGTACCATTGGCAGTATTTTCCGTTCCGTCTGTAAGGAACACCAGACCTTCAGGACAAACAGCCTCAGTAGTACAATCCGTATCCGCTGAATCCACATCATTATCCAAATCATTATCTATACCGTCATGACATGTTGTTAAAGTATTTTCAGGACGTGATAGAAAAGGGTGAGCACCCGAGTGCAAAAAACCGGCACAATCTGCATCATAATTATCACTAGCTCCATCACCATCATTATCGATATGATCGTTACAAAGATCTGCTGTATTCTCCTGTGGAGATGGAGAAGTAATGGTATTTACGATTGGAGCAAAGACAGTCTCATAGAAGCTTCCTCCTGAACCATTAGAAATAGCAGGGGCACCATTTGTAATACCAGCAACGGCATCAACGGAGTCGCTTATATTGGTAGATGCCTCTAAACCATCATGTCCTGCAGGGAAGGGTCTCTCAGAAACTTCAGATTCACCAGCTCCAACAGTATACTCCACAACACCATACGTGTACCCATTTTCGTTTTCGCCTCCATTATTCAAAACATCAATAGCCGCAGGACTCGTGTCCCCTAAAATAAAACCAGTTCTCTTGTTTATAATACCACTTGATTCTGACCCACCTCCACTTACTCCAACTTGAGCTGTCAAAATAGAGTAAGTTGCAAACGTTGTGTCAGTTTTAATTGCCTTATAACAAATCCCTGCTGCATCATCATCATATGGGTGAACGGGTACGGCTGGCATGTATTTTTTTGCTACCAATGCCGCCGCCGCATTATCAAAGTTTACACAAAGCTGTGTCGTACTATGTGTGGCTGATGCATCAGCCTTTTTAATAAAAAACGAAAGTTTGTTTGCCCAATTTGCTCTTTGTTCATTGTTGTGTCCAGCCGTTCTCTGCAAACCCAAAACCTTATTTTCCTTTTGATTATTCAGCGCAACGGTAGTTCCATCTGTTGGCGGAAATGTATGTGTATCATTATAATAAAGATCTGCAGCTATTCTAAACTGCCTCAAGTCCTCTGTTATCTTTGTATCATTAGTTTTCATTCTTGTGCTAGCAAGATTATTTAGAACAATTGATGACATTAGTGCGATTATCGCAACAACAACGAGAAGCTCAATTAAAGTGAAAGCTCTTTCTCTATTAGTTTTAGTTTTCATCATACTTATATTATACAGCTTTATCGAAAAAAATCGACAACATAACGCCAAATACAATCAAACAATGACTATCTCACCTCTTCAAACTTCTTTCCTATTGCAAACAAAACGTCTTCTCTACATGACGGTGCCATGAATTGAATACCAAGTGGTAATTTTATTTTTCCCCCATTATTTTCTATAGAATTTACACTTGAAGAATCTTTCTCTTCTGCTTCTACATAACCCGATGGAACAGAAATAGCTGGGATTCCAATTAGGTTTGCAGTAACCGTAAATATATCTTCTAAATACATTTGAACTGGATCACTAGTATTTTGGCCAATTTTAAAAGCTGGACTTGGTGCTGTTGGTGTCAGGATGACATCAACTTCCTCAAATGCTTTTTTGAAATCTTGTGCAATCAAATCTCTGACAATATTGGCCTTGTTATAATACGCATCATGATATCCAGATGAAAGCACATAGGTTCCTAAAATTATTCTTCTTCTAACTTCCTTTCCCAATAATCCCCCTCTGGTATTTAGATAGTCACCAAGTAAATCATCGCCCTCAATTTTTGAACCGTATTTTACAGCATCAAATCTTGCCATGTTCGATGAAACCTCAGCTGGCATCAAAATATAATAAACAGCTAGTGAATATTTTATATGAGGAAGACTAACTTCTTTTATCTCAACCCCTGCTTTTTTAAGTTTTTCTATTGATTCATTTAAATTCTTAAGAACAGCTGGATCAATTCCACCCATATTCATAAGCTCAGGAACAATTCCTATTCTTAATTTATTCAAATCTATTCTTGATGTATTTGCGACTGTATTCTTCACCTCTTCATCTGAAAGTGAGGTTGCGTCATATCTATCCTGTCCTTTTATTACATTAAAAATTTGTTCCGTTTCTTCAACTGTTTTTGCGATTGGTCCGATTACGTCTAGTGACGACCCCATCGCCATTAGTCCATGACGAGAAACTCTTCCATATGTTGGCTTAAGTCCAACTACTCCGCAGTAACTTGCGGGTTGTCTAATTGATCCACCTGTATCTGATCCAAGTGAAACAAGTACGGCGTCCATTGCAACCGAAGCCGCTGATCCACCTGATGAGCCTCCGGCAACACGAGATAAATCATTTGGATTTTTTGTTACCCCATATGCGGAGTTCTCAGTTGAACCTCCCATGGCAAATTCATCCATATTCACTCTTCCGATAAAAATAGCTCCGACTGCTTTTAGTTTTGTGATTACATTTGAATCATAGGCGCTAATATAATTTTCCAGGATTTTCGATGAAGCTCCCGCGTGCTTTCCTTCTGTTAAAATATTGTCCTTGATTGCAAAAGGAATTCCAAGCAGGGCTCTCGCTGAAAGGTCTCCTCCTCCCTTTCTTTCGTCATCAGCTTTTTTTGCTTGTTCAAGTGCGTCTGCAAAAACCTCTCTAAATGCATTTATATCTTTGTCTTTTAAATTTATTTGATCAAGATAAGCTTGCACCAAATCAACACTGGTTAATGTGCCGTTTGCAAACATTTCTTTTACTGATGATATTGTGAGTGATTTTAGATCTATTGTAGTCATATTTTTTGTTGGGGTCAGGCACCATGGTGCCTGACCCCAAATCGTTAGCCGAGAATTTTCTTAACCTCCACCAATCCATCTTGATGCTTTGGAGCAGCCTCTACCAGCTTTTGTGGAACTGGATTAAGCAATTGATCAGCAACATCATCTCTCATTACATTTCTATGAGAAAGATCCGATGGGTTTTTAATTGAAGCGCTTGTAGTATCAGCACCTTCTGTCACCTCTTGTATTTGATCTACATACTTCAGAATATGGCTTATCTCCGTAGCGTATTGCTCAGCCTCTTCATTTGCAACCTTAATACGTGCAAGGCTAGCCAATTTTTGTATATCTTCTGATGTGATTGTCATGTTTGTTATAGTAGCATTATTGGGACGATTTTCAAATGTCGAGGTCTGGTGAGACTTAGGCCTATCTTCATAAAATGTAGTACATTTTATTAAAATTAAACTCTACTAATAAAGTTCGCTATGCGAACCAATTTCGACTAGAATAACCACATCTTTCTGACTTTTATCAAAAATAACTCTAACATCCCCTGTTACATTCAAACTCCATAAATCCTTTAACTTACCAGATAGTCTATGAATATTTAGAGACCTATCACCTGAGTCTTTTATAAAAATTCCTATTCTAGCCCTGAACTCATTTTTAATTCTTTGGTCCTGTTTTTTAAATTGCTTATCAAATTTATTGGTAGTGGTTATTATCATTAGTAAGGTTCATTATGACGACTAGAGATTAAGAATTAAGATGCTTCATTAAATCATTGGTATTATCAAATGGGCCCGAGGTTTTACCTTCTTTATATTCTTTCCTTGCTTCAACAATTAAAGACTCTAAACGTGGTGTTATGGTTGTTGATGTAGAAAATTCAAGCTGACCAGTTCTTGCAAATTGCTTTAGTGTTGCGTTCACTATTGAACTCAAAGACAGCCCTAGATCAAAGGCTCTTTGCTGGGCTTGTACCTTTACATCATTATCTATCTTTAGATTGACCTGTGTTTTCATATACCATAAGTATATACTTATGGTAGCGTGAGTCAAGTCAACTATTATAATCCAGACAGCTTTCTAAACTCCTTTTCATCGATTATTTTAACACCTAATTCCAGTGCTTTCTCATATTTGGATCCCGAGCTTTCGCCCGCCAAAACATAATCCGTTTTGGCGGACACAGAACTATTAACATCACCTCCCAGTGACTTGATTATATCTTTTGCTTCATCGCGGGTCATAGTTGGGAGCGAACCGGTTAGAACAAAGGTTTTACCAATAAAGTTGACAGACTTCTCTTTATCCCCCTTCGATCCATCTCCAGCCTTTACACCCATACTAGCAACTCTGTCTTTTAATGCCTCAAGTGGTGATACAAACTTCTGTACCTCCACATACTCTAATAATCTATTTACTAATTCTAAATTGGCTGCACTTTGAAACCAATCGTAAATAGAATTTGCAACAACATCACCCACTCCCTCCACACTTCTTAAATCATCAACACTTGCCTTCATCAGCTTTTCCAATGTATTAAACTTTCCAGCCACACACTCTGCAGTCTCCTCCCCTACATGAAGAATTGATAATGAAAATATGAATCTAGGCAAACTAATCTTTTTTGAACGTTCAATTCCCTCTATCAAATTATCAGCGGACTTTTCAGCAAATCTTGGAAGTGCAAGAATATCACCACGAGTTAGAGTAAAAATATCGTCAAATGAAGAGATTAAATTATTCTCAACGAATATATCAATTTGACGAGGTCCAAATCCGTCTATATCAAAACACTTTTTAGAAACAAAGTGATACAATTTTCTTCTTTGTTGAACATCAGAATCTTTTGCAATACATCTCCAAGCAGATTGTCCTGGAATTCTTTCTATACTTCCATCTCCCCCACATTCTGGAACATACGTAGGAAATTTATATTTCTTTTCTTTTCCTGTTCGCATTTCCTTCAATACACTTACAATGTCGGGAATAACATCGCCAGCTTTTTGCAGAATTACAGTATCGCCAATTCTAACATCAAGGCGATCAATTTCATCTTCATTATGAAGTGTCGCTCTAGAAACAACAGAACCAGCAACCTCAACTGGAGTTAAATGAGCAACAGGTGTCAAAACACCAGTCCTTCCAACC
Source organism: bacterium (assembly GCA_037127815.1). Classification (NCBI taxonomy): domain Bacteria; species bacterium. The sequence continues at coordinate 53,966 of JBAXXP010000001.1, forward strand.
TGTAATTTAATATCCTCAACAACAGTTGTCACTTGCTCTGCTTGAAACTTAAAGGCGATACCAAATCTTGGCGCTTTTCCAGTGTAGCCAAGAGCTTTTTGATATTTAACTTCATTAACTTTAATCACAACCCCATCAATCCAATAGTCTTCTTTTTTGGAAAGTGTTTGCCATTTCTTCCAGAAACTTATAACTTCATCAATATCCTTGCAATGCTTTGCGTTTTTATTAACCTTGAACCCAAGGTCTGCCAAAAATGCCAACTCGTTTATTTGAGTTTCAGGCTCTAAAATTTTACCTCCTCCCAATTGAGCAAGATCATAAACAAAAACATCCAATTTTCTATCAGCAACAATTTTTGAGTCCAATTGTCTAATTGATCCAGCTGCAACATTTCTTGGATTAGCAAACAAAGGCAATCCCTTATGCTCCTGCTCCTTATTTAATCTTTCAAAATTACTTTTGCTAAGCCACACTTCCCCTTCCGCAATAACAGAAATCGGCTTTCTTAATTTAAGAGGTACGGACTGAATTGTTCTAACATTCATCGTTACATTCTCACCAACTTTTCCATCCCCTCTAGTTGCAGCCTGAATCAAAACGCCGTCAACATATTCCAGAACAACCTTTAATCCATCAATTTTAAGTTCACAGTCATACGTATACTTAATATTAGATTCACCGAGCACTGATGTTAATTGCCTTTCAACACGCGCATCAAAATCTCTCATGTCCTGCTCTGTGAATGCATCATTAAATGACCATTGAGGAACTTTGTGAATGACTTTTTCAAATTGCTTTAGCGGTTTTCCTGCTACTCGTTTCGATGGAGAATCAGCATCAACCAAGTCAGGATACATTGCTTCTAGATTGGATAACTCTCTTTTTAATGAGTCTAAGGCTTCTGCTGAAATTTCCTCCTTATCAAGTACATGATAATTATATCTATGGTGTTCAATAGCAAGAGCGAGCTTTTTCATTCTCTCCCTAATCTCAGCCTTTGTTTGCTCACCACTCTGATTACCACCCTGCTCTTTTTTAGATTGAGTCATAGCAACAGTTTAACACAATTTAAGCACGGGGTCAGTCACGACGGCACTCAAACACCCAATAGTCATACATAGTCCTAAATCATTAGTATTGTACATCCAGACCTCTTTCTACCGTTCTTGGATTTGCAGTATTACAACCTATTTTATCGGCTGTTACACCAGAATTATATCCTCTAGAAATAATTCTGGTGTAGGGTACGTTTTCTGTATTACCCAAATCATCTGTTGCACTATTATAACCTTTAGCAATCACGACTTTTGCACAAGACGGATATCCATCGGTATTATTTGAATAATCAATAATTAAAGTTGAGGTTGCTGCATCAAAAGACACCATTTTTGATGCATATATTTTACCAGCTCCGCAACGAATAGTTGCATTTTCGGTGGGTATAGGTATAGGTGTAGGTGTAGCTGCGACAACAGTAGAAGATGCAGAAAATGGACCATCATCCAAAACATTTGTTCCATCAGCATTTTTTACATCCCAAAACTGTACACATTCAGAGCCAGAGTCAGCTGCATAAAAAGCAATCTGTGAATCTTTTCCTGAGCCTGCAAGAAGTAATTGCTTCAAAATAATATTCCCAATAGAAAAACCAACAGCAAGCAGAAGGCTTGAGACAACCATAGCCACAAAGAGTGTAAAACCAGAAGATCTGCTTTCTCTTGTGCTGTTCTTTTTGTTTTTCATCAGTTTATTTAAATTAATCATATTGTAATTATATTACTTAAATTATAAACCATTTTTAGAAGCCCAGTTTGTAAAATACTCTTTTAAAGTAAGCTTTGATTGACTACTTCCAGTTTTCCAATACATATTCACAACCATAACAATTTCTTGCGGGACTGCCGGTTGAGTACCTGTAGGCATAGGTACTCTTTCAAAATATATCTCTCTTTTAAATATAGAATCTGTTACTACACTCCCTGTTGTTTTACCAAAAATACCATCCCCAATCTTTAAAAAATTATCATTGTATGCATCAAATTGATATCCACCAACACCTATAGTCAAGGATACTGTATTTGTCTTAGTAGTTGCAGCATTAGGAGCCGTCAGTATCATCTTGGTTCCGAATACACCGTCAGCTGTATTATCTCCAAGCCATATTCTTCTATCAGCATATTTCGCATTATCAACGTAAAACCCCGTAATTCCAATGCTCTGAACATCTCTCAAATTCCTTACATATTCAATTGCCTCCTGCGCCAGATAATAAGCGGTCATTTGGTCTCTTGTGTAATACGATGAATGCAAAGCCTGCGCAATAATTCCGAGAGGCCCAATAACAGCAATTGTCAAAATAGAAATTGCGACCAAAGTTTCTACCATAGTTAAGCCTGCGTTACTTCTCACCTTACCAATATTTAATTTTATTTTTTTCAGGAACATATTTATTATTTTGGTAGATTTAGATTTCTTTGAGAAATATATGTCTGCACTGTAAAATCAGAAGTCTGGGTTGGGTTCACATTTGCCGTTCCATTCATCGTAAGAAACACACTCGGTTGACCAGTATAATTTGCAGAGATGGGATTACTCACAACAAATTTTAAATCCTTAATATCAACTTCTGGTGATGTTAATGGATATTGGGAAACGACTTCGGACCCTGTGCGGGTTTCTTTCCATATTCTACCCTTACCGTCTGTCACTTCACGATAATATCTAACACCTCTTTTTTCACCTGTAATTGTGGATACTAGGGAAATAGAGAAGAACGACGTATTGGGAGTACAACCATTATCACCAGATAGATTAGAAGTCGTGGATGCTGAAATAACATTCACAGTACAGGTGTAAGCATATCCTGTTTTAATGTCTCTGACCATACTTTCGACTGCAAAGTTTAAGTTATTAGCTACAGCATTTATTGCTTGAGCTTTTTTGTTACCATCAACGATAGATAAGATTGCTCCAAGACTCAGAGTCATAACCATAGCAAATAAACTAACAGAAACCATAACCTCAATAAGGGTAAAACCTCTTTTTTGATTGGTATTCTTTTCAGTTTTATTTTTATTATTATTTCTAATCATTTTTTTATTATTTACTATTTTTCAATAGAACCTCACATTATTTTACGGAATTGGAGTAGTGGGTGTTGTACAATTAAGTCCTGGATTAGGAACCCCCGGATTCTCAACTCTTATCTGCCCAGTAACTTCAACTACAATAGCTCTACAGTTTGTCCCCTCCGCATTGTTTACAATAATTCTTGCAGGACCCACAGCCTGAGTGACACCAAGACTAGCATCAACAACATAAAAAGTAGCCTCAGGATTTGGTCTTTTAAACATTATAGCTAGTTTTTCACTAGATTGCAGAGACATACAGGCAGGGTCAGTACCATGGGCGACGCAAGCTCCTGTAATTTTATTTCCTCTCTGGTTCTGAATTTGATACATTGATTGAACTTCTGATGGTTGACCATCAGACTCAAGTATGCGGGGCACTTTGTTATCATCAGCGTCACCAAATACAACAACTTGATTTGAAATTCCCATATCAAAATACGCACCATATCCCATATTAAAATTAGGATTGGCAGAGGCTGTTGCTCTCACTCCAATACCATAGGTCTGTGCCTCTCTTACAGAAAGTGCAGTCTCATACGCAAGGTTCGTTATCAAAATACTACTATTCAATCCAGTCTGATTAAATAATGCAGCACCCATAATTACAGCAAAAATACCAAGAACAACAATAAGCTCAATCATAGTAAACCCCCCATTCTTTAGCTTTACAATCTGCTTATTTTTTTTAGAAAAAATTACCTTCATTAGCTATATTGTAACACAACAGAAAACAAGAAAATAGTAAATTATGAATTAAATATCGCAAGAAAATCCATTACAGAAATATTTAAGAAGAATACAATCAACAGTCCAAGTATTAGGAATGGTGCAAACGGTATCTCACTTTGAAATTTAACAGAATACAGTTGCTTGAAATCACTTTGTATTCCCATTCTATTCTTTCTGTTTGCCGTCTTTTTTGATATAAATTTCATCACAGCAACGCCTCCCATTGCAATAAGTGATATTATTGCTCCAATCCAGAAGGCAAAAACAACAGCTGAGAAGCCATATTTAACTCCAAGAAGCCATCCGATTCCTAACCCGAGCTTTGCATCACCAAGTCCCATCCACTTCCCTCCTGAGATAAGCCAAATGAAATAGAATGGAAATGCAACGAAGATTCCAGAAAGTAGCATCATATACCCATCAAAGTTCAGTGGTATGCCAAAAAGAATACTAGAAGTTTCATAATTGAAGCTGAGAAAAATCTGAAGAAATGCTATAGCAGCAAATGCGTATGAGAATTCATCGGGAATAATTTTATGCTTGAAATCATAAACTGTCATCAGAACCAGCAAACACATAATTATTAAAGATACCCCTACAGATACACCAAAAATTAATGGCGACACCTCAAGTATTGCTGCGTTTTTTAAATATACAAACAAAAACAGAACGGCAGTGAAAATCTCTACCAATACATATTGTGGAGATATCTTACTTTTACACGTTCTACATTTTCCTTTTAGGAATATCCAACTGAAAATTGGGAACAGGTCTATTACAGACAATGTTCTTCTGCACGATGGACATTTAGAGCGACCCCCCAACCCCCTCCCTGTATTAAATCTATATAAAACTACATTCAAGAAACTTCCAATAATGGCGCCAAAAATAAAAAAGGCAAATGATAAGAAAATGGTCATGTCTATATAATACATTATTATTGGTGTGCTGGCGATTGGGTAGTTTCCAGCTGTATTTTGTGATTTTAGAACAACAAAAAAACCGAGCCGGAATATCTCCAAACTCGGTTTTTAATTCTCCCAAACTATGTCAAATTAACTTCCACAAACACCCCCCGTAACTGTATTTCCTGTTGTAGAAGCTGATTTTCCAGTACTATCTACACACCAATATGCGCCAGACGTCTTTGCTGCTACAGCCCAAGCTGTAGTTGATGCGGTACAATAAACGGAATTTACTGGTGAAGTTTTTGTCTTAACATCCGTTATAAGAGTTTTTAAGCCTGTATCTGCGATAAAAATACCACCGGTACAGTCAGCAGAACTACTGTAACTTCCAGCTGTCGAATAATACAACTCCGCCTGAGCTCTCATGTTTGAAAGCTCAGATTGGATAGCTGCATCCTGTCCTTTTGTTCTCGCTGTTGTAAGTGAAGCTAACACAACAGATGAAAGAATACCGATGATAGCAATAACTACCAAGAGCTCGATCAATGTGAAACCTTTATTTGAATTTTTCATAAACTATTTTTAAATTTAATTGTTATAACAATGAGACTGGCCGAAAACCGAAACTGATTTTTAACTTGATTTTGATTTCAAAATTACGTGAGTGTCTTAAATAGACATTCACGTATGTTTAATTATATACTATATATACAAATAGGCTATTTTGATGTGTGGATAGGTCATTTGCGTCCATTACTTTTTTCCTTCTTTCCCAATTACTACATAGATGAAGACACGTTGTAAATAGGAATCAAAACTGACGCGAGCAAGAATCCAACACCAAGACCAAGTGCAACAATCATAATAGGTTCAATCAAGTCCACAAGTGTATCAACTGCTTGCATAACCTCTCTTTGATAGAATTTAGCAAGAGTCTTTAGAATTCCACCCACATCTCCCGTCTCCTCTCCAACCTTAACCATCTGTACCATAATTCCTGGAATTTCTTTTTGATAGGGCATCAATGAATCAGACAATGACTTACCACCTCTAACCGCTTCCAATGCGTCATTCAACAAATCTTCATAAACTTTATTGTCCACAACCTTACTTGTAAGTTCAAGTGCTTTAACCATAGGAACACCAGAAATTAGCTGTGTGTTCATGTTATCTGCAATTCTTGAAAGATACAGTTTCTTATACAAACTACTTACATAAGGAATCTCTAATTTAAATTTTGCAAACGAGTCCTTGCCAGCTGGTGTTCTTGCGTAATAAATAAGTAAAATAATTCCTGCAATGAACACCGCCAAAAAGAAGAATCCATATCTCACCATAAAATTACTAAGTCCAATAACAATTTTTGTATAAATAGGAACCTCTTGTCCAGAATCAAGAATAATTGAAGAGATTTTTGGAATAACCACAGTAAGCATCAGAATCATAACGGCAAAGAATGTGAAGATAACAAAGGCTGGATAAATTAAGGCATTCTTAACCTTTGATGAAACTTCATAACTTCTATCAAGATAGTCAGCTAGGTATTCAAATGTCTCATCCAACTTACCAGACTCCTCCCCCGCCTTGATCATGTTTGTATAAAAAGAGGAGAAAACTCTTGGATGCTTTGACAAAGCAGATGACATGGATGTACCACCCTGAATATCTTCTGCAACTTCTGAAAGAATTATTCTAAGATTCTTATTCTCCATTTCCCCCGCTAGCAATCTAAAGATTCTAAGAGCAGAAACCTGCGCAGTAAAGAGTGTAGCCAACTGACGAGACAAAATAACAATATCCTTGTTTGAGATACCTGTACCAAAAATAGCCAAATCTCTACTTAAAAGACCTTTATCTTCAGCTGGCTTAATTGAGGAAATTGTCAGATTTCTTCTTTGAAGAGAGTTTATGGCAATATCAACATTGATTGCATCAATTGTTCCTTCACTCTCGGCTCCACCTTCTCCTATTGCTTTGTATTTGAATAACATCTTTTTTAGATTTGTTTAAATTATACCATTCTTTCTAGATTTTTTGGATTCAAAGAATGCTTATATGCAGATTCAATTGAAATTTCCCCACGTCTTACTAGCTCCGCAAGGGACCTATTCATATCAATCATACCATCACCCATTCCCGTTTCAATTACGGTATTTATTTCATATGATCTTTTCTCTCTAATTAAGTTTGCTGTTGCGTTGTTTGCAATCATAAGCTCAAAGGCAGGAACCATTCCACCTGAAATTTTTGGAATTAATCTTTGTGAAAATATTCCGGTTAAGGATGATGCCAGCTGTGTTCTAATTTGATCCTGTTGTTCAGGTGGAAATGAATCTATAATTCTATCAATGGTTTGCGATGCATTATTAGTATGAAGTGTTGAAAGAACTAAGTGACCAGTCTCGGCTGCTGTTACCGCAGCTGATATTGTCTCCGTATTCCTCATCTCTCCCAATAGAATAACGTTAACGTCTTGACGCAAAACTGAGGTTAGTGCAGCTTCAAAACTATTTGTATCAACAAAAATCTCTCTTTGGTCAATAATAGATTTCTTTTGTTCATACAAATATTCAATGGGGTTTTCAATTGTGATAATATGTTCTGCTCTTTCTTGATTAATAAGTTCAACCATAGACGCCAGGGTTGTTGACTTGCCTTGTCCAACTGGACCAACTACCAAAAAGAAACCTTGCTTCATTCTGGCAAAGCTTTCCAGAATTTCTGGTAACCCTAACTCCTTAAGTGTCTTTATTTTATTTTGAATAAGTCTAAGTGCAATAGTATGAGCACTTCTTTGTATATACGCATTACCTCTAAATCTTGACACTTCATTAAACTGATACGAGAAGTCCAACTCTTTATTGTCTAAAAATCTTTTACGAGAAGCTTCATCTATCATTAAATTTAACAAGGAATCAATATCATCATGTGTAAGAAGTGGTTTTTTAACTAATGGAATTAAAACCCCATTAACTCTAACTGTTGGATGTCTACCCTCAGACAAGTGTAAATCAGACGCCCCCTCTAGGGTAACTGTTGATAAAAGGTCTTTTAATTCTTGTTCGTAATTCATATTTTTTATTTTAATAGTTTAAAATTATATAGAAACACCTACCCTTCTATCTTTTGTTCTCTCTAAAAGAGCAAAAACTTCTGTGACAATTTCTGATGGAATAGATGTTGCCTTAACAATATAACCATCAACACCAAGACTTTTGGCCTTCTCAATATCAGATGGCTGTCCTTGATTACTAAGCATCATAATAGCAGCTCTCTTTGCTAGGCCGTCCACCCTGATTGCGTTCAACGCCTCTATGCCATCCATTACAGGCATTACAACATCCAGAAGAATGACATCAGGTTCGTATCCATCCTTTAGTTTGGTAACAGCAACCAAACCATTGCCAGCTAAAGTAACATCAAATCTATTATTGGTAAATTTTATTGAATACATATTCAATAAAAACTTATCATCATCCACAATCATTACTTTAAATGGTATATCTCCGTTCATGTTTTTATTATATCACAAAACAATTACAAAAAAATGTAGATAGTAACATTCCAACATAAAAAAAACACTTCTCTCTACGCAATAGATCTTACTAAACTTTACTGATTTCTTCCATCGGAATAACTTTATTTAAAGCCTTGATTGTAGCATCCTCTTTCATTAAAATCATACCTTGAGTTCTTGCATATTTTGTAATTGCAATTTCAGTTGGCTCTTTTAGAATAATTTCCTGCATTGTTTTATCCACCTCAAACATTTCAGTTACAGCGATTCTTCCTTTTGTTCCACGTGGACAATCTGGAGTGGGACTAATTTTATAGACGTCCTTCATTTCAGGAATAACCCCTCTAAATTCTGTTGGGATTTCTTCAAGGAATTTGTCAAAAATTGTCTTAATACTTCCTTCTACTGGAATTGTCGTAACAGCAGATTCATATGACTTACCAACAAGACGCTGTGCCATTCCCAAAATCAACGTAGGAGCAATAAGATAAGGGTCAATTCCCATGTCCACAAGTCTAGGGATAATACCAACAGCTGAGTTGGTGTGAATTGTTGATAGCACCAAGTGACCAGTAAGAGCGGCTTGAATAGCCAACTCCGCCGTCTCCTTATCTCTAATCTCTCCAACCATTATAATATCTGGGTCCTGGCGAAGAGTAGTACGCAATCCAGTTGCAAAAGTATATCCAATTTCTGGTCTAACCTGAGACTGACTTAATCCCTCAATATTATATTCAACCGGATCCTCAAGTGACAGCACATTGTTTTCTTCCAAATCAAGCTCCTTAACCATAGAATAAAGGGTTGTTGTCTTTCCAGATCCTGTAGGACCAGAAATAAGGATTAACCCATAAGGCTTATCTAATGCCTCTTTAATTAATTTAAGATTTCTCTCTGGAAACCCTAACTCATCAAGTTTTTGAACACTTTTTTGTTGATCCAAGATACGCATTTCAACTTTTTCTCCATAATATGTTGGAAATGTAGATACACGAAAGTCAATCTTTCTTCCGTCAATTCTTGCGGAAAAACGGTTATCTTGTGGCTTACGTTTTTCATCGAGCTTAATATTGGAAAGAATTTTAATACGCGCAACAAGAGCGTCGTGAACTTTTGCAGGCAAAACAATACTTGTATATAAAACACCGTCTACTCGGAAACGAACACGAACTCTATCCTTCATTGGTTCAATATGAACGTCAGATACTCCTCCCTCAATTGCATAACGTAAGATTGTTGCAACAATTTTTGTAACTGGCGCGTCTTCAATTATATTAGGTGCTCCCCCAACAGCAGGAGCCTTACCAAGATCACCTCTATCCTTCATCATTTCAACCTCTTCTGCTGAAAATTCAGTCTCTAAATCACCGAGAGCTTTATTAACTTCTCCGGCAATTCCATTATAAGCGGCTAATGCCTGGGTGAAATCATCCTCAGAGATAAGGAAGATTTTAAAAGGCATATTTGTCTTATTTGAAATAAAATTAAGAGCGTCTCTCGCCTCAATATTCTCAGGATCCACAATTCCAACCTCAAGAACTCCATCGGAAATACCAAGTGGAATAATTTTATAGTGATTTGCAGATTCTTCTGGAATATATTTTAAAACATCAAAAGCAATGTCCTTTCCGTCAAGTTCTCTTGTTGGTATTTTAAGATACTCACCTTTTGCTTTTACTATTGCTGTATTACTAATCTGTTTGGCACGCAAAATATCCTCTACAGATTGACCTGTGGTTGTTGCTTCATCTGATATGTATGGGATATCCTCCGCTGATATCACATTTTGCTTTGCTAATACGTCTAAAAAACTCATATTTATTTTATTATTGTGGAAGTGCCACTGGAACAGCTTTCTTTTTAGTAGCGCTTGATGTTGCGGCCGCTGGAGCGCTTGATGTTGCAGTTTTTGGAACGAGCACTGGAGATTTTACAGCGGAGGATGTAGCGGTTGAAGTTCCAGCCGTATTTGTAATATTACCAGATATATCCTGGAAACTACCTGATGATTGTCCGGAATCAGATCCGATTGGTGCAAAAGGATTTGGTCTACCAATTTCTTGGACTTGTATTTCTAGGTGATTATCAACTAACCCTAAAAATATAGGGTCCTTAAAGTAGGCCACTTTTAAATCAACACTTTGTATTGCAAGTAATTGATCAACGAAGCTCTTAGCTAATTCATTATTAGGCACAACAGAACCGGTAGATGCAGCGCCTGTAGTTGATGTATCAACAGAAGTTTTCTGAAGTGTTGAAGAGTCCGTAGTTGGAGCGCCGCTTGTGTAGATAGTATAAGCAATAAAAGCAACAATCAAAACTACGATTATGATGATTAAATATTTAAATTTTTTAAGTGTTTCAATCATGTTTTTATTTTAGCCAATAAGTCTGCAGGGTCACATTAAAATCATATTTATCATTGTCTGCTGCTGTAAAGGAAATTTCTGAAACATCAACTAGACGAAGGTTATCTTCAAGACTTTGTAGAAATAGAATAAACTGATCATATGATGTTGTGACGCCAAAGTTAAGCGCGATTGTTCCATATTTTTTGTTATCAGACCCTATGCTTGGTGAAGCATTCCCTGTAGCTCCAGTCTTAGATGCACCTCCGATAACCTTTGCGCCTCTTATATTTTGAGACAAAACAAGATTGGCGATGTGTTGAATATCGATAATAAGCTTAACGTTTTCTACTCCATCTGGGAGAAACTTATCTAGATTTTTTAATTGAACATCATCAATTTTCTTTCTATCAGATGTCAATTTCTCTCTCTTAACCCTTAACTCCATAGCCTTACCGTTTGCTTCATCTAATTTTTGAAGATCAGCTTGCTTTTGCTGAATTAATGCATAGTTTGGATTTATATAGAAAATAAACGCAGCTACGGCCGAAGCTATAAAAAATATTTGTGCGAGGGTTTTCATATTATTGTCCTGTTACATTAGCTGGTTGAGTAGTGTCGACCGTAGTATCAGATGGAGGAGTCCTCTTGTAAACCTGATTATTTGGATCAGACTTCATCTTGTAATAATTCAAAAGAGTAGGGTCAACTCCAGTTGTGAAAGAGAACACAGCTTTACCAGAAGCAGTTAGGTCAGGGTCACTAAAAATAGTGTTTCTAAAAACATTTCTTAATTTAGGATTAGTAAAAGCACTAGCTTGAAGCGCAACAGCTTCATAACTAACAGCCTCGCCACTCATGGAAATAGAAATTTTATCACCACCAGCGTTTGTATATTTGAAATTTGTGAATCTTGCATTCTTAAGTGTTGTATCCCCTATCACTCCAAATAGTACTGATGGAGCAACGTGTTGTCTCAAAAGAAAATCAGCGGAATTTATTTTATCATTTAAATGAGTAAACTCTTTGATGGTATTTTGATCGAATGAATTTCTGGCCAAATTTAAACTATTGTTTGTTGCTGCAATTTTGCTATCCAATTGATTGCTCCACAAATAGACAGCACCAGATGCCACACCACTTGCAATAAAAATCAAAAAAGAAATCAAGAAGAAAATATTTGAGCCAGCTCTTGACCTAACTGGTTCGTTAACCGGTTGCTTTGGTATAAATGATGATTGGAACTTTGTTTCCATAAGAATTATTTAAATATAGTATACCACTAATTGCAATTTTAATGCATTGTTTTTCAAAAGTTTTCCACAAGTAAAATCGTTTTTCACTCTTATACAGCTTTTATGACACCTCCTGAAGTCTTCTTAGCGCAATCCCAACAGCAACAGCAAATTCTAGCCCCGCATTCTTCAATACCCCCTCCAAAAAAGCAGGTGCCTCAACTTTACTGAATGGATCTCCAATCTCTACGGTTGTTTGAAAGTTTGCTGCGGCCATTTCTACAATCCCCTTCATAGCAACACCACCTCCTGTTAAAATAACCTTTGAGACAGTTTTATTAAATCTTTTTTGGTAACTCAAAAGTACACTATTTGCTTCTGAAAAAATATAATCCATAGTAAGAGAAATAATTTCATATATTTTTTGCTCATCAGCTGGAGCTAGGGTTCCAAGAGACCTTTTCATATGCTCAGCACTATCAAAAGTAACATTCATTCCCTTAGAGATACTAGTGCTAACCTCTTGAGATCCTTTATTTATTATATGCGATGATTTAATTATACCTCTTTCAATCATATAAATTTTTGTAGCCGCTGCGCCCATGTCAAAAATCATCACAGGCTCAATTTCCCCAGAAATCAAAGCTCTTGTACTACTGAACATCTCAATTTCAAAAAAACCAGTATCAAGCCCAGCTTGATTTACAATAGAACTATAATTACTGAGAACTTCATTATGAATTGATACAACCAAAACCTGTACCTTCTGTGGCACGTTTGTTTTTTCACCCTCTTCATCTTCTGCGTCCACAAAATCTAAATCACCATGTTCATTAGGGATTACCCACCAATCCATAGTCACTTCACTTATTGGAACAGGGATATATTTTCTTGCCTCAAGGGGAATCATTTCTTTTAGCTCCGCATCACTCACTTTTGGTAACTCAATAAGGGAAACAAGACTAGATTTAAATGGAATTGAAACTCCAGAAATAAGACTTGTGACATTCGCTTCCTTAATAATATCTTTTATAGCCTCTGCAATTTTCTCAGCAGGCAGGACTGCTACCTGCCCAACCTGAAGACCTGCATATGGAGCAAGGGCAATTTCTCCATATGTTTCAAGTACGGCCTTGCCACGATGCTTTTTTAATTGCACAACCTTGATAGAAGAAGAGCCAATATCAACACCAATGACGCTTTGGTTGTTTTCTTGGAAAATTCTTTGGAGAAAATTTGACATAGGTGTGTTATGTAAATGTATACAGTGTTGTCTTTACTATTTATACAATAAATAGCCATACAGACATTCTACTGTGCGTAACATTATTATTAATAGTATACACCATAAAAAATAAAATATGAACAATAAACAAATTAATTGTGAAGAAAAAGAAGACAAAAGAGAAAATAGCAAAATTAAATCTATTTTTTGCTATGGAGACGCCGATGTAAAGAAAATGATATGGTCATTTAAGACCGATAAGACATTTTATAAATCGCAAGACAGCCTTATTCCACTAAGGGCTGTAGCTAAAGAACTTGTGAATGAAAATTTGCAAAATATCATTATTTGCGTGCCTTCATCCTCATTTTGGCATAATAAAAAAAGTTTTGACCATATGCACTTATTTATAAGGAATTTAAGAAGATTTTTTGAAGGAATTTGTAAAAACAAATCATTTACAATCACAGATAAGCCGGTTTGCTCAAACTTTGAATATATCCCCTATTCAATAATTCCTCATTTGAACAAGGATTTACAGAAGGGATTAAATAAAAATGAGCGCAGTATACAAACAGTCGGAGCATATCAATTAAGTTATTATTTTAAATTCCGTATAAAATTACTCCTGAAAAAAATAACTAGTCAAACCAATCAAACAGATCAAAACAAGAGTCCTATATTGCAGATTTTAATTATGGACGATGTGATGACAACAGGCTCAACAATAAAAGAGTGCCGTAGGGTTGTATATGAATACTTACAAAAAATAGAGGCGGATGAAGTGGTGCATGTAAACTGTTTAACACTAGCTTATGAAGCCTAATATCGATAAAATACAAAGAAATGAAAAAATGGACATTAGACCTTAAATTATGTAGTATTTTGACCAGATAGATAGTAGTAAATTAAATCAATAAATCAACACACAACCAATAGAAATAGACACGCAATGAAACGTAAAGGTATAAATGCAAACATTAAAGTCGCAAAGTTTGGTGGAACCTCGCTTGCTGACGCAAATCAGATAAAGAAAGTTTTGGCCATCATTCAAGCAGACAGTGAGCTTCAATACATTGTAGTCTCTGCCCCAGGTAAGCGACATTCCAAAGACAAGAAAATTACGTCCCTTTTGGAGAAATGGCATCAGCTTCACAAAAACGGCCATTCCTACGCAAGAGTACAGAAAATTGTTAGCAATAGATTTTCTAAAATAGTTCAAGAGCTTGGAATCAAGCTGGATATTCATGCAGAAATGGTAGAAATTGCGCACTGGATTAACTCTGGTGCAACATTAGACTATGCAATCAGTAGAGGTGAATACCTTATGGGCAAAATTATTGCCATTGCTCTTGAATATGATTTTGTGGACCCAGCAACTTGCATTAATTTTAACAGGCAAGGACAACACATTGAGGATTATAAGCAGATTGGAAAAATCCTCAAAGGCAAAAAAGCTGTCATCCCAGGATTTTACGGCGCCTCGCAAGATGGATTCATAAAGACTTTTTCTCGAGGTGGCTCTGACATAACGGGGGCAATAATTGCCTGCGCAGTTAGAGCAGCTGTCTACGAAAACTGGACCGACGTGTCAGGCTTTCTAATGGCAGATCCCAGAGTGGTTGAGAGGCCGATGAAAATTGAATCAATGACTCACCGTGAACAACGTGAACTTTCCTATATGGGAGCCGGTGTATTTCATGAAGAAGCAATGTTCCCTCTTCGAAACACAGGGACTGCTATCAACATAAGAAACACCAATGATCCTAGCAATAGTGGAACGCTCATTGTTGCTGATGGTGGACAAGGAAGAAAACCGTGGGTTATCACGGGCGTTGCTGGTCGCAAAAACTTCACGTCAATTAGAGTGGAAAAGGCGATCATGAACAGACAGGTTGGATTTGCTAGAAAAATTCTCACCATACTTGAGAAAAATGATATCAGTTTTGAGCACATACCAGGGGGTATTGATACGTTAAGCATCATCATTAATGACAAACAACTTTATGGAAAAAAACAAAAGGTTGTGCGAGAAATTAGAAAGATATGTTCACCAGATTTGATTAAAATAACCTCGGGAATGGCTATGATTGCAATTGTCGGACAGGCCATGGTCCACCGTCCTGGAATTGCCGCAATTGTTTTTACAGCGCTCGCAAATGAGAAAATTAATGTGAAAATGATCAATCAGGGATCAAGTGAAATCAGTATTATCATCGGCGTCAAAAACGACGATTATGAGAATGCTGTACGCGCGATCTACGAGGGTTTTGTAGGATAGGGATTTTTCACAATCAACTTGGCCGCTTTGCGTTTTACGCAAAGCGGCCATTCTTTTGTTTATCATTCTACGCTAATCAATCCTTGAACAAATTTAAATATCTTTTCATAAGTATCCTTTGCAATTTCTGCTGTAACAAATTTTGGATCCTCCACTTTCCACCAAATAACTTTTTTATCATTCCTCAGAAAATCTGGAATATATGGCTCTTGTGCCATTGAAACAACAACGTTATGTTCTTCTAGCATCTCTGGGAGTAATCGTCTTGTCTTATTCATTCTTATATTCATGCCATTCAATTCCATTAAATCAAAGAAGTCTTCTGTTAAAAACACATTACACAAAAGCTGCCCCTCAGGTTCATCTACCGCCCCCGTATAAGTACCTGCTGAGTCAGAGTCGTTTGAATCTGTAAGCTTATTATAAATAGACATAGCCATCTGACTTCTGAACATATTTCCCTTGCATATGAATAAAACTTTTTTAGGCATTTTGGCGGAGACGGAGGGATTCGAACCCTCGGTGCCGTTTAAAGGGCACACCTCTTTAGCAAAGAGGCACGTTAGACCACTCTGACACGTCTCCAACATCATTAAGATAGCACAAAATAGAGTATTTTACTACATGATAATTACGACCAATTCAAGGTTTGACACCATCGGTAATTTAATATATCATTCAAACATGCATTTGAATGAATTAGCCAAGTTAATACGCACAGCCGGTGATGAAAGTAGGCTCAAAATCCTATGCATTATTTTTAATAAGAAGAAAATATGCGTATCTGACCTAGCAGAAGAATTGCATATGGGCATAGCCATCGTATCCCATCACCTTCAAGTCATGTCTCGTGAAGGACTAGTAATCCCTGTACGGGACGGCAAAAGAATTTGTTACGAGCTTCCCAAAGAAGCATTTATTAAAGACTTAAAAAAATTTATTTGTAAATACAAATAATAGACTAAAAAATTAAAATATGAATACAACAAATCACAAAGTTATAGTTTACGGAACTCAAACATGTCCATACTGTATATACGCAAAAGATTACTTCAATGAAAATAATATCCCCTTTGAAGACATTGATGTAACAAAGGATCAAGTAAAGGCACAAGAAATGATTACCAAAAGTGGCCAAATGGGAGTACCTGTAATTGATATAGATGGAAACATATTAATTGGATTCCAGCCTGAGGCTTTTGCAGAACTACTAAAATAGCTTATTTGGGGTCAGGCACCATGGTGCCTGACCCCAAATATTATTTCCAATCAATCTCCCTTACTCCACGTTTCTTAAGATATTTATTTGTCTTACTAAAATGCTTGGTACCAAAGAACCCCTTGTATACTGAGAATGGCGATGGATGCGCTGCCTCAAGTACAAGATGTTTTTTTGTATCAATTTTTTTACCCTTCTTTTTTGCATAATTTCCCCACAATATAAAAACCAAGCCTTCTCTCTCAGAAGATAACTTTTCAATTACAAAATCTGTAAATTCCTCCCACCCCTTTTTCTGATGTGACCCTGGAGCATGCGAACCAACAGTTAATGTCGCATTCAAAAGAAGCACCCCTTGTTTTGCCCATCTAGATAAATCTCCACTTTTCTGTGGAACTATATGTAAATCGTTCTCAATTTCTTTATAAATATTTTTTAACGATGGAGGTGGCGTAACCCCATCGTTAACAGAGAAGCACAGCCCATTTGCCTGATTTGGACCATGATATGGATCCTGACCAATAATCACCACTTTCACATTCTCAAACGAACATAAATTGAAGGCTCTAAAGATGTTTTGTTTTGCTGGATAAGTTTCAACTCCACCCTTCAAATACTCTCCATGAACAAAACTAGATAAAGCCTTAAAATACGGCTTTTTAAACTCACCCAAAAGAACCTTCTTCCAGGAATCTTCAATTTTGACTTCCTTATCAAACATTAGCTGTATTATAGGTAAAAAGGCAAAAAATTCAAATAAGTTTGAAATATCTCAAAAATAAGATATACTGCCACATACAAGGAGGATTGGATGAGCGGCTTAAATCAACAGTTTACTAAACTGTCGGCTTGGAAACAGGCCCGTGAGTTCGAATCTCACATCCTCCGCAAAATAATGGGCATAGCCCATATATTTTGCGAGAGTGCAGAATAGGTTGCGAAGCGACCGTAATTCTGCCTCCGCAAGTCATATTACCCTTAAAATTTGACACCCTCTGTATCTTTGTTAAACTATAGGTACAAATAGACTTTTAGTCGCAACCCCAAGCTTTTCCAAGAAGCTTGGGGATTAAATTTACAACATTTTCTATAATCTTATTATATTCAGAAGTATTTAGCCTACCCATTCTTAAGCCTAATCTTTTTGCATCATATAGCGCGGCAGAGACACCTGAAAAATAAAAAACCCACCCAATAGCTGACCCCTAGGCCTAAAACTATTGTGTGGGTTATTTTTATGTCAACCTTCCCCAACTAGCGAGTCAACACTCCAGTCCGATGAAACCAATTCAATAGCATTGCTGTTAACCATCCAACCACATACCCAACAATGAATGTAAATATAATCAAAGTCAGAGCGATACTAAATGAAAATGGCTGTACCTGAAATGGATTGTTAACAAAATGTAATCCAAATATCCAATCCATATAAATCTGGGCCCATCCGATAAGCACAAAAAGACTCCAACATAAGTGAAATCCTCCCATTATACTTCCTGTAGCTAGACCTACTTTATTTTTATTAAGATTCATGAGTGTTATTTATTAAGTTTTATTTTTACTGATTTCTCCTTTGACCCCTCAACAACGGGCATCGTAACCACAAGTACACCATCCTTATATTCCGCTTCTGTCTTAGAAGAATCTACAGCTTTTGGTAGTCTTACAGATCGAGAAAAGGAACCCCTCTTTATCTCCTTACTGTAGTAATCCTTTTTATCAACCTCCTTTTCTTCCTCCCTGCTGCCAGAAATTGTTAACATGTCATCCTCCAGTGAAATATCAAGTTCGTCAGACTTAATTCCAGGCAAGCTCATTTTTGCAATAACTTTATCTTTTTCTTCGTAAATATCGACAGCAAGATCCATACCCAATTTAGGCATAACCGGAAAAGATGGGAAAATGCGATCATCAAAAAATTTATCTACCTCACCAAATGGTTCCCATTTAATTATTTGCATAATATTAATTATTTTAATCGTTCCACTAATATAATATACTATCGCTCTAGGCAATTGATGATCGACCTATATATGGTAATTATCTCGCACTGCAAAAAAAAAGCAAACTATGCATAAATAATGTATAGTTTAAATATGAAAAAATTGCTTTATACAGAAGCTGGGCCAAATGGAACTGCATACAAAAAAGGAGAATGGGAGAAGTTTGCCATACACAATGAAAATGAAATAAAGGGCTTTTTTGGCGAATACAGATTTCTGAGTAATTTCTGGCCAGCAAAAGTATTTCTAGATAATGTAGAGTATTCAAGCGTAGAACTTGCATATCAGGCGGCAAAATGGAAACCTGAGTCCAGACAATTTTTCTCTACATGTACAGAATTAGATTCAATAGATTTCAATAGACAAAATATACCAGATGGATACCCTACAGCTATATGGGATTCAATAAAACTATCTATAATGGAAGATTTAGTTAAGCAAAAATTTGACCCAAAAATTAATCCTGAGAATTATCAAAAACTCCAATCTACAAACAACAAACATCTTGAAGAAATGAATTGGTGGGGTGACATATTTTGGGGAACAACAGAAAATGGAGATGGAGAAAATAATCTCGGTAAACTACTAATGGCAGTACGCAAAAATATCTAACTGTGTATTTGACATCCTTGTTTGATTTGATAGAATTCAAATACAAATCGACGCTTAGTCGCTACCCCAAGTCTCCACCAGAGGCTTGGGGATAAAATTTACTATATTTTTAATAACATCGTTATACCCTATTTTATCCAGCTTTCCAATTCTAGGACCTAGCCTTCTACTATCATAAAGCCTTATATGAGAAATCATTACTGATCTAGTCACTGATTTTAATTGGACTTTAATATAATACTTATTATCCTTATTTTGACTAGTCAAAGGAATACCCAAAAATAAATTTCTATTAAACTTTTTAAACACCAAAACGGGTCGTGAAAAAGTATCGCTTTTCCCGTTCTCTTCATCACCTATGTTTACTCCAATTGAACACCAAAAAACATCCCTTTCTTTAATTGAAGGAAATCTTAATCTGACATCTAAACCACTCTTTTTCACAGACCATTTTTCGAAGTCTTTTTCCACTAATTAATTTTAGCAAAATCACATGAGTTTTTGATAAATAAATTCTAAAGAAAAACGAAACAAAATAATTACTAGGAAAGCTTGGATGTACAGAAAGCACACCTTGTTGCCTCTTTTGGAATCTCACTCAAACATTCCGGGCATTCCTTCTTTTTTGGTTCCAACTTTTTCAAATCGCGCTTAGCTCTTGCGATTAATATATTTATTGGAGTTAGAACAAAAAAATAAACAGAGAAAACGATTATGAAAAATGACATTAGTGAATTTATGAAGTCTCCAACCATAAATTTACTGTCGTTGATTGTAAAGAAGATGCTTGAAAAATCAGGAGACTTAACCACAGCCCCAATCAAAGGAGTAATCAAGTCCTTAACAATAGCTTCCACAATCTTACTGAAAGCAGCTCCAACAGCAACTCCAACTGCCAAAGTAATCATGTTATCTCTTAATATAAATTCTTTAAATCCTTTTATCATATTTTTTTATTATATTCCTATTCTATCCTTAAACAGAATAACGTCAACTTTTAGCTCCCTATTATTTGCAGATATTAATTGAAATCTACTTCAAATCTATACATTCCCATTCCACATGTTCCATTTAGTATACCGGCAGCTTGGCTTCCAACATCAATATCCGTTGAACCAGTTTGTGGTAATATTTGATTAACATTCAAACTTGCAATTCTTATAGACGAGGAGCAATCAAATGTACCTCTAGTTTTGAATCTTATACTAGTTGGAATACCAGCCTTAGCTATACTCTTACTAGGATTATATCCACCCCTAACATCAATTTCAATAATTTGCTTTCCATCTACCACCGTGACATTACTCGCGTTACTATCTGTTTCTCCTGTTCCATTCACACCCCCAGTAATTCCAGACGCCCCATTGTTTCCACTCGATGAAACTATGAATGCCACTATAATTAAAAGTAAGGCAAATATTACTGCTGCTATGGTTGTTTTCATATATTGTGTTTTATCGGACATAAAGATTAAAAATTAAAGATTGGTGAAATAAACCCAATCGCCACCAAGCTATTTATTAAATTGAAGATAGCAAACATAATTACAATAAGACCAGCCGTCTTAAAGAATATCCCCTGTTTTGTGCTATTTTTTATACTAAATGAACTAAAGCTAATAAGTGCGAGAACTGGAAGCGTACCTAACGCAAAGGAAAGCATTGTTAAGGTACCGCCCATAAAACTACCTGTTGTTAAACTATATAATTGCATTGACTGAGTAAATCCACAAGGTAAAAAGAAAGTTGCAATACCTACGAGTAATGGAGTTAAGGTGTGATTTAATTTTGATACGCCGTGCGCTCTCTGTGAAATAAATCTTGGCATCCCCGGTTGTAGTTTTTTAGCCCAAGGAAAAACATCGAGCAAATTTATACCTAAGATGAACATTACAACGGCTATCAATATTCCGAGAATAAATGTTGCATAAGCACTTAATGTAAATGCACTTCCTACAGCACCAATTACTCCACCCAAAATAAAGAACGATATCAAACGCCCTCCATGAAACATTATTTGAGGTTTAATTCTATCTCCTTCTTTTGCAAAAGTAGCAGACATTGAAAGTAATAGACCACCAACAACTGCCATACATGATGAAAGTGATGCAATTATTCCGACTACAAACGATGTACCATATGTCACATTTCCTCCGCCAACAAGATTTATAAGGCCAACTTTTTGAAGTAGTAAAAATAAAATTAGAAAACCAAGTGCGACAGGACCTGCGATTTTAAAATCAGACCATTTTGAAACGCTTGCTCCTTTTGTGTGCTGAGAATTCAGAACACCTCCATCTTTAGACCCAAACACTTCTTTATGTTCCTCTCCAGAAGAAATTTTATATCCATGCTTTTCTACAAGTAACGACAACTCTTTTGCAATATCTTCCTCACTCTTACCTTTGAAATTTCCAATCACTTCAACACATCCCCCACCTAAATTTGCTACAGCTTTTTCCACCATTGCATGATCATTTAATTCAGTTTCAGTTAGAAGTACACAGGCGTTACAATGCATTCCCTTGATAAAGAATTTATATTTTTTAGACCCATCTATTTCTTCCTGCATTCTACCCGTATTATTTTGATTATGCATATTATTTTAATTTTTTAGTTTCAAGTCTTAGTGAGTTTGTCACAACAGAAACACTACTTCCGGCCATTGCCAATCCTGCGAAAACGGGATTCAGAGTTATACCCCATATTGGATACAGTAACCCAGCAGCTACAGGAATTCCAATTATATTATAAATAAATGCCCAGAAAAGATTTTGCTTTATTGTTCTCATTGTAGTTTGAGAAAGATCAAACGCCTGTGACAGTTTATTTAAGTCCCCATGTAAAAGCGTAATGCCAGATGACTCAATAGCAACATCAGTTCCTGTAGCCATAGCGATTCCAACATCAGCTTGAACCAAAGCCGGAGCATCATTAATTCCGTCTCCCACCATTGCTACTTTTTTACCTTCTGCCTGAAGCTCTTTAATTTTTCCAGCCTTCTCAGCAGGTAATACTTCTGAAATCACATTATCGATATTTGCTTGCTTGGCAATATACATTGCTGCCAAATGATTATCTCCGGTAAGCATCACTACTTTGATTCCACGCTTATGAAGTTTTGAAATCGCCTCCACTGACTCTTCTTTTAGAGTATCGCTAAGTGCAATTAATCCAATTTTTTGCGAATCAATCTCCACAATAACCACGGTCTTACCTTGTTCTTGTAATTCTTTTATCTTTTCGATTTCTTGCCCTCTACCAACATGACTTATCTCATTTAAATTTGGTTTGTGAACATAAATAATTTTCCCCTCACCTTCTCCTCTCACACCAACTCCTTCAAGTGCAATAAAATTTTCTATCTTAATAAGAGTAATATTTTTTTCAATTGATTTATTAACGATAGCTTCAGCAAGAGGGTGTTCTGAAAGTTTTTCAACACTGGCTGCAAATTGCAAAATATGATCATCGCTGAATTCCTCATGCAAAATAATAACATCAGTTACTTCTGGCTTTCCTTTTGTAATTGTTCCTGTCTTATCAAGTACCACCGTATCAACATTACTTAATTTCTCAAGAGCCTCAGCATCCTTAATCAGGATTCCGTATTCAGCCCCCTTCCCAACCCCAACAATGATTGCTGTTGGAGTTGCAAGTCCTAGGGCACATGGGCAAGCAATAACTAATATTCCAACAAAAGCTAAAATTCCAAAAGAAAGTGCCGACGAGAAACCAAGAAACATTGTTCCAACAGTTAGCCATACAGCAAGAGTGAGTATTGATACACCAAGAACAATAGGAACAAATACTGCAGATATTTTATCAGCAAGCGCTTGTATGGGTGCTTTGGAGCCCTGTGCCTCCTCTACCATTCTAATAATTTGTGACAAAAGTGTGTCTGCGCCAACTTTTGTGGCAATAAATTTAAAATTACCTTGTTTGTTAATCGTTGCACCAACAACCAAATCTCCAACTTTTTTTTCAGCAGGAATAGACTCCCCAGTAATCATAGATTCATCTACGCTAGACACACCTTCAATTATTTTCCCATCAACTGGAATTTTTGCTCCGGGTTTCACGATAACGATATCTCCAATCTGCACTTCATTTATAGATACTTCAACTTCAATTCCATCTTTTAAGACAAGAGCTATCTTTGCCTGCAGTCCAATTAATTTTTCTATTGCCTCTCCTGTTTGAAGTTTAGATTTTGCTTCAAGATATTTTCCAAATATTACAAAACCAATTACAACAATCGTAACATCAAAATATGTATATTCTGGAAGTTGCAACGCAAAAGCGGCTTGAGGAAATAGAGTTATAAAAATACTGTAAATGTATGCAGTTAATGTTCCAATACCAATAAGCGTATCCATATTTGCAACCCTGTATTTTATGAATCTAATAACCCCTTGCAGGAATGGTTGTCCAATCCAAAAAAGAACTATTGTTCCAAGTATCATTGTAATTGAATTAAACAATGACATTGAAATAGGTACCTCTGAAATGTACGATGAAAGCAAAGTCTTCATCAAGATATTCCACACCATGACAATAAATACTAAAATAGCCACGGGCAAAACAAACCAAATTTTATACCTCATCTCTGACAGCTCCTTATTTTTTTCTTCTTTTGATTGTCCAATACCTGTGTGAACACGATGTTCCTCCTCACTCATATTCTCCATACCTGGTCCCATACCATGATCTTCTACACGACTCATACCGTGAATTGCACTTTCATTTTCACCACTAAGTGTATAGCCGAGTTTTTCTATTTCATTATTCATTCTTTCTATTGATGTTTTTTCTGGATCAAATTCAACTACCGCTTTTTCAGTTGCAATGTTAACATTGACGTCCCCCACCCCATCTAATGTACCAATCTTTTTTGAAATTATTGCAGCACAACTAGCGCAATGCATACCTTTGATTTTTAATATTTGTTTTCTCATGTTTATATATAGTGAATTTTGAATTTTGGGGTCAGGCGATTTTGGTCGTAGACCTAAGTCGTGTGCCTGACCCCAAAACTTTTATTTTCTCTTAAGCTTATATACTTTTAGAATCTCAGCTTTTGCCTTTTCTGTTTGACCTTGTGCAACCTGCCTAAGAACACAATGTCCCAAATGATGCTCTAAAAGAAGATCTTCAACGTTAGATAGACCTTGTTTTGCAGCTGAAGTCTGAGTAATTACATCGATGCAATATGTATCGTTTTCGATCATTTGATATAACCCTCTGATTTGACCTTCTATTAATTTTAGACGGCGCAGAATTTTATCTTTCTTTTCATCTTTCTTGATATCTGTTTTTACTGATTTCATATTTCATATTTTATACCCCCTAGGGGGTATAGTCAATTACCTATAACTAGATCCTTCTAAAATCATAAGTTTGGTATTTCTTTATATTTTCTTTATAAACACAGGTCCTGCTGGATATGGTAAACTTAGGTACATAGACATGAAAAAAGAACCAAAAACAATAGCAGTAAATGACAAAATGCAGAAGAACTATACATATGCATTGGTTGAACCTGTTGGTAAAAATTTTGACCCTATCTTCAAGCCTCAACTTACACCTAAAGAAATGCTTGAACTGGGTGTTTTTGGTGGAAAGTACATGACAGACTGTGGTAAGGAGTTTCCTAAGGACTGGTACAAAGAAGCAAAACTCTCCCCTCTCAAATACGATGCCAAAATTAATTATTTTAAAACAAGAGCAAGTCAACCACTTTCTGTTTGGCGTGCCAAGGGATGGATTTATAAAGAAGATCCAAGAGGTTGGTTTCAATGGTATTGCAGATATTATATGGGGAGAAGGATTCCTGCTGAAGATAAAAGACAAATAAAAAGATGGTTTAATATGAGACGTCATGTTTCTCAAATAGTTAACAATTGTAGAACAGCAGATTTTAGCTGTCACACCAGACAGAGGCAAGCAGTTCTTCACTGGGCATATGATAGTAGAAAATTTTAAATAAAAAATGACAGAAAAATCCACACACCTTAAATTCATAGACTATCCCATTTCATCAGTAATCAGGGTTACTCCTGATCAAGTTCCACACCTTAAAAAATTAAACCTTTTTACTGTTGGTGATATTCTAAGGCACTTCCCCACAAGATATGGTGGAACATCTGAAGCCCAATATATCAAAGACCTAATGGTGGGCCAAAGCGCTACAATATACGGAAGAATTGGAAAACTAAAAACGGGTAAAAGTTTTAAGAGTAAGATGGCAATGGCCGAGGGCGTGGTAACCGACAACACCGGAAACATAAAAGTCATATGGCTTCATCAACCTTACATTGCAAAACTAATTCAAGAAGGAAGTTTGGTGAAAGTTACAGGTAAGGTTACAAAAAGAGGTGAAACAAATGGAATGATGAATCCAGAAATAGAATCTGTTGGAACTCTGCCAGACCAAATTGGTAGAAACCTTTTTGCAGGCAGTGAAACACCAATAGAACATTTTTCGCCAGTATACCCAGAGACAAAAGGGGTGACATCAAAATGGATTTATCACACACTTCAGAGAATTTTTAAGAATCCCCTTTTTGAATCAATAGAGGACCCAGTTCCCGCTGACATTCTTAAGAAATATAATTTACCAGCACTTAAAACATCTCTTGTTTGGATTCATACTCCTCAAAAGGAATCTGATGCTCAGGTCGCTAGAAAAAGATTTGCATTTGAGGAAGTGTTTTATATTCAAATTAAAAATCAACAAGTTAGAGCTATGGCTGAAAAAGAAAAGGCTTACATAATTGAACCATCAAAAGAGACTCTTGGAGAATTCACTAGCAGATTCCCCTTTGCATTAACCACCTCTCAACAAAAATCAATTAAAGATATTTTGAACGATTTTAAAAAAGGCACCCCAATGTCCCGACTTCTTGAAGGAGATGTAGGTTCAGGAAAAACAGCCGTTGCAGCAACTACAGCATACGGAGTTGTGACAACAAGACCAAAAGGCAAGGACTCAAAAACACAAAACTTTGGAAACTTACAGGTTGCATACATGGCCCCCACAGAAATATTAGCAAAACAACACTTCGAATCTTTTATTCAGTATTTCAAACATATGCCAATTTCTATTGGTTTTATAAGCGGAACGGGATGCAGAAAATTTCCTTCAAAGGTTAATCAAGGTGGATGGACCGATATTTCAAGATCACAATTATTGAAATGGGTTGAGGGTGGTGAGATTGCAATACTAATTGGAACTCATGCATTAATTCAAAAGACAGTAAAATTCAAAGATCTGGCGTATGTAATAATTGATGAGCAACATAGATTTGGAACAGCACAGAGACAGAAGTTAGCACGCAAGCATGATGTTGTCCCCCATTTACTATCAATGACGGCAACACCAATTCCAAGAACTCTTGCCCTAACTCTTTATGGGGATTTAGATTTATCTTTGATTGATCAAATGCCCACAGGAAGAAAACCAATTATTACGGAAATTATTACTGAGCCAAAAAGAGATGCAACATATGAAAAAATCAAAAAAGAACTTGCTGAAGGAAGACAAGTTTATGTTATTTGTCCAAGAATAGAAGAAGCTGATCCTGACAAGGAGCAAGCTCTGAATGTTAAATCTGTTGTAGAGGAAGCAAAAAGACTAAAGCAAAAAATATTTCAAGAATGGAATATCGATATTCTTCATAGTAAAATGAAGCCTAAAGAAAAGGATGCGGTTATGCAGAGTTTTGAAAGAAAAGAAATTGATATCTTGGTTGCAACAAGTGTTGTTGAGGTTGGGGTGAATGTTCCAAATGCAACAATCATTTTAATTGAGGGTGCTGAGAGATTTGGTCTTTCACAACTTCATCAGCTTCGCGGGCGTGTTATCAGAAGTAATCATCAAGCATATTGTTATGTACTAAGTGACAGCAAGAGTGACAAAACAGTTGAACGTCTCAAGGCACTTAATACTGCAAAGAATGGATTTGAATTATCGGAGATGGATTTGAAGTTGAGGGGTACTGGAGAACTTTATGGAGGTAAACAATGGGGAGTAAATGATATTGGAATGGAAGCAATAAAAAATATTAAAATGGTGGAGGCAGCGCGAGCTGAGGCACAGAAATTAGTTAAGGAAGACTCTACCCTATCAAAATACCCTATACTTAAAAAAACAATTGATTCAAAAAGAGAAATACATTTTGAATAGAGAAAGTAGAAAAAAATAAACAAAATTGGAAATAGAAATACCCGGCCTCTCTTCGAGAGGCCGGGTATGTTTCTGAACATTCAGCCTCAGCTGAATGCGAACTCCCGCTGGAGAATATCATTAGCAGGCACAGACTTTACTGTGCGACTACGTGCAATTTGCTCGGAATCATAAATCATTTGATCAATGTACTGTCTCCATGTGGAAACGTACCTCAGCCCCCTCAGGCTGACACAGAACTTCAAATGTCTTTCCTCGCAGACTATTTCAACAACCTGAACAGACCCCTCCTCAGTACCACACTCCACATGAGATATTTCATCCAGCACCCTCATGTAACTTGTGTTTGAAATTGGGTATTCAACATCATTAACAACCAAGATGTGAACCTGACGTCCCACAACATGGTGTCCTGACAATGAACATTTAAACGACAATGAGCTAGTTTTCATCACATAGTTTCTGGTTAGTATGAATTATAGAATGAAGAAAAATCAGTGCATCTCACTGATTTAAATCCGTTTTTTATTATATACCTCTCCAAAAAATATTCAAGAAAAACCTTTTGTGCGAGCACTAGGATTCGAACCTAGGACCGGTCGTGTATAAGACGACTGCTCTACCAACTGAGCTATGCTCGCATGTGCCCATATTACACCACTTTTAATCTTTAGAAAAGGGCTGTAATAAATAGGTAGTCAACCCCATCTCACACCTATATAATCTCCGACTTCTTCTTTGGCATAATTCCATTAGCAACCAAAATTGCATCAAAATCAGCTTGTTCCAAAGTTTCTTTATCTATCAATGCAACTGAAATAGCATCCAAAACATTACGCTTTTCAGTTATAACATCAAGCGCAATCTTATATGAATCATTCATAATTTTTGAAATTTCTTGATCAATCACAGCTGCGGTTTGTGCAGAATATTCTTGCTCCCCCACCCCTCTTCCAGACATAGCTCTACCGTTTCCCTCTAGTGCGATTGGACCAATTTTATCTGACATACCATATCTTGTAACCATGTCGCGCGCCAAGGCACTTGCAACCTGCAAATCATTTGATGAACCAGTAGTTAACTCGTCAAAAATATGTTTCTCAACAACATATCCACCAAGTGAAACAACAATGTCATCCAAGAATTCTTTTTTAGATTGTAACTTTCTATCCTCAAGAGGAAGCTTCATTGTGTATCCAGCTGCACGACCACGAGAAATTATGGAAACCTTGTGAACAGGATCTGCATGTTCTAGAACTGACGCAAGCAAAGCATGTCCCGCCTCATGATATGCAGTCAATTCCTTTTCCTTCTTTCCCAATAAATGACTTTTTCTTTCAGGACCTAATAATACTTTTTCAATTGAACGAATCAAATCATATTGCCCCACCTTAGTTCTATCTTCTCTTGCTGCAAGAATTGCAGCTTCATTAACCAATGAATGCAAATCTGCACCAGACAGACCTGATGTACGTGATGCAATAACATCCAAATTAACATCCTCAGCAAGTGGCTTATTTTTAGTATGAACCTCAAGTATCGCTTCTCTATCTTTTCTATCTGGTAGATCAATAATTACTCTTCTATCAAATCTTCCAGGACGAAGAAGTGCGGGGTCAAGAACATCCGGTCTGTTTGTTGCAGCCATCATAATAACTTTTTCTGTTGGTTCAAAACCATCCATCTCAACAAGAATTTGATTGAGTGTTTGTTCACGTTCATCATTTCCTCCGCCAATTCCAGTTCCTCTAACGCGTCCTACTGCGTCAATTTCATCTATGAATATAATTGCAGGCGCAGATGCTTTTGCTAGCTTAAATAAATCTCTTACACGAGACGCTCCAACTCCAACAAACATTTCCACAAACTCTGCACCAGACACAGAAAAGAATGCGACACCAGCCTCCCCTGCTACAGCGCGGGCCAAAAGAGTTTTTCCAGTTCCAGGAGCACCAGTTAATAATATTCCCTTTGGAATTCTTGCTCCAATTTTAATAAATTTTTCAGGATTTTTTAAGAAGTCTACAATCTCCGCCAATTCTTGCTTTGCTTCTTTTGCTCCGGCAACGTCTTTGAATGTAACTTTTGCTTTTGTATCATCAGGAGAAATCATTCTTGCTCGAGTTTGTCCAAAGCTCATTGCTTGCATATTGGCACCACGTGCTTGTTTTGATATGTACCAAATTATGAAAATCAAAAATACTATAGGTAGTGCAAAGGGAATAATATTTGCAGCCCAGAACCATGCACCTCTATCATCCTTATTCTCTATTTTTACTTGAGATAATTTCAAAGGATCAACGCCAAGATTTTTTAATGAATCAGAAAGTGAACTTTGCGCTTCTTTTTGAGTTGTTTTCTTTAATACAGATGCAATTGCAGCAATAGAAGTTGACGACGTAGTCGCTGGGGTACCTACGGGAATTACTTCAGCAATTGCAGTTGATGAAGTTGCTACACCCAGGTATTCAATATTAACCTTATCCCCCACAACCTCAACTCTTGAAACTTTTCCATCATTTATATCTGTTGCAAGTTCTGACAAACTTATTTCCTTTATAACCTCAGGAGTACTGTAGAACAAAACGTACATAGCAATGATTGCTATGAAGATAAGGAATGTGGCAAAAAAATTATTTAATATTAAACCACCAACCTCGGGCATCTTTCTAGGTACCTTTGGTGACTTAGGTGTTTTTGATCCTAGCTTAGACTTTTGCGATAAGTCCTTACCCTGATTATCTTGCTTATTGTTGTCTTTTGTCATTTGGGCGAAGTATAGCAAATAAGAACTAAATTTACCACAATATACATTGACAAAATCCTAAAATTATGTATTATATGGTTCCCATTAGATGGGTTCTCAGGACGCCACGTCCCATAACCGACTCACGTTAGTTATTTGGCTTCTGCAGATTGCGTAAAGACCAGCTAGACGATACCTAGGCTCCAGCAGGACGAGCCTAAAGCTTTAACCGAAAAGCTGCCTAGGTGTTGTCAATCTTTCAAAATGAAGAATTGGCTAAAAGAGAGGTGTATGTTCTGCTCATGCCGTGCATCAGACAATCTAAAACACCCACAAATGTATTCAGTTTGTTTGTTTGACTGAATGCAAGAACGCAATAGGAATAGTTTACGTCACAATGAGATTTAGGCGGAACTAAAACCATATTGTTGCGGAAAGTTTGCTGACAACTGATTTGACTCTGCCCTCATCTGGTCACTTCAGGTCTCAGTAATTCTCTTTTAAGGTCTCTTCGCCACTATGGCGGGGAGACCTATTTTTTTACCTAAACAATCCTTAAATACCAACGCCTCGTCATTAATACTGCTTTCAAACTGTTTGGATATGATATAATACCAAAGCCCCATCAGACACCAAGGTCAATCAAAATGAAAATTTTAGTCAAAAATCAAAAAGTCTTCTTTAATTACGATATACAGGACAAACATGTTGCTGGTATTGAGCTTTTTGGTCATGAAGTAAAATCAATCAAGGGAGGCCGAGGTAGTATGGAGGGTTCATATATTATAGTTAGAGGAGGAGAAGCCTTTATAATAGGGCTAGATATACCAGCTTTTCAGGCAAACAATACACCTGATGGGTATGACCCAAAAAGGAACAGAAGATTATTGCTAAAGAAGAAGGAAATACTAGCTTTAGCAGAAAAGGAGAAGGAAAAAGGCTTGACGATAGTACCAATATCGTTGTATAATGATGGGCGCAGAATCAAACTTGAGTTTGGTATTGCAAAGGGAAAGAAGAAATTTGACAAACGTCAGACTATCAAAACCCGCGAGAGTAACAAGGAAATCCTTAGAACTCTCAAGGACGGAAGATAGGTACCCCCCTAATCAAAATAGGAGTACGGTCTGACAATAATATGGGGATGACATGCTTCGACACATGTCTGTATTCTTTATGTGCGTAACCGAGTGTCCTAGAATCTCGTTAAACTTCAGGAAACCTTAGATGCAAAAGCCCAAAAAGCAGTTGTTTCTCCATTTTTTGGAGTAAACAGCTTTGCATTTGCAACGGTTAGAGCCTAGCTCGCCCTCTTGCAACGTTCTTGTCTACTCTTTCTGTAGGTAGATAAAGGGCGCAATATATACAGGATAGGTTTGTAGAGTTTCTTAGACTACAATCCAAAATCAATAAGATCGGTGACGCTGCGTTTTGATACTTTTATAGTATCGTCACTTAAAACCAAAAAATTGTCTACGTTACGTAGACTCATAAAGAAACAACGTGTGCACGCGGGTTCAATTCCCGCCATCTCCACCGACAAACATAAGCCACCAAGCGTAAGCGAGGTGGTTTTATGTTTGGCGGATAAAGATGACCGCCAGGAATTGAAAGGCGGAAGAAAAGCTCTGGGAGAGGTTTTCTGAGCCGGGGTCGCGAGTACTTAGCGAAGACGAGCCATGCGAAGTCTGAGCTTAGTAACTCGTGACCAATTCCCGCCATCTCCACAAAAAAATCTAACCGCCGAAAGGCGGTTAGATTTTTGTAGTATGCTGCCGAACGCAGCCAGAGAATCGCAACATAACTTTGATTAAATTAATTTAAGTATAAAGTTTTAGTTTCTTTATTTAAAATATAATAAAGCATTCTTTTGTCATTTTCTCTAAGGTACCCCAATTTATTAAATAGAACTGAATAATTTCCAAAACTTGTATTATTCAACCAAACTGTCGCAGTAACATCAAGAGAGGTTCCATTGGCTATAAAACAGTATTGATTGCCTTCAAAGGGAATATTTTTCTTTGAAGTAGAGCAATTAACTTTGGATGATTGTATCCCCTTAAATTCCCCTCCTTTAATTGAATAAGAAATTCCAGTCAGACCCTTAGTTGAATCTGTTGTGGTCATTGGGATGTAAAAATCATCCCCTTTTGCAGTAACACGCAGACGAATTTCATAACCTCCATATCCAGGATATATTGTTTGCATTAAGTTTGGTTCTTCAACGACAAGGTTTGGATTGTTGTCTTGGACAGCCTCTGTGTAAGCTGGTTTTACTATTTGCTTGTCTTCAGTGGGAGACACAACTGTTGTCTTCTTATTTACAGATGTATTTGTATTAACATTAGATTTCGTAGTGGCTTTAATATTAGACGTAGATGAAGTCGACCTTTCCATGGTCTTATTATCATCTTTTAATTTATTTTCCAACTCTGCAATTTTATTTTCTAATAAAGAATTTTTTATCATCATGTCTTTTTGATAATCTCCATTATTTTTCCAACCAAAAATGTTTCCAAAATAAACAAGTGCCCCACAAATAATTAAAATGGTGACAACAATGGTTATTAGATAAATCATGAATTTATTTTTCATACTATAAGATTAAACTAAACTATAAAATTTACAAGTTGATTGTCCTAAAATATCATTACCTTAGCCTACTAGTGCGAGTTTAATTCCCCTATTGTAATACCTAAAATACAAAATACTACCTACAAACATAACTGTTATTTAACTGTTGTTGCATTAAAATCGCCTCAGACGCCTCAAATACCAAAGAACGTAGTTGGTTCCAACTTTCAGATACAATGTCCACAAAATTAAGGAACGAAGTGACTATAATTTTGTAGGACTCATCCGAGCACAAGCGAGGAGGAGTATCACAAAAAAATAGTTAAAACCCGTGCAAGCGGGTTTTTCCTTTACACAATAATTACACCGTAGAGGAAAACCGTACATATTTTACAAACCCCACATTGACAAATCTCAATTAAATGCTTTAATAATACTTGAATCAGCAGATCTTTGAGTGACGCATGGGGGGGGTGGAATTTGACGGTATCTTTGAGGATATTTATATGTCTTTAAAGTTGCCGTCAAACAAAACAGCAATCAACAACAAACCATTGTCACACATACAAAAATGAAAATATCGACGTTCCTCCTAATTGTCATAAGCGCAATTTTAATCAAGGCATTCACCCTACACATAGAATCCTCAAAAATTATATATGAACAACTCCGGTATTCCGAAGTTCAAACGGACAGGGCGCTAGAAAACCTTACTGCTTCAAACCCAACATTGACCAACGATTACTTGGTGTCAATGAAGGAATTGTCTAGTCAGATTAAGAAGGCTAATGATTTTAATCGCAAGACCAATGCAATTTTTGGCAGCACATTCTTCTTTCTTTTTCTACTTTTATACAATCTCGCTGTGCTCCCTATCTTTCGATGGAGGCGGCATCAGAGAAGAGTAAGACGTTTACTTGAAAGACAACATGCAACAGCACAGTCCGCAAGCGCGTAATTACCCCCCTGCATCATTCTGATGCAGGGGGGTTTATTGACACCTCTACCCTTCCGCTATAAGCTATCATCAGCTAAACAAACTGCCAGCGACAGTACAAAACAGAACCTTTAAAATCATGGACTCATTCAATGACCGTCTACTTTATTATATTGGTTTACTTTCCAATGCTGACGACTCATACTCCCCCATTCAAATTAAATCACTAGCACTCGGCGTGTTTGTCACCGAAGACCGTCGTAATAGAGTTACTATCTTCTTTGATTCAGAAGAGTGGGAACTTGTGGACAATGGACAACAACAATGGATTACAGCAGGTAAAGTAAGTAAATATTATGGTATTGGAGCATTATGTTTTAATGGACATGAAATGAACTTCTCTAATGTTTGTCGTTGGGCGAAAAAGAGCCTCCGTCCAATTTTTACAGGCACATGGAACCCCAAAGATACCCAAGCTAATATCCGTCTAGCGTTGAGCTAAAAATCCCCTGCAACCAACAAAGTCCCCTATGGCCTAATTGGCTACGGGGGATTTTATTTTAGATAATTACACAACAATACAACATGCTATACTAATCATAATATAAAAATATGGCTCCAAAATTCTCTTCCAAAAAACTAACCAGAAGTCACACTACCCTAACAGATGCAGCTGGTGTAATTGTTAAGCATGCATCTCAAATGCCGGAGGTTTCAAAGATAAGTTTGGGAATTATCAAACCAATTTCTGTTGGAAAACAGAGAATAAAATTCCTCCCCATAACTGGTGGTGTAAAATCTATAATTCGAGGAAACTCATCGATTCAAGAAATTTTTATATATACAAAAGAACCTAAAACTACAATCAAAGTTTTAACGGATTATTTTAATAGTAAGTAAGGATGTTGGGTAAGAATTAAAAAAATCTGTCCATCAAAAAATACTTGACACTTTTTTAGATAGTAGTAATATTCAAATTACCACAAAACGTGCTAGCGCACACAGTGGCTGTAGGAGTCTCCCTTAAGCTATGGGTCCAAACCCCATCAGACAAACGAGATGAATAGATGTGCCAAGTGGCCCCCGAAAGGGCAACCACCACAAAAGCAGTCAAACAGCCAATCAAGTGGTCACGGGCAACGGACGCAAACCAACATGAGGGATTCAATCATCCAATGGTAAACGTAACGCCCCAAGTTTTCTGTCCGGAGTGTGTTCCTCCCCGTGCTGGGTCAAGCAAGCTTTGTTCTTGGCGATCAACAGCTTAATCCAGCACGGGCGAGTTTCCCACTCTATCAGTCTGACTAGTTCAGACTCACGCCGTCCAACCAATAGGTTGGCGGTTTTTTATTACCAGTTTTGTCACCAGATTTTTATCACTAGTTTTATTACTAGAAACAACGTTCTTTTGACAATGTATATAGCCAAACTTTAAATCAAGTGCTATACTGCTTTTAATACAAAATATGGCAACACAAACAACACACGTAAGAATCAATCATCAAATACGCGCCTCAGAACTGCGTATGTTAGGACCTGAAGGAGAAAACTTTGGAATAATGAAATTTGACGACGCCATGGCCAAAGCCAGGGAGCTTGGAATGGATTTGATAGAGATATCCCCTAGAGCCAACCCACCAGTTGCAAAAATCATGGATTATGGTAAATTTCAGTACGACGAAAGCAAAAAACAGAAGCAGGCTAAAGCCAATGCAAAGAATTTTGAAGTTAAGAGTTTACAGGTAAAAATAGGCACAGGAGAGCATGATCTAGCTTTAAAGGCTAAGAAAGCCTCTGAATGGCTTGCGGAAGGTCATAGAATCAAGTTTGACCTCTTCCTACCTGGTAGAACTAAGTACCTAGATGAGAAGTTCTTGAAAGAGAGAATGGACCGTTTACTACACTTATTAAGCACTGACTACAAAATAGCAGATCCAGCTAAGAAAAGTCCAAAGGGTTTAACAATCATTTTGGAGAAGGCATAGTTGGTACTTTGCAGGTTTTATCCTCGCCTACCTTGTGATAGAGGGCTGTGGGCTCCTTACTCCACCTGTACATCAATCACGTTCGTCTTAAATTATCAGTTAGTAATAAATGAATCAGTCTATAGTACCTAGTATTAAGTCTAGTTCAAATCAAAAATATGAAGACAAATAAGTCCTATTCAAAACGTCTTAAGGTCACTAAAAATGGTAAAATCATTTCAAGAGCCAAGGGACAAAACCACTTCAATTCAAAAAACAGTGGTAGACAGGGAATCGCAAAAGGTCGTACAGTAGAATTTGTTATGAGCACTCGTGATAGACGTCGTTTCTTGGCGCAATCATAATTTCGCATAATCTTAAAAGATTTTAAAAACATAATCAAAAATATATGGTACGTATAAAAAAAGGTGTTACAGCTCTTAAAACAAGAAGATATATTCTTAAAGCAGCTAAGGGATTCAGAGGACCACGTAAGAGTAAGGAGAAGCTAGCAAATGAACAACTTGTTCATTCATACGCAGCAGCTTTTGCTCACAGAAGAGACAAAAAGGGAGATTTCAGACGTTTATGGAATGTTAGAATAAACGCAGCAATCAGACCTTTCGGAGTTTCTTACAGTAAATTCATAGGAATGCTAAAGGCACAAAACATTGAGCTAGACAGAAAGACTCTTTCTGAAATGGCCCAAAATGCTCCAGCTTCATTTGAAAGAGTTGCAAAGCAAGTTCTAGCTAAGGCTGGAACTGAGGCAAAGGAGGTAGTAGAGATATTAGAGGCGTAAGTTTCAAAATAACTAAATAAAAAAATACCCTGAGTTCATCACTCAGGGTATTTTTTTATGCCCCCCCATCTTACCTCATTCTACAAAACTCGCTCCCCTTTGCTTCCGCCCACTCCATCATCGTTCTTGTAAGCATGTAAATGTTTCTTCTCTTTTGGTAGCATATCTAGCAGTCTTTCAACAAGACGCTTTGGATTATCATCAAAAATAACATGAGTATTTGGTCTATGACTTTTCTCCATGAATATTTTAAGCAAATCCCCTGTCTCCCACTCCTTACTTGTAAGTATTCCAAGAGGTTTTTGATCTTCATAACAAACTGCGAACTCATGAAGTGTTCCAATTCTACCAGGGCCGATAATCACAGCGTCACATGAGCGTGTAAAAAGTAGATCTCTGCCGTTGTATCCAAAACCTGTATAGATTATAAAATCCATATAGTCCACAGGTAATCTGTAAACATTTATATGCTCATCAGCACTGGATGCTGGTGAAAAACCAACGGAAATACCACCGGATTCTTTACAACCAACAGCTGACCAGTATGGAAAACCTGTTGTTGCCCCCGTTATAAGTATTGCTCCTTGTCTTGTTATCTCTCTTCCAACCTCTTTTGCAGAAAGGTATACATCCTCATTTAGAAAACCCATGTCCGCAGCACCAGATACACCAATTTTTGGTATCAGGTGATTTTTTTTATTGGTGTTATTTAAGGAATTAGTTAAAGGATTGGGGTTCATATTTATTTTATTATACAGCTAGTTATCTAAAAAACAAAATAAATTATTCAAGCACTACAACATCCCCCTCTTCTGGATGTACAGCATTAACTCCATCGTAATCTCTTAGGCGTTGAGCAAGAAACAATGATGCATTAGTCTCTCCCATCACAACAAAAACTTTTTTCACAGTTTCAGCTGTATCTTTCACAAATTCAATCAAGTGATCAGAATCCTTATGAGATGAGTATCCATCAATATGTTCTATTCTTGCAGCAATCTTCACAAGTTGATCACCAATTTCAACTTCACTTGCTCCTTCGCTAATTTTTCTGCCCAAAGTTCCAACGGCTTGATACCCCAAAAACAAGATTGTATTATTTTTATCACCTAAGTAGTTTGCCTCATGATGAATTATTCTTCCACCATTAGACATTCCAGATCCTGCCATTATAACTTTTGGATTTGGTTCCTTAAGTATCATTTTCGACTGTTCCGCAGAATCGCTTATTCTTAGGCCTGGAAAGGCGAAAATATCATGCTTCTTTGAATCTATGGTTGCTTCTGAATTAAAATCCTTTCTCATCTTTCTGTAGATTTCTGTAACCTTCAAAGCAAGTGGTGAATCTAGATAAATTCTCATTGAAGGAATCTCCTTGTGATCCATAAGTTTATGAATTTCAAATAGAATCTCCTGAGTTTTCTCTAGAGAAAATGATGGCATAATTAATGTTCCATTTCTATTGAAATTATCAATTAAAACTTTCTTTAGCTTTTCCAATCTTACTTCATTATCCTCATGGTTTTTATCTCCATAAACACTTTCCATTACCAAATAGTCAGCGTCTGTAATTTTTTCTGTGTCATGCAAAAGTGGTGTTGGACTATTTCCTAGATCTCCTGTGAAAATAACTTTTCTTGAGTATTCCTTTCCTCCTACCTCCCCCTTGTAAGTAACCTCAAACATTGAAGCACCGAGTATGTGTCCAGAATCTTTTACGTAAACAGAATAGCCTGGAGCCAGTTCTAGATTTTTGTGATATTCAATTGTTTTCCAATTTTTAAAAGAATCCTCAACATCATGGGCGTCATAAAGCGGAACAAGTTGCTTTCTTTCTGCATCTTGAGTCACAATTTTAAGAGCGTCAGCTAACATTATTTTTGTAAGAGCTAGCGTTTCCGGAGTGGAATAAATAATGCCTCTAAAACCTTCTTTTACCAACTTTGGAATTCTTCCTATGTGGTCCATGTGGGAGTGAGTTACTAGCAGAAAATCACAGTCAGCAGGATCATATATAAAATCTTTATGATTATTAGCATCAGCATCATGACCCCCCTGCTCTAATCCACAATCAACAAGAATACTTGTGCCGTCTGGCCCAGTTAGCAAAAAGTTTGCCCCAGTTACAGAGCCTACTCCTCCACAAAAAGTTAGTGTTAACTTACCATCTGTATTAACTTTACTGTCCTGTTTTTTATTTGTCATGTTTTTATTTTTGCTGAATTTTTGTTTTATTAAATAAGAATCTCCAAAACCAAATTGATAAAGCTCCTCCGATTATATCATCAATTACATCTTTAATCGTATCTATTCTAGATAATGGACCAAGCCCGTCTGTAATTCTAAAGTACCATTCAACACATTCCCAAAACACACCAACAGCTATAGCTCCTAAAAAAACCAATAAAACTCTGTTCTTATTAATTTTACGATTATTAAAGTGCTCAATTCCCGTTTGAACAAATAGTCCAACCATTATTCCACCAAGAATATGCATCGGTATATCAAACCATGGAAAAAGCCAATAAACTTGGTAAAAATTGGCATAGTAATTCACCGTGATAATAAAAAAAGCTACAAATAATGAAAAGTAAAATTTTGTTCGCATAATGATATTAGGCTTATAATAACATTATTATTTCTGCTAATCTATTTTTCGACAGAAACACAACACCCCTTGCTTTTAGACAAGGGGTGTAATGTGAGATGCTGCAGGTGTCGTCCCTAGAGATAAACTAGGTGGGTGTTCTACAGTTAAAGCTGAAAGCCTTAAGTGACGCGAACTCCCTGATTAAAAAATCAAGCTAAGTCGACAAATGCGGCACCTCACCCATCATTATATTCTAATTAACAGTTTTGTAACTATTTACAAAACGATAAAATCTTAGCCTATTTCTGCCGTATATTTCTGCCGTATATTACAGGCTCATTAACAAGAATCCGTTTCTATAATATCTACGCCATTAAATCACTGAAATCCTGATACATAATTTGTTCATGAATTGCCTTATATTCTATAACTTCATTAGAATTAAACCATTGTCCAATTTCAATTTGCGCCTCATCTACTGTACCTGATGCATGTACAACATTTCTAACAGCTCTTGATTGTGCTTCTGCCATCTCATAGGAGTCTAAAACGAAGTCACCTCTGATTGTTCCAACATCTGACGTTAGAGGCTCTGTGCCTCCAGTTAATTTTCTAACCACCGAGACCGCATGAGCTCCCTGCCACACCATTACAACAACAGGCCCCGATGTCATAAAGCTAACTAGTTTATTAAGAATATTATGACCCATTTCAACAGCGTTTGTTGTAGGTGGTTCTATTCCTTTATCCATAAACGATTTAATACTCTTTGAGCCAGCCTTTTCAAACCACTCTGGGTCATTTGTATAGTGCTTTTGAACCATCTCTCTATTTGGAACAGTAAACTTCAAAGCTACCATTTTTAGCCCTACCCTCTCAAACCTCCTAATAACCTCCCCCGTCAAACCTCTCTGTACACCATCTGGCTTAACAATAACTAGTGTTTTTTCATTTCTGTGCCCCGTCTCTTTAATTAGAATATCCATATTTAATTTATTACCTAATAAACTATATGATATTCCTATTAAACCAAATCAGCAAATGGATTATTTCTTGGGGCGGGAGTTGGTAACTCCTCTTTTTTGAATTTTTTAGCAATTTCCTCCTCAACAACGGCTCTATCTTGACCATACTTAAAGTACGAAAGTTCCTTTAGACTTTCAACAATCTCTTTTCTACTGCCAGTTGCCCATGTGAATTCTACACTAAAGGGCCTTACAGGCTTACCATTTGAAAGCATTTTGAGATACACATTCATATTGTCTATGTTCATAATATCTTTTGCTGTAAAGACTGGAGAGAATTGTTTTTCTAAAATCTCTGCATCCTCAGCACCAACACGAAGTGCTGCAATTGTTCCTACGTTTCCAAAAACAGAGTCCTTAATTTTATCATCCAACTGACTAATATACTGATTAGCAATATTTAATGATAGTTTATATTTTCTAGCCTCAGAAAGAATCGTAGAAATTGAAGGTGTGGTTACGTTTTGGAACTCGTCAATATATAGATAGAATGGAGGAAAATCTTTTCCAAATGAGTCAACTCTAGAAAGTGCGGCCATCAATATTTTACCAACCAAGACAAGTCCAATTAGTGATGAGTTAATGTCCCCCAATGATCCTTTTGCTAAGTTAACAAGCAAGATCTTTTTATTATCCATCACATCTCTGAAGTTGAAACTAGATTTTTCTTGCGCGATTATTGGACGCATAATGTCATTAGCAAGGAAAACGTCAAACTTAGATGTAATATAGGGAACCATGTTAGCAAGTGATGCTTCTCCCCCAGCCTTCTCAGCCTGTTCTGTCCAGAATTGAACAACCACAGGATTCTTACATCTTGAAACCTTCAAATCTCTAAACTTTTTATCAGCCATCACTCTTGAAACATCAAGTAATGTACATCCGGTTTCTGGATCTTCAACAACAAGCATGGTTGCATTTCTAAAGTATTGCTCAAACATTGGACCCATTGATTCAGGGGATCCAGCATATAGTTTTTGAAAAATACCGAACAACTCATTCACCACAAATATTTTTTGCTGAGGAATATCTTTATTGTATTCCAACATATTAAGAGCCATAGGCCTATCTACATAACTTGGGTCGAAGTAAATAACATCGTCATATCTCTCGGGTGGAATATGAGACAAGATATCTTGGACGTCACTTCCGTGTGGATCTATAAAACAAATACCTTCACCATTTTTAATATCCTGAATCATCATATTTTTCAAAAATGAAGACTTACCAGTACCAGTTTGTCCAACGGCATAAAGGTGTCTTAATCTATCCTCCTTACTAAAATAAATTGGGGTCTTTAGATTTCTGTGAACGTTATCACCTAGATAAATTCCTTCCTTCGATAATCCAACAGGAGCAGGCCCTGTACTTGCTCTTGTTTGTCTTAATTGAGAATCGATAACAACACTCTCCACAGGGAAATGCATCACTGTTGTTAACTCCTTCAGGGACAGTGGTAGTATAGTATTTTTATTGAAAACTCTATATGAGAAATCATGAACTAAATCAGCAAGAGAAGAATCTTTACTTCTTTTAAAGATTAGTGCATTTCCAAGGGAATTATTAAATTGACTGAACGATGACTCTATTTCAGTAAGCGTAGCATCCGCCTTCTCTCTACTTGCTGCAGAAACAATAATTCTAATATTCGATTCTATTACGGGCGAAGATAGTTTATTGGTTATTTGCTCAACAGCAATAGTATCAACAGGTTTTGGCTTGTCGCCTTCATCTTTCTTCTGACCCAGAATCATTTCTTTCCAAACTGTTTTAAACTCTTGTTTTGCAGTCTTTTTCAATTCGCCCATTACTGTGTGTTGAATATCAATTGCGTCCTTTAACTTATCTCCTTTTTGAATATCATTCAATGACTTTCTGTAAATTTTATTATAGTAGTCCCCGATTGGATTAAAGATGACTTGAATTGCTGCCCCTTCACCAAATTTATCCATTTTACTAAAAGTATTCAAAATAACATTCAATGGATCATAATCAAATTGTTCGTAAGTTTTGATTGGATAAACTTCTTTTTTAGAAAGAGTCGCTTCTGATCCTAAGGTAACTCCATCTGGATTAAAGATATTATATTCATCCTTCTTTTCTACAATTTTTGCATCTGGAAATATTGAAAGAAATTGTTTTTCAAAAAGTTGGTTTTTCTTGTCCGGAATTGC
Source organism: bacterium (assembly GCA_037127815.1). Taxonomy (NCBI): domain Bacteria; species bacterium. The sequence continues at coordinate 96,176 of JBAXXP010000001.1, forward strand.
AACATAGAAGATAAATTCTTCACCTCCTTCTGACATTGATAGCTCAATTGAAAATTGATCACTTTCATCTGTTTGCCCTGTAGAACCACCACCAGAGACAGCAAGCATTCCGGCATAGAATTGCTCCATTGATGACAACAACTCCTTAAGAGGGCGCTTAGAATCGCCATCCTTACTCTTATTTTCAGGAAGTTGAATCTCATATACTGTCTTTCTCAAAATATTATCAAGAGGACTTTTTCCCTTAAGCCCAGGAGTTACATAACCTTTCTTAACATACTCCACAAGAAACCTATGAAAATCACTATCGATATGAGGACTACCAAAACCTCTGGCGATGTTCACGGCATTTAGAATCCCCTTCTCCAGAAGAATAGTCAGCAACTCCTCCATTTTCTTATCATGAGTTTCTGGAGTTAAATCTAAAATAATTTCTTCTGCCTTTGAATCAGCTATTTGAAAATCTTCATGCAAAACTTTTTTAGCATCAGCTAAAGTATAGTCTTGTATTTCTCTTTCTATCAAATCTTCTTTCTGCTCAAATCTCTCAGGACTTTCTGGGTGAGAAGTCAGGCCCGATTCTTTCTTGGCAATTAATGCCCTTAAATATTCCAACTCCTCTTGTGGAGAAGAAAAATTTTTACCTTCATGAGTTTCATTTGAAAAATTTGGTTCCATTAACTATATTATATAGTGGTCAACACTTCTGCGCCAGAGTCTGTAATCAAAATAGTATGCTCAGAATGAGTTGCTCTTTTTCCATCCTTTGTTCTGTATGTATAACCATCGTCATCAATTTTAACAACACCCTTTCCTTCTGCAATAATTGGCTCAATTGCAATAACCATTCCAGGTTTTAAAATTACACCTTGCCCTTTCATTCCATAATTGGGAATAAATGGATCTTCATGAACAGAATATCCAACACCATGTCCTCCAAATATTTCTACAATATTAAAGCCATATGTTTTTCTATAAAATGCTAACGCCTTTTCTACAGCATATCCAACGTCACCCGTTTTAATCCCTTTAGGATGGTCCTTTGGCCAATTCTTTAATGCCTCTATTGCAGCATCAAGACAAGCCTCTCCAGACTCTATTAGTTTTCTTCCTTTAATATCCACCTCGCCAACGGGGATTGTAATAGCGGCGTCAACAAAAAGGTTCTTATATGAAATACCCATGTCCAATGTAAGTACATCTCCTTCCTTTATGATAAAAGGTCTTTCATTTGGAATACCATGAACAACTACATCATTGCAAGACAAACAAAGTGCAGCAGGATATGGACGGTGAGCAATAGCTGGGGTGTATCCTAGAAATGATGGCACAGCGTCCTCTGCCTCAGTTAGTTCCCGTGCCAAATCCTCAAGCTCAGAAGATGACATATTGATTCTTACAGACTTCTTCAGGGAATCAAGAACGCGAGCCAGTTTCTCTCCAGCAACCCTTAGAATAGCAATGTCTTCTAATGGCTTAATAGTTGTTGTTTTTAAAGGCTTTTTTGGCGATGTCTTTGTCATATATATTACTTTACTCCTAAAGATACTAAATTACTAGCAGGCCGCTTCCACCCTATAATTACAAGGCGGCCTTTACAAAATCAGATTACCAGCTTAACTGAGCTGTTATATCAATAAATACTTTCTCAATTGTTTGCTCTCCATCCACCTCTATAAACTGATAACCTGGGTGAGATTTGAAATAATTAATAGCAGGAATCACCTCAGTATCAAACCAAGATAGTCTTCTTTCAAGAACTTCAGGCTGTATATCATCAGCTCTTCCTCTAAGGACTAATCTCTTTCTTGAGTGATCTTTATTTACATTAATATAAATAACAGTTGGTTTTGCAATTTTATAAAAGTCTATTGCTGTATCAAAAATAACAGCCTCTTGATATGAACGGGGCATACCATCTACAATCAAATGTTTCTCTGAATCCATTTGATCCACAAAAACTGAGGCCCAATTCCAAATAGCCAAAAAATCTGGTTGCCTTTCTCCATCCTGCAAAAGCTTAGCAGCGAGTTTGTTTGAATATTTATCACCCTTAATGAACTCACGAAACTTTGCACCAGTTTCAAGATAGAATGTTGGTCTTTTTTCTGGATCTCTTATTTCAATTTCCTGAATCAAAAGCTTGGCTTGTGTTCCCTTTCCACATCCAGATCTACCAATAAAAATAAAAGTACGTTGTGACATACTTTTATTATCGCATATATTTTGTTAAATCGAAACTTTTATTGGTCTACCCGATTTTAATTATTTTTCAGTAGAAACAGCATTAGAATAACAAGTACTCGTACCCACGACAACAAACTTATCCACTGCGTCTTTTGATAATTCATCTATTCCTAAGCCTAAACAAAATAATCTGTGTGTACCGACTGAAACAGATTCTGTAGAAGAACTATTTATTTTATTACCTACAACAGCTAAGGCGTCTGGTTGTACTGAAACCTGACCATATTTATTTCTTACATAACACTTTGTAACATTCTCAACCTGTAGCTGTATTGGGCATTTTTTGCCTTCATCTACTGTATTTGGGATAACTTTGAAGGACTTAACATTTATCTTAGGAAGTAAGACTGTGGTGTCAAAACCATTATTCCCTCTTCCGTCAATCCACCCTATCTTGTCTGTATTATTTGTTCCATCCTTATTACAATCAGGTGATGTTGTCTCTGAAGGTTTCCAATCTGTTCCAACACAGGAAAATCTCGTTACAATACCGTTATAACAATAACTAGTCTTTCTAGACGTTCTACATCCAATCTGTGCTGTACAACTATTTGAACCGCTTACTCCGTCACTATCTGTTACGGTTACGGAAGGACCTGAATGTCCACCGTATGTATCATAACCTGCGGTAGTGAAGTTTACCCCACCATTTGCAGGTGTTCCCAAGACTCCTGACCAGGTGTAAGTAGGAGTAAGAACACCAGATGGTGACGCTGTGTATGTAACGGGTTTATTAATTCCAACAGGATCAGGATTTAAGCAAGATACAGTCACGGGAACTCGATAGTCGCAAGTACCCGATGTAGCGCCACCGTTTGAACCAGCACATGTCCAACTGTTATGAACACCAGAAAGACTGACGCCATTGGACGATCCAGAGGAGCAAGCACCAGCTGACCCAGTTCCACAGACACCAGCAATAGGAGGTGTAACCACACCAGTTCCGCCTGTGCCACCAGAAGTGCCACCACCATTACAACCCTTAGCCATAAAACCCCCGACACCAACAGAATCTAAAACTCCACAAGAAAACACATCTGCTACAGTCTGCACAATTTTAGACACAACGTTTGTTACGGCTTTCCAGAGACTCTTAAACCAACTTGCATGAGCTGTTTTTGGCAGAAAAATATAGGCTAGCCCATTATTACCATATAAAACTGATTGTGTAAAAGTGAGATGTTCCTCTGGTTCTGAAATAGTTTTACTTAGAATACTGTTTACAATATTCTTATACGGCTGATAATCGGCAAGGTTCTTAAATGACTCAGTACTTTTTTTACTTTGGAAGAAAGATTTTACAACAAAATTTGCAGCAGGATCAACTCCTTCTGAAGCGCTCTGTATAGCAAGCACAGCTTTATCATTTTGTTTAAGATCATTATACACAAAAGCTTGACCCATGTAAGCAACAGAAATCATAAGAGGTTTGGTTTCTCTATCTATACCTTGATCTTTTGGAATTGACTCAATTAGTAATTGTCTAGCTGAAAGTGATTCATCAAATTTACCTATCTCATAATAAATACCAGAAAGATCAGCATATGCTATTGAATTATTTGGATTAAGCTCAATAGCTTTTTTGATATTTTTTAGAGCACTCACATAATCTTTTTTTACAGAGTCTGAACGACTCATTTCAAGATACTTTTGTGATGAAACGCTGTCAACAGAAGATAAAGGGTTAGTCTTAGCTATATCAGATTTGACGGCCAACTTTTCTAAATCTACTAGTGAATTACTAGATAGATTAGATTTATAATAAACAACTGATCCCCCAGCAACAATTATAGCTATCGAAAACAAAACAACATACTTTTTAATATTCATGTTTTAATTATAACTATAAAATATTTTATATACAATCAGATGTTTTTTCTTGCACATTAAAAGACGCCCTTAGGGCGTCTTTTAAATCATATAACTTTTACAAGGGCTATCCTAGTATTCTCTCATTGCCAATTGTGCATCCACCTTTTTAATTAGATCAATAACAACTTGAACAACAATCAAAAGAGATGTTCCACCAATTGTTAATATCTTTATATTGGTTACAGCTTGAAGAACAGGAGGAAGAACCGCGATTAATCCTAGGAACAACGCACCAACAAGAGTCAGTCTTCCAACCATCTTAGCCAAATGCTCAGTTGTAGGATCTCCAGGTCTAACTCCAGGAATGAAAGCTCCACCCTTTTGTAGGTTCTCTGAGATTGTCTTTGGATCAAAAGTTACAGCTGTATAGAAATATGTAAAGAAGAATACTAATACAAAGTAAAGTCCTGAATATATCCAAGGATTTTGCATCAGTGATGCCAAAACTTTTGAAGCTTCAGCAATCATTGGATTTCCAGTATATGCAAGCATATTGAATACCATTTGAGGTAACAACAAGATAGACAATGCAAAGATAATTGGAATAACACCAGCTTGGTTTAGTCTAAATGGAAGGTATGTTGATGAACCACCATAAATCTTACCCCCTCTAACCTGCTTAGCATAAGTTACAGGCACAGGCCTCTCTGCCTCAGTAATATAGACAACACCAAGTATTGCAGCTAAACCTATCACAGCCATAGCTATGAACATTGGTATTTGTGAAGCGTCTGTGTAAATGTATTGTAATTGTCCAAAGGCTTGTGGAATCTTACTTACGATACCTGCAAAGATTATAAGTGAAACACCGTTTCCAATACCAAACTCTGAAACAAGCTCACCAATCCACATAAGAATCATAGAACCTCCTACAATGATAGCTACGTTTGTAATCAAACTTAGTCCACCAAGATGACCAACAATGTTTTCCTTTTGTAAAAGCGCCAGGAAACCAAAACCCTCAACAACAGCAAGTGGTATAGTTAGAGCTCTAGAATAGAAGCTAAACTTTTTTCTTCCAACATCACCCTCTTCTGAAATCATTGACTTCATTTTAGGTGAAAGCATTGTACTCAATTGCATTATAATTGAGGCTGTAATGTAAGGACTTACTCCAAGCATTACAATTGAAAGAGTTGAAAGTCCCCCTCCTGAGAACATACTCATAAGACCGAAGAACTGATTATTATTTAAAAAGTTATCAAGAACAGCTTGATTAACACCAGGAATTGGAATGTTAGCAAATAATCTAAAGACCAAAAGAGCACCTAGTACAAAAAGAATTTTATTACGCAGACTTTTGTCTGAAAAAAGATGCTTAAGTTTTAGAAGAAATTTTTCCATATTTTTTGGTCAGAACTGACCGATTATTACAATAATTAACTGAAAACTTACTATTTAACTGATCCACCAGCCTTCTCAATTGAAGCTCTAGCTGAAGCAGAAACACCGCAATCTACAACATTTACTCCTGGGATTACCTCTTCAGTTTTTCCCAAAATCTTTATACGAGGAAGACGTCCTTTGTATACAGAAATTATACCCTTCTCAGCTAGCATAAGTGGTGAAACCTTCTCTCCAGCCTTAAATACAACAAGCTTAGTTACATCAACAATTGTTGGCTTAACTTGAATAGACTTGTTTGAGTTTTTACCAAGACCACGAAGCTTTGGAATTCTTTTAATAGTATCACGAAGTTCAGGTCTGATTTTTCTACCAGCACGAGCTCCTTGTCCTTTTGTTCCACGTCCTGAAGTCTTACCACGCTTTCCACCACGTCCAACCTGGACTGACTTCGCTCTTTTTGTCTTTGATTTTACGTTATGTAATTGCATAATAATTTGATTATAGTCTGAATATTAATTTTCTTTTACCTCAGCAGTAGCTGATGATGAAATTCTTGCCTTCTTGAATGAAGAAAGAGCCTTGATAGCAGCTTGTGCATTGTTTAGTTTGTTTTTTGTACCTGAACGAAGCTTTGCATTGATGTCAGTAATACCAGCAAGAACGATAACGTCACGAACTGAACTACCAGCAACAACTCCCTTTCCTAGTGCGGGCATCATTTCTACTCTTGCACTACAGTACTTAGACACAACTGCATGAGGAATACTTCCTGTCTTTGTTAGAGGGATGGTAATAAGCTTACTTTTTGCATCTCTAACAGCTTTTTCAACAGCAAGTGATGTATCAGTTCCTTTTCCTGTCCCAACACCAACCTTACCCTTTCTGTCCCCAATAACAACTGCTACAGCAAAGCTGAAACGTCTACCTCCAGCAGAAACTCTAGTAACACGTCTGATGTCAATCATTTTTTGATCAAACTCAGGCTTAGCTCTAGGTTCGCGTCTTGGTCCTCCTCTTCTGTCTGGTCCTCCACGTCCTCTGGGTGCTCCACCTGGGCCTCCTGGTCCACGTGATCCTGCGCCACCACGAGCTCCCCCTCTAGAAAAAGTTCCTCTTGTGTCTGCAGGTCTTGCAGCTGGAGCTGTTGCTGATGGAGCAGTTGTAGCTGCTACTGGAGTTACCGCTGCTTCTGTTCCCGCTGTTGTATTGTTGTTAAGTGTATCGTTCATATTATATTAAAATTCTAATCCGCCTTGACGTGCTCCGTCAGCTAATGAACGGATACGTCCTGTGTAATTAAATCCACCTCTATCGAAAACCACCTTTGAAACTCCAGCAGCCTTTCCAAGCTTTGCAATTTCTGTACCTACATTTAATGAAGAATCAGTTTTTGTTCCCTTCTTATCCTTAAGTGAAGAAGCTGCAGCTAAAGTCTTACCATTTTCATCATCAATTAACTGTGCATAAATATATGCATTTGATTTGAATACAGATAAACGAGGTCGCTCTGCACTACCAATAACCTTTGAGCGTATTCGCTTTCTTCGTCTGTCTCTTGATGATAATATAATTTTAGTTTTCATGACTTTTATGGTTTAACTTTATGCAGATTATGCAGCTTTCTTACCTTGCTTTCTCTTAATTACTTCTCCTTCATATCTGAATCCCTTACCCTTATATGGCTCAGGCTTCTTCAATGCTCTAACTTGTGAAGCTAGTTGAAAAACAGCTTCTTTGTCACAACCTGAGAAGATAACCTGTCCCTTTTCTGTAGTAACAGTTACACCCTCTGGTATTGCAACGTGAATTGGGTGAGAGAAACCAAGGTTTAGATTGATTTGATTTCCAACAACCTCAGCTTTATAACCAATACCCTCTAACAAAAGCTTCTTTGTAAATTGCTCAGTAACTCCTATAACCATGTTCTTAAGGTGTGAACCATAAGTTCCCCATAAAGCTCTTGCTTGTAGGTCATGCTTAAGTGGAATAACTGTTGCTGTTCCATTTTCTACTTTAATATCAAACCCTGGTCTAATCTCTCTTGAAAGAGTACCTTTTGGGCCTTTTACAGTTAGTAGAAAATCATTGAAGATAACTTCTGTTTTTTCCGGGATATTTATTATTTGTTTTCCTATTCTTGACATATTATTTAAATTACCAAATTTTGAACAAAACCTCACCTCCGACCTTTTCCTTTCTTGCTTGACGATCTGTCATAATACCGTTAGGTGTTGTCAGAATCAAAGCTCCATAACCATTAAGTACTGACTTAATTTCTTTAGCCTTTGTATATGTTCTGCGTGATTGCTTTGAGATTTGTTGAACTCCCTCAATCTTTGCTTTACCATCTACGTATATTAATTCAATTTCTAGAGTCTTAGAAACTTTCTTTCCTTTTTTTGAGTAGTCTTTAATAAAACCTTCTCTCTTAAGAACCTCAAGTATTGACTCTTTTAATTTTGAATAAGGAAGAGTTGTTGTAGCTTTACCAGCTACATTTGCATTCTTAATATGTATTATTATTTGTGATATTGGATCTACCATGATGATTTTTTAATTCCTGGGATTCTGCCTTCGTTAGCAGCCTCTCTAAAGCAGATACGGCACATACCGAAGTCTCGCATGTAACCGTGAACGCGACCGCATCTGAAACAACGTCTCACAATACGACTTGAGAACTTTGGTTTTTTGAGTGATCTTACGAATGTTGATGTTTTTGCCATATCTTTTGTGTTTTTGAATCCTAGCAGTTTAATGCCCTAAAGTCAACGTTTATTTAACGTCTTCCTTTCGGAACAAGAAGCCAAAATAATCCATTAATGCTTTAACCTCGGCCTTGGTCTTAGCTGTTGTAACTAAAGTTACAGCAAATCCGAAAACATCCTTTAATTCCTCATCAGATGTCTCAGCAAACACTGTATGCTCCTTAATTCCAAGAGTATAATTACCCATAGAATCAATAGCAGTAACTTTAATTCCTCTAAAGTCTCTTGTTCGAGGAAGTGCAACGTTTACCAATTTCTCGATAAAACTCCACATTCTCTCACCTCTTAAAGTAACTTGCCATCCTACAATGTCCCCCTCTCTAACCTTAAATGATGCAATAGATTTCTTAGCTGCTGTTTGAGTAGCTTTTTGTCCTGCAATCTTTGTTAGACGGTCTCCAATCAAAGCCTTCTTCTTTGGATCTTTAATTGAACCTTGTGTTGCAGAAAGAACAACCTTCAATACCTTTGGAGCTTGAAGCTTGTTTGTATATCCAAACTCACCCTTTAGGGTTTCGTATGTTTTTGCTGCTTTTTCTTTTACTGTTTGATGTTTCATAATATTTCTTTAATAATCAATAACTATATTGCCTTCCCTGTCTTTCTATCTATTCTAACCTTCTTGTCTCCAATAACCTTACTTCCAACACGAGTTGGCTTACCGCCGACAACGATTGCAACGTTAGAAACATGAATTGGCATAGCAACCTCTACAATTTGGCCCTTTTGAGTACTACTTTTAGCACGCATATGCTTCTTTAGAAGGTTAATACCCTCAACGACAACTTTTGAGTCATCAGGAATAGCTCTGGCAACTTTTCCAGTTTTACCCTTATCTCTACCAGCTATCACTATTATGTTGTCTCCTTTCTTGATTTTCATGTTTTTAAATTTATGTTGCAATTATTAATATTTTACGATTTATACAACCTCCGCTGCTAAAGAAACGATTTTTTGATATTTTTCTGACAACTCTCTTGGAATTGGTCCGAAAACACGTCCTCCAAGTGGCTCACCCTTTGTCTTATCAATTAGAACAACTGCGTTCTCATCAAATCTAACATAAGAACCATCCTTTCTTCTGAAGGCCTTCTTTTGACGAACAACCACAGCGCGGTGAATGTCTTTCTTCTTTACAGGCTTTCTTGGCTCTGCTTTTTGGATTGAGATAACTACTATCTCTCCGATTTCAGCATATCTCTTTTTTGAAGATCCAAGAACCTTAAACACACGGCCTATCTTTCCGCCGGAGTTGTCTGCTATTGAAACTATTGATCGTGGTTGTAACATATTGGTAGATTAAATTAACTTAAAGTGTTTATCCTTTGAGATTGGGCGACACTCGACAATCTCTACTTTGTCTCCGATGTTCTTTGTGTTTCCAGCATCGTGAGCCTTGTACTTTTTGTGTGACTTAACATACTTATTGTACTTAGGAACCTTTGCATATTGTTGTACAGATACCACAATAGTGTCTGTCATCTTATTTGAAGTCACAACACCAGCAAGCACTTTTTTATTTGATGCTACTGATTGAACTTCTTCTGTTGTATTAATTGTCTTTTTCATAATTTATTTATATTGCAATTATTTAACTGCTTTTTTAGCTTCAAGGATTCCAGCTTTAGTTTGTGTAGTTAATTCTGTAAGGATACGAGCAATATCCTTTCTTGTGTTACGTCCCTCTTTAACATTTCTAGATTTTGAACCTGCTCCGCTGAAACGGAAGGTCTGCAAAGAATCCTTTTTTTCATATAAGGTCTTCATCAAATCTTTTCTGTTTTTATTTTTAAAATCGTTCATTTCTTTATATTTAAATATTATTATTGCTCTCTACTTACTACACGAATAGTAACTGGTAATTTTTTACCTGCCTTTATTAGGGCATCCTTTGCTATTGCCTCTGTTACACCATCAACCTCAAAAAGAATTCTTCCTGGTCTGATTTCCATGCAGAAACCTTTTGGATCTCCCTTTCCTTTACCCATAGGTACCTCAGCAGCCTTTTGTGTAAAAGGTCTATCAGGAAATACTCTAGTCCACATACGTCCAGTTTTTCCAAGAGTTTTTGAAATAACCTTTCTAGCAGCTTCAATTTGGTTTGAAGTTATACGGTAAGGGCTAGTTGCCTTTAACCCATAAGAACCAAAACTAACATCAAGCCCACGAGTTTCCACTCTAACCTTCTTTGGGTTTTGACGTTGTACTTGCCACTTTCTATGCTTTACTTTTTTTGGTGCTAACATGGTAATATTTTAATTAATTATTTCTTGAAAACTTCACCCTTATAAATCCAGACCTTTATACCGATCTTTCCATAAGGTAAGTTGGCCTCGTAGTTCTTATAGTCAATATCTGCTCTAAGAGTTTGCAATGGAATTTGTCCTTTCTTAAGACTTTCTGTTCTTGCCATTTCTGCACCCCCAAGACGACCTGTCATATAAACTCTTACTCCCTTAACCTCTCTACACATCATAACCTTCTCAACCATTTGCTTCATAACACGTCTAAATGGCATACGCTTCTCAAGACCTTCAGCAAGCATTTGTGCAACGATAGGAGCACTTGATTCTGGTGATCTAACTTCTTCTATTTCTAGTTTAAGTAATGTTGTTACATCTTCACCATTCTTTCTCAAGAATTTCTCAACCTCTTTCTTAAGCTTTGTAGCTCCTTCACCATTTCTTCCGATTATGATTCCTGGGCGTGATGTTTTAATAATCAAACGAAATGTTTTGTCATTTCTTTCAATTTCAATATCTGAAACATATTGTCCACGCATCTTCTTTTGTAGCCATTCTCTTACAAGAATATCGCACTTAAGGTTACTACGGAATTTTGCATCAGTTGAAAACCATCGAGATTTCCAGTCTCTGATAATTCCTAGTCTATGTGCATATGGGTGAACTTTATGTGTCATACTAATTTATTATATTATTATTTGTTATCTTTTTTAGATTCCTTTACGACTTCAACCTTTGGAGTTGTTTTTGAAACTGCTTTAACAGCTGTTTTTGTCTTTTCATCTTTAGATGCTTTTGCAACTGCCTTTGTAGCTACAGGAGCAACGCCACCCTCAGAAAGGATTATTGATACATGACTTGAACGCTTGTTGATTCTTGAAGCTGACCCACGAGCGCGAGGCATACTTCTTTTTAGAACTCTACCTTTGTTTACTTGTATTTCTTGGATCTTAAGAGACTCAAGATTTGTTACTCCAACATTTTTTGCATTAGCAACAGCACTCTCTAATAGTTTACCTATTGGAAGAGAAGCTCTTTTGTTTGCAAACTTTAAAGCAACACGGGCTTGTGCAACAGTTTTACCACGGATTAACCCAGCCACTAGGGCTACCTTTCTTGGTGATTGTCTATAATTACTTAAAATTGCTTTCATGACTTTGACTTATTATTAAATTATTTCTTTTTAGCTGGAGCTGCTGTTGTCGCCTTAGCTGACTTAGCTGCGGTTATTTCTGACTGCTTCTTTGCAGCATCAAGTTCCTTCTGCATCTTTCCTCCATGTCTAACGAACTTTCTTGTTGGTGAAAATTCTCCCAATCTGTGACCTACCATTTCCTCTGTTACAAGAACTTCAACATGAGTCTTTCCATTGTGTACACCGAAGATAAACCCAACCATTTCTGGTGAGATTTGACTTCCTCTGTACCAAGTCTTAATTACCCCAGTTGTCTGAGGGTTTTTGCCTTCTATCTTCTTTAGAAGTTTTGGGGCTATATATGGTCCTTTTTTTAGTGATCTTGTCATTGTTTGTGTGAAAATAATAGCCCGTGTTGAGCCAGTTAACGTATACTAGCAAAAATAATGAAAGTGTCAACCACTAAAAGGCTTATTTTAGGCATTTCGATACTATTATTGTAAAGATTATGGTCTAATTTGGGTTTTTGACTAAAATGGCCAAATTTTGATGTTTTTTTTGCCGTTTTTTTTACTGTTTCTATTAACAATAATTTATAGAAAATTAGTAATTATATATAAATTATTCATCATAAGGGGGAGTGAAGGCTCGGCGGGGTAACCCCGCCGAGCCTAAATAAATTGCCGATCAAGATACGCTTTTAAACGCTTCGATTTCAGCTTCTGCAATAATGAACCGCTGCTCATAACAACGAAGTCTTTCCCACATTGGAAGTAATACAATTGAAGGATGGTCCTCTCTAAATTGCTGCCAAAGTGGAGTAAATTCCCAAAAATGGAGCAGGTGCTGAATCTCCTTTAGAGTTACCCCATTTTCCTTATAAAACTTTTCTACAATCAGATTTTGCTTTACCTGATCTCTAGTCCCAGAGAGCTTTTGACTTGCAAAATAAAGGTTTTCTAACATCTCAACTTTTTTCCTAATTGGCACTTCAAGATCAAGGATGCAGGAATCAGCTTCTTGAATATTAACCCAAAAAGCAAGTCTTTCCTCCGGAATACTGTTAACATCCCAAATCTGATACAAAACACGAAAAAATCGAGCTTTAGACATATCTAAAAATTTCATATTTTTGAGGGTGAGAGGTTGATACTTTGGATTTGACCCGTTTGGTCGATAGAAGGAGCAGATTTTGCACTCCGTACTTTATTTTATAACGCCATGCAGTTTTGTCAAAATTTAAAAGACTCATATATTAAAAGGCTCGGCGGGGTTCCCCCGCCGAGCCTTTGCTAAAACTTCAAATCTTAGTATACAAATCACGATAATCCGTCGGCAAACTCACTGTAGATATAACGCTGTTCAAACCTTTCCAGACGCTCCAAAGGAGGCAGATCTGCAACAGATACGTAATCCAAGAGGTAGTTCTTGAAAGGAAGGTTAGACTCCCAATAACGCAAGCGGAAAGCTGGATCTGGTCCAACACCATGTTCCCAGTAGAACTTGTCGCTAAAGAGCCCCCTTTCACTGGTATAGCTACCCCAATCTTCTTCACCAATATGAAAAGCTTCCAATGATTGTAACTGAATCTCCTTTGGCAAGCCTTCAATGTTTCCTCCTACAGGCCCAAAAAATTTATCGAGAAAAGCCATTCTTTCGTCTGGTGTTGGGCCGACTCCCCAAATTTGATAAAGATTATTCAAGTACTCATTGCGCCCGGTCTTTACTGAACTTAACTCTTTCATAGTTTTGTGTTTTTGAGGTTTGTGTACTTATTCAGCGGTCAGATGACCTATGTAAGGATGCTATTTGCACTCCTACTTTAGACTACACTCCTTAAAAATTTTGTCAAAAACAGACAAACAAAAAACCCGCATTTCTGCGGGGTTTTTGTTATTAAGACCAGCCTTCTGCTAATCAAACAAAATATTATCTTCTCTTTCCTACCTTTCTTCTTGTAACAATATGTTTGTTTGAGTACTTCTTTGCGCGTCTTGATTTTTGTCCCTTTCCAGTTGGCTTTCCGTAGATAGAAATAGCACGTCTTCGTCCTCTTCCTTGTCTACCTTCTCCTCCTCCATGGGGGTGATCAACTGGGTTCATGGCAGTACCTCTAACTGTAGGTCTGATACCACGGTGTCTACTAGCTCCAGCTTTTCCGATATTTTGCAAACGATTTTCATCATTTGAAACCTCTCCAATTGAAGCCCATGCAGTTTCTAGTATCTTTCTAACTTCAGTTGATGGCATCTTAACAAGGGCGTAACCCGCGTCATGAGCAATAACTTCAGCAAAAGAACCAGCTGAACGAACAAGCTTAGCACCTCCTTCAAATTTCAATTCTATGTTGTAAACAAATGTTCCAACAGGAATGTTCTTTAATGGAAGTCTGTTACCTGCTTTTACTTCAACCTTCTCGCCAACGATAAACTTATCTCCAACTTTTAGTGACTTTGGCAAAACGACGTATCGCTTTTCTCCATCAGTATAAGTTACGAGAGAAATAAATGATGTACGGTTTGGATCGTATTCAATTGTTTCGATCTTTGCAGGAATATCTTTCTTGTCATACTTAAAGTCTATTTGACGATAAAGTCTTTTGTGACCTCCACCTTTGTGTCTAGTTGTAATACGTCCAGTGTTGTTACGTCCTGATCCACGTCTAAACCCGTTTGTAAGGGGCTTGTATGGCTCGTCAGTAGTAAGAATCTGAGCGTAATTAACGATAGCCATGTTTCGGCGTGAGGGGCTTGTTGGGTTAAATCTTTTCATATAATTTATTTTACTTTGCGTTTCACGCTGATTATGCTAGGTCTATTTTATCGCCTTTCTTTAAGAAAACATAAGCTTTCTTAATAGCACTTTTCTTTCCGACCTTTCCGCGAACGAATACTGCCTTTGCAGGAGTATTAACGATGTTAACTTTTACAGGTTTTACCTTGTATAGCGCTTCAATAGATTTAGCTATAGATGCTTTAGTAGACCTTGGAGTAACTTCAAAGACGTATTGGTTTTCACCAGCCTTTACAGTTGCCTTTTCAGTAATACGAGGGCACTTTATAACTTCCAATTGATGCTTCTTGATTGATATCTTTGTCATAGCTTTTTTATTTAGGGTGTTGGTTACTTTATTTTTGACATAAGAGTAACAAACGCGTCTTCAGGTGAAGCAATGACCAAGTACTTATGCTGAAGAAGCGATATTGGATTAATATTTCGGAGCTCTGAAATTTCGAAGCTTCCTAGATTAGAAAATCCTCGCTTTACATTTTCTTCAAGCGCTGGAACTGTAATAAGAGCAGCATTTTTCTTCTTTGTTGCTAACTTATCAAAGCCCTTAACGTTTGAGAGTCTATCTATCATAGCTAACGCAAGTTTTGTCTTAGGTTCAACTAATTCTAGATTTTTGACGAAGAGGATCTCACCATCTCTCCACTTTGCGGAAAGAATTGTAAATAGTGCCTTAGCCTTCATTTTCTTGTTCACTTTTCTGTCGTAATTTTTCTCTTTACGAGGTCCGTGAGCAACACCTCCACCTACCCAGATTGGAGAACGAGATGATCCGTGACGGGCTTGTCCGGTACCTTTTTGCTTCCAAGGTTTTTTACCACCTCCAGCAACCTCGCTTCTATCTTTTGTATGTGCAAGTGGTTGTCTCGCAGCTGAACGTATTGAGTTTACAACTTGAGCGACAAGATCTGCGTTCCAAGGAATTCCGAAGATTTCCTTTGGAAGAGCTACAGTGCCAGCACTATTACCTCCCACATCGTAAATAGTTCCTTCTAGAGGAGCTACTACTTTCTCTTTTTTAGCTTTTACTACTTTCTCTGTCTTTGCGACTTTGATTGCAGCTGCTTTTCTTGATGTTTGTGCCATAAATTTAATTTAAGGTTAAGATAATTGTGCTAGGCGCGCACTTCTACTAATGTGCCTCTTCGACCAGGAACTGCCCCGCGAATAAATAATTCGCCGGTTTCCTTATTGTATGAAATAACAGTTAGATTTTTAACGGTTATTCTATCACCACCCATACGGCCTGCCATACGTGTACCTTTAAATACACGTTGGTAACCTCCGGCACCGATAGAACCTGGCTCGCGCTCACTGTGCTTTTGACCGTGAGAACGTGGGCCTCCGTGAAATCCATGGCGTTTTACAACACCCTGAAATCCCTTTGATTTTGAAATAGCTGACACCTCCACTTTTTCCCCAGGAGTAAGTTCTGGAGTAACGTCATCACCAATTGATGAATCCTTTAAACCAGAAATTTCTCTTAGGTATTGGAAATTACCAAGATCTTTCATCTGTCCTTTTTGTGGCTTGTTAATACGACGTGGACTTTTTGAACCAAATCCAATCTGAACAGCCTCATAACCATCTTTATCTGTAGTTTTAACTTGCGTTACAACCATAGGAGAGGTTTTAAGAACTGTGACAGGGTGGACATTGCCTTTTTCATCAAAAAGCTGAGTCATATTCTGTTTTGTTCCGAGAATAAATTTCATGATAGTTTGGGGGATTCACTGAAGAAAGTAAAACTACATCATTTTTACGTCGATATTCACACCTGATGGCAGACTCAAGTTAGTTAGAGCTTCAATCACCTTTGCATTTGGATTGATGATATCAATCAGACGCTTGTGTGTTCTCATCTCAAATTGCTCACGTGAATTTTTGAAAATAAACGATGAACGATTTACTGTATATTTCTTGATTTCTGTAGGAAGTGGAATAGGACCCACGATAGTAGCATCAAATCTTAGAGCTGTATCCATAATTTGTTTAATGGATGCATCAATGATTTTTGACTCATACGCACGAACACGTATACGTAGTCTTGATACGCTATCTTCTTTTGCAGTTTTCTTTTTATGTGCTTCTTTTATTGCCATAATGGCGGTTTTTTTAATAGTTTCTGAGTAAAATTCAACTAGAGTTAGGCTACGATCTTAGTTACAACGCCGGCTCCTACAGTTCTACCTCCCTCGCGAATAGCGAATCTTGTATTGTCTTCAAGAGCAATTGGGGCTACCAATTTAACCTTGAAAGTAACTGTATCACCAGGCATAACCATGTCTACGCCCTCCTTTAGAGTAACCTCTCCTGTTACGTCAGTTGTACGTACGTAGAACTGAGGTTTGTAACCTGAGAAGAATGGAGTGTGTCGACCGCCTTCTTCCTTCTTAAGGATATAGACTTCTGCTTCAAAATCTGTATGTGGCTTAACTGATCCTGGCTTTGCTAGAACTTGACCTCTTGCAAGATCATCCTTCTTAACACTTCTTAGTAGAATACCAGCGTTGTCTCCAGCTTGACCTTCTGACAATTGCTTGTTGAACATTTCAATACCTGTAACAACTGTTTTTTGAGTATCATGTAGTCCGATGATTTCAATTTCTTCACCGATCTTGATTATACCTTTTTCAATTTTACCTGTAACAACTGTTCCTCTTCCTTCAATTGAGAAAATATCTTCAATAGGCATAAGGAAAGGCTTATCAGTCTCTCTAACTGGTTGTGGAATATAGTTATCTAGAGCGTCAACTAATTCAAGAACCTTCTTTGACCATTCATCATCAATACCTGGAGCTTCAAGTGCCTTAAGCGCTGAACCTCTGATAACTGGTGCATCTTCGTCAAATCCGTTCTTTGCTAGAAGCTCTCTGATTTCTGCCTCAACTAGGTCAAGCATGTCTGCATCATCAACCATGTCACACTTGTTCATGAATACAACAATCTTTGGAACACCAACTTGCTTTGCAAGTAGAACGTGCTCGCGAGTTTGTGGCATAGGTCCGTCAGTAGCAGCAACAACCAAGATTGCGCCGTCCATTTGAGCAGCTCCTGTGATCATGTTCTTGATGTAGTCGGCGTGGCCTGGTGCATCAATGTGAGCATAGTGTCTTGCGTTTGTAGTGTACTCACTGTGTGAAAGTGAAATTGTAATACCACGAGCCTTTTCCTCTGGGGCCTTGTCAATATCTCCGATTGACTTAATTGTAGCCTTCATACCTGCTCTGTTAAGAACATTAAGAATAGCTGCAGTTAATGTAGTCTTTCCGTGATCAACGTGTCCAATTGTACCCACGTTAACGTGAGGCTTTGAACGATCAAAAATTTCTATTGCCATATATTTGCTTGATAATTAAATGAATATATCGATATTTATATGGATATCTCCATAAATCTTTATACTCACCAATTAATAAAAATTAAATTAATAAGTTTCTAAATTTTATCCCCAGTGCTTCTCTCAGTAGTTTAGCTTAATTATGTTTGATTCTTAATACTGCCTTAAATCAAAAAGAAGATTGGGATAAAAAACCGCCAAAAGGCGTCTAATGGATAATATCAGAAGGTGGGGGTTTGTCAATGTCAAAGCTATAACCTACCCCCCCCCACTTAAGGTTAATCAACCCTGAATTCTGTTTCGGTCTTTTGACCATCGTCAGACAAGATACACATCTTATGACAGAACCCGTTCACTCAACGGGCAGAGTTGCACAGTTTATGTGCTTTATTACGCTATTCACATAACATTTCGAGGTATTTATCATCAAAATTTTCTACCTCATTCCAATCTTCACCTTGTCTTTTGACAAAAATGAAGTCTTCAACCCTTAAGGTTGTATTTGAAAAGACGAAGGCACAGCCTTCCTCTAGGGTCTTAACGGTTTGGAAATAAGCCATATAGGCAAATCCACCACCCGGGGCAAAACCCCAGCACTTAACCCATGTTACCTTTGCTTTTTGTGTGTTTTGCATAGTTATAAACGTCCTAACTTTAGAGATTAAGGCACTCGTAGCTACACAAAACGTTAAAAAGAACCACTGTTTCGCTTTTTTAAGCTCATCAGTCGAAGTACGCACTTCGAGACAGAGGACGGATAGAACGTCTATCCGTGATTTACTACAAGTACTCTATCGAGCAGTTGTAATTTCTGTTCAAAAGGTAGTTTTCTCTACCTCGGCTTTTCATCTCGCGATAAAAGCAGAACTCAAAGCAATTATTTGCTTTGAACGTACTCGCGATAATCCGCAAGGGACATCACGAGCCCGTCAACGACGACGTAGGTCATGGTTTATACTTTTTGAAATGTTCATTGCTATTAACACACTGTATTTTGGCTAATATTTATTAATTCTATTTAAGGACTCAAAATCAGCTCGATTTTGGATTAAATTAACAGTGTTTACTTATCTGTGTTGTAGTATAGCCATGTTCATATTTTTGTCAAGATGTTTTGACACTTTGTTTTTATTTTGTCATTTGTACCCTTTTATATAGCCATATTTAATCAATATAAAAGTAAATTGATAACAACAAAACTCTATAAAGGGTATACAAAATTAGAAAATATATTATATTATGTTTTTTTATATTGCCAATCTAATTACCCAAGAATAAGGTCGTTTTAGCTTAAATCTATTAAATGTCTAAATTGCTTGACAAAAGAATCAGACATGCTACATTGTGATACGGAATTTGACTGTACTTTCGGCTATAAAGCCGACAGATCAAAGTGTTCTAACCCAAAAGTGCAATGCCCGATTAACCCTAAAGGAAAGGTGGCTTGTCGTGAACCTAGCCGGGTTTTCACGACAGGCCTCTGAGTACTAAAAAAGGGACTTGTTTATAACTTCTGGGCATAGTAACCGCAAGCACACCATATACACCACCACCACAATGCATGATTAATTAGAATGATTGTCCTTTTTGAAAACCCTTCATATTTGTAAACCTCCCCACCAAGGTAGTTCACAAACAAAAAAAGCTCGGTTCCTACCCAGGAACCGAGCTAATTTTTTACCTAATTTTTTCTTATTTACCTTCCTCTATATTTTTAAAGGCTAATTCAAACAAAGAGGTTAGGGTTTCCGCAAAATCCTTATTATAAACAATCATTCCACCCAATTTTGATCCCAAAGTAGCTATTCTTACCTTATTGTTGTAAATACTAATATCGCAACTTAAAGGATACTTTTTACCATCTACGAACAACCTATTCCCCAAGTTAGCACTTCTGTCAATTTCCCCTTTTGAATACGTATATATTGATTTACCGGAAATTTTCTTATCTACCCTTATTTTACGGAATCTATTACTATCGGCCTCTGAAAACAGACTTTCTATTAAATCCTTTGGATAAATCATATACATAGTGCCGCCTTTGTCATCTTTTGATTGGAAAAGCTCCTCAGTCATACTTATAACGCCCTCTTTTCCTTCAAAAAATTTAACTACAGGCTTTTCAGCATCCTCTCTGTAAATACTCTTAAGTTGTGGAACTATATCCTTAAGTCTTTTACTTTGTTCATCCAGCTGTATTTTACGTCTTTCAATATAAGTCTCCAGTCTTTCTGGTGGTTCAGCTTGGTATCTAACCTTTTTATCAACTAAAACTTCAAATATTAGCCCTTTATTTGAAAGCGATTCAAGTACTGGATAGATAGTTGTACGATTAATTTTAGTCTTCTCAGCTAAATCAAGTACAGAATCATTGTCTACCTCCAAAAGAGACAGGTAAACCTTTGCCTCTTTCTCTGATAAACCTAAATCTTCAAGATATTTTTCAAACATAAGCATATTATACCATAGAATATTTAAATTTCGTTTTAATAGACAATTTTTGGTTTTAAATTGTACTGCAAATGTAGGATTATTTACCAAATATTCCAGATAATAGATTGTTTACACCTTGCCAGATTGAAGCAAATAACCCAAAATTAGACAACTGAGATACCTTAGTACTAATTTTAACAACACCGGTACTTGTTGCGTTAAACTTAGGATTGTTTGTATCCGTAATTACAATTTTGTAAGGTTTATCATACTGAACAGCCTGACCAACAATATCCCAGGTTACACTTGCTTTTCCTCCACCTAAATTGGAACCAGCTGTTACTGAGCCTAAAATACTAGTTCCAACCCATCCAAAAGGAACTAACCCAATACTCACAGAATCAGTAGAAGATAAATTATTAGACGTCCAAACAATATCTTTTGTTACAACTGTTGTTTTTGTCTTAATATAGACCTTCAGATTAGGGTTACTAGTTGTTGTAGTAAAAGGTACCCAAGTCTCATCAACACTCAGAGATAATAAAGACAATGAACAAGGCAAGGAGATAGTAAGAGGAAATTGATTAGTAGTTTTTCCAGTATACAGAGCTCTTGCTTGAACCTTAGCTACTTGCCCTATTTCGTAATTATTACACAGAATATAGTTCGGAACTGTCAAAATTTCTGTAGTTGAAGCAGCGTTAATTTGCTTAATTAAAACACTATCGATATACAAAGACCAACTATTAACCTTTGAATTTGGGATATATAGATTACCGATTTTAAACGAATGATTACCTGGGTTGCTCTCAGTATCCACAGAATATATGTAAGGAGATGTTGTTGCAAGAACAATAGTTGAGGTAGCTACTGTTGAGCTTGCTAATTGCTTATTTAGCGTCTGAAGCTGCAGATTTAATGAGATTAGATTTTGCTGTAGTGTTGCAACAGAGACATCCGCTGAGGATAACTGGTTTTGAAGTGCTAAAATCTGTGAGTTTATTGATGAAATTTGAGTTCGAAATGAGCTAATCTGTGCAGTTGTTGATGCAATATCCTTTTTTGTTGAGTCTATCTGAGTTTGAATCTGTGCTGTTGTTGCTGCGTTTGTAATGAAGGGTGACACCAGCATGGAAACGCCTATCAGCGATAGTGCAACCAAATATATTTTTATTTTCATAAGTTATATTATACAACAAAAAAACAACCCCTAGTTTGAGG
Organism: bacterium; assembly: GCA_037127815.1. Classification (NCBI taxonomy): domain Bacteria; species bacterium. The sequence continues at coordinate 117,569 of JBAXXP010000001.1, forward strand.
AGTTGTTTTTTTTGTGGATAAGTTTTATCAGATTATTTTCTTGCCTCAACGATAGCCTTCTCAACGTTAGCTGGAACTGTATCGTAGTGATCAAATTCCATTGAAACTGAACCTCTTCCCTGTGTCATTGATCTAATATCTGTTGTATAACCGAACATTTCAGATAGAGGAACCATGGCTCTAATAACTCTAATTCCACCTGGTCTATCATCCATTCCTTCAATTTGACCTCTCTTTGATGAAAGTGAACCGGTAACGTCTCCCATGAATTGTTCTGGTGTTAGAGCTTCAACCTTCATTATAGGTTCAAGAATAACAGGTCTTGCGCGTCTTGCTCCCTCTTGGAAAGCTTGAGAAGCTGCAATCTTGTAAGCGATTTCTGATGAGTCAACATCATGGTATGAACCAAATGTTAATTCACAAGATACATTTGTTAGAGGGAAACCAGCAACAATACCTCTTTCCATAGCTTCCTTAACTCCCTTTTCAACTGCTGGAATGAATTCTGTTGGAATAACACCTCCCTTAATTGAGTCAATAAACTCAAAGTCAGCTGTTCTATGAACGTTTTTAGGAATTTTAGCTCCTTCCTCAAGTGGCTCTAGGTGCTTAATTGTCATTCTAACGTGTCCATATTGCCCCTTACCTCCAGATTGCTTAACATATTTATGTTCAGCTTCTGCACTTCCTAGAATTGTCTCTCTGTATGCAACCTGAGGAGCACCAACATTAGCCTCAACACCAAACTCTCTCTTCATTCTATCAACCATAATTTCAAGGTGTAGTTCACCCATTCCAGAAATAACAGTATCTCCAGTTTCTGTGTTTGATGTAACTCTAAAAGTTGGATCTTCATCACCTAATTTCTTAAGTGCAACACCCATTTTCTCTTGATCAGCCTTTGTTTTAGGCTCGATTCTAAGTGAAACAACAGGTTCTGCAAATTTAATAGGGTCAAGAATGATTGGGTGATTTTCATCACAGAAAGTATGAGATGTCTTTGCTTCCTTAAGACCAACAGCCGCAACGATTTCTCCTGCAAAAACTTTCTTAACATCCTCTCTTTTATTTGCCTGAAGTCTAACGATACGCCCAAGTCTCTCCTTATTTCCTGTTGTTGAGTTGTAAATATATGAACCAGCTTCAATTGTTCCTGAATAAACACGGAAGAATGTAAGTTGTCCAACAAACGGGTCAGTTTGTAGCTTGAAAGCAAGAGCAGAAAAAGGCTCTTCATCTGAAGCGTGTCTTTCAATTACATCTCCTGTTTCTGGATCGAGACCTTTTATAGCAGGAATATCTAATGGAGATGGAAGGTAATCGATAACAGCATCCAAAACTAGTTGAACACCCTTATTTTTAAGAGCAGAACCTGTGAAAACTGGGAATACCTTGTTCTCAATAACTCCTTTTCTAAGAGAAGCCTTAAGCTCATCTATTGTAAACACAGCGTCATCACCTTGTTCTAGATATCTGTTCATCAACTCTTCATCAAATTCAACACACTTCTCTACAAGCTCTTGTCTTCTCAGCTTTGACTCATCAAGCATGTCAGCAGGAATTTCTTCTTCTGTAACAGTACTTCCCATATCTCCTGTAAATGTGTATGACTTCATCTTAAGAAGGTCAATTACTCCAGACAGATTCTCTTCTTCTCCGATTGGAAGTTGCATTCTTATTGCATTCTTATTTAGTCTATCCAAAATTGATTGATATGATCTCTCAAATGATGCACCCATTCTATCTAGCTTATTAATAAAACATATACGTGGAACGTGATATTTATCAGCTTGTCTCCAAACTGTCTCAGATTGAGCTTCAACACCAGCAACCCCATCAAATACTACAACTCCACCATCAAGAACCTTTAGAGAACGTTCAACTTCAACTGTGAAGTCTACGTGACCTGGTGTGTCAATAATGTTGAAACGGTGCATCTTAGAAAGATCCTTACCCATGTAAACTGGATTCCAGAAACAAGTAATAGCAGCTGCAGTAATTGTAATACCACGCTCTTTTTCTTGTTCCATCCAGTCTGTTACAGCTTCACCTTCATGAACCTCTCCAATTTTATGGCTCATTCCTGTGTAATAAAGAACACGTTCTGATGTTGTTGTCTTTCCAGCATCAATGTGGGCGATAATACCGAAGTTTCTAATTTTCTCTAATGGGTAATCACGTTGCATATATTAATTTAAATTTATTTATTTGTAAGTTATTTTACCATAAAACAATAAACCCCGCAGGTGTTATTGAGGGGTTTATTGTTACCAAACTACCAAGCGAAGTGAGCAAACGCCTTGTTAGCATCAGCCATCTTGTGTGTATTCTCCTTCTTTCTTACTGCCTCTCCTTCATTCTTTGAAGCTGCAATAATTTCATCTGCTAATTTAAGGTGTATAGGCTTTCCCTTCTTTGCGCGAGCTGCATCAATAATCCATTTCATAGATAGGAAAGTTCTTCTTTCTTGTCTAACCTCTCTAGGAACTTGATAGTTTGCACCTCCAACTCTTCTTGATCTAACTTCAACCATAGGAGCTGTGTTTTTAAGAGCTGTCTCAAAAACTTCCATTGGGTTTTCTGTCTTCAATGTTTCCATTATTGCATCAAAAGTACCATAGATGATCTTTGTTGCAGTTTCCTTCTTACCACTCCACATTATGTAGTTGATAAACTTTGCGACAACATCTGACTTATATTTCGTATCCGGTTTAATCGTAAACTTCTTTTTTAATTTTCTTCGCATTGTTCTGTAATTAACGTAATTTTAATAATTTTATTGATAATACGCGGTTCATAGATTTTATTCAGTACCTCAACAGCTTTGTTAAAGACTTACTCTACGAACCATTTTGTACATTTTTAGTACAGCAGCTTATTTGGCTGCTTTTGGGCGTTTTGCGCCGTAAGCTGAACGTTGTTTTCTACGCTTTTCAACACCTGCACAGTCTAACTTTCCTCTTACTACAGTATATCTAATACCAACGTCCTTAACGCGACCACCTCTTAGAAGAACAACGGAGTGCTCTTGTAGGTTGTGACCCATTCCAGGAATGTAGGCAGTAACTTCTATACCATTTGTAAGACGAACTCTTGCAATCTTTCTGATAGCAGAGTTAGGCTTCTTAGGTGTTTTGGTTGTAACTTTTGTGCAAACTCCTCTTTTGAAAGGTGAGTTATAGAACACTGGTCTATTTTGCTGTGTGTTAAAACCGCGAGTAAGGGCAATAGCCTTACTCTTCTTGCGAGTTTTTGAACGATTCTTCTTAACTAATTGGTTTAAAGTGGGCATGCTTAAATTTACGAGTGTATATAAAATACACTAGTTGTCATAGACTACTATACATAGGCATTGAATGCAAGCCTGTTTTAGGGTCAAATGAACAGTGTAGATGAGTTAAATCATTCTAAGACCTGAAATAGCATAAGCTATAAAATAAACTACGGGGATAATCAATTGCCATAGGAAGAATACGAACAATAAACTAAATAGAAGACCGTATCTCTCAAGGGTGTGCATTATGTATCTTGCCTTTTGTGGTAAAATTGCTGATAAGATACGAGATCCATCAAGTGGTGGTATAGGTACTAGGTTAAATGTAGCTAGAACTAGGTTTGTTAACACTATTATCTCCAAAGCTACTATTGCAGGCCCTGGTAGTCCTAATCCAAAAAACCTTATTGTTAGCCCTGCAATTACAGCAAGCACTATATTTGACAATGGTCCCGCAAAAGCAACCAGTGCTTCACCTTTTTTTCCTGATTTTAAGGCGTTAAAATTAACAGGTACTGGTTTTGCCCAACCAAGAATGATTCCGCCGGGTAATATGGCGCAAAGTAAGGGTAATATTATAGAGCCAAATGGATCTATATGCTTAATTGGGTTCAAAGTAAGCCTTCCCATTATCTTGGCTGTTTGATCTCCCTGACTTAATGCTGCTAATCCATGGGATACTTCATGAATTACTACTGAAAATACTAGTATCGCTATTGAAATTATTATTGTTGCTATGTCCATAGAACTATGATAACATGCCTACACATATGGCAAAAGTCTGCGCAATAACAAAAAGAAGTTCATTGAATGGCGGCGGGTATTCAAACCGTACTCGTGCTACTCAATTCAACTCAACAGGGCTAAGACGTAGATACGCAAATCTTCAAAAGAAGCGTATTTATGTTCCTGAACTTAAACAAACATTAGTACTTACAATCTCAACTAGAGCTATTAAGACAATACAAAAGAACGGAGCTTTCGCTACACTTAAGAAAGCGGGAATCATTTAATTAGTTAGTAGGGATTGGGTAATAAAGTTACAGACACAACAAAGTAACTATTCATTAAAATACACCGTACCAGAAATGGTTCGGTGTATTTTTATTTCTACACCCTTTCTTAATGGTTCATACGAGAGTCCGTCTATCAAACTTTTGGAAGCAAAAATATCCAGTACCTCTTGATGTGGGTGTCCGTATCTATTATCTATTCCGTACGACAAGACAGCATCAGTTGGGTAAAATTTCTTAATGAAATCTTGTGCTGATGAAGTCTTTGATCCATGATGTCCAACTTTTAAAATTATCCTACTGAACTCATTTCTTAAAAACATCTCACCTGTTATAGATGTAAAATTTGGGAACCACTCAGGAAAGTGCGTTGCTGATTCCGACTTCACCAAGGCTGTAGTTTTATAAACAGAAACATTAGGCAGAGCTGAAGCTAAAACTTTTTCAATCTTTTGTGGAGCATCTGCTGTAGCTAGGATTAAATCTTTATTTTTTATTAGAGTAACAACAGAAAATAAGTTATCTTCTTTGACCTCCGTTTTATTCAAAAAAGTAGTCATACCAGAAAATGATGGGGATAAGAAATATACACCTTCGCTCTTGGAGAAGATTATATTTTCTCCAGCAAATACTGGTAGCGTATAATTTGTAGACTTGTTGATAATAAGATCCTTAGAATTATTATTGTTGTTGTTGCCATTATTATTGGAATATCTTTTATTTTTAATAATATTGATTATTTTTTCAGAAGTAGATCTGGCTTCATAAATTGGAGAATACAAAATTAACCCAACCTTATACGAAGCAAGGATGTTGTCTATTTCTCCAACATGATCAGAATCAGGGTGAGTCAAAATAATCACGTCAATTTTTCTTCTATATTTTCCGAGTATTTTTTGTAGCTTCTCAACTATTCCACAGCCTGGTTTACCAGTATCGATTAGCACCGTTTGGTTTTGTTTAGTTATGTAAAGTAGAGAGTCGCCTTGTCCTACATCAATAACATAGGAACCTTGAAAATTACTTGCATCATCAATATTACTCTGGCTACTGACCCAACTCTTATTTTCCTTGAGTATGGAGATATAGAAATTTCCCGATGTTACAAGAATAATTAAAATTGCCAAAACTAAAATCGACACAATTTTACTGTGGTACAATAGACGCACACCCACTCTATAGAAGGTGTCGATTTGATACAGAAACAATAGCCCTATATTCTGTAGAATCAATTTTAAATAATTATTATATAAATTGTACATAAACTAAAAACATGACTTTCATTGAAAAAAAATTTATTATTCCGGAACTTGAAGGTATAAGCTCAAAGACAATTGAAGAGCATTTAAAGCTTTACTCAGGGTACGTTAAAGGTGCAAATCTTATACAAGAAAGGATCACAGGACTTCGTAGTTCTAGTGAGGAAATTACAAATAATACTTATTTGATCTCTGAACTGCAAAGGAGGTTCTCTTTTGAATTTGATGGAATGAGAAACCATGAATACTACTTTGAGCAATTTGAAGGAGGTCCAAAGATTATAGATGAGCAAAGTGCGCTAGCTGAAAAAATCAAAGAGACATGGATATCTGTTGAACTATGGCTTGCGAGATTTAAAGAAATAGCAATGACAAGAGGTATCGGATGGGCTGTCCTTTATTTTGATAAAAAGACAAACACCTTAGAACAATCATGGGTGGAAGAACAGCATCTAGGACATCTTGTTGGAACAAATGTAATCCTTGCGTTAGACATGTGGGAGCATTCATATATGCTAGATTATGTACCAAATGAAAAGAAAAAATATGTAGATGCATTCTTTCAAAACCTGAACTACTCTGTTGTTGAGAAACGGTTCACAGAAGTGGTGTAGATTTAGAAACACGAATCCTCACCTAGGTAATAAAGTGAATATTTACCCCTCCCCACCTGCGATATAGAAAAACAATATTATGTTTCATCCATCAATTTTGATGGATGTTTTTATTTTTCTCTAATACTTTTATGGAGCAATCGGAGTTAAGTATTTTCTATAAATTGCTGTGGAGATGGGTATAACTGTTATGTACCAACAAAAGATAAATTGATTTGAGGTTTTTCCAATCTCAAGAATTGCTGAATCTAAACTCGAAACATACTTAACAACAAAGAGCATGTAGGAAAGAAAAATATGTGAAACAGGAGCGAATAACATACCGAGATCAACATTAATGAAACAAAGAACCCCCATGAAGAACACAGCAAGCATTGCAAAGGGAATAAGAGGTACCACAATAATATTAGCTAAAATTCCATATACAGATATTGATCCAGAGAACTTTAATAATAAAGGAAGAGAAAATATTTGCACAGCAAAAGAAGAAGACACGATTTCTCTAAGTCCAAATCTGTCCGTTACAAAACTGAAGAAATGCTTTGATGCATTACCTAGAAGTATAAGTCCTAAAGTACAAGCAAAACTTAATTGAAAAGAAGGATCTCCAATAATAATTAATGGGTTCTGGATTATCATCAAGACTCCAGCTGCAAGTACAGCCTCTAGGGCACTATAATTTAGATCAAAGACTCTAGAAAAAATTCCTATCAAGGACATTATCAAGGACCTAATAACTGTAGCTCCACCACCAACCATTATGCAAAACAATATAGTTCCGATTGATCCTAAAATACCCGTTGCGAGTTTTGGTAAAAATGATAAAACTGAAATTATTACTTGCGATACAATGGAGACATTGTATCCAGAAAGTACGACCATGTGAACAAGTCCTGATCTCTTAAAATCTTCTAATGTTTTTTTGGAAAGCTCACCTTTCCCAGTTATTAATATTCCGGAACCAAGTGCAGACTCCTCTCTGTTACCTAATGAAAGTTTAATCTTCTCTACAAAAGAATTTTTAAAATTACACAGAAAACTCTCTAATTTATATCTAGGGTCTAGTCCATAACTCTTAGTAATTTTTGCATTTACTATTTCAAATTGTACACCTCGTGCCAGAAGAAAAATATCAGAATCAAAATCCTCCGTTACCTTCGGCAGACTCAGTGTTCCTGTGAATTTTATTTTATGACCCAAGCTACAATCTGTGCAATTCGTGATTATTCTTATCTTGTCTTTTCTGTAGGCTGGATCAAAATACCTTCTAATGTTTAGAATACTAAAAACGCCTTGAGTCCAATTATTTTTACTTTCCCTTTCAGGCGCCTTAATCTCAACAACAAGACTTTTCTTGAACCCAAAATTATCAGGTTCCTCTGCTATAACACCGATCAGTTGAACTTCCTTGTTTACCCTCTCCATCATGAACAAAGATCTTGATGTCACAAAAAAATATCTAAAGTAAATTAATATACAAAATATAATTAGTACAACTAACCAAATTGTTATGATTTTGGATTTACTTCTTTTCTTGTAATACCAATCTGAGTTCATCTATGGATTATAGATAATGAAGATGAGTTTTCTATAAATATTTTCTAAAGAAAAAGCCTAGAAATTATAAATTTCTAGGCTTTTTAAAATTTTATATTTTCACCTCTACCACCACTATCGTGACATAAAATCTTTTGTTATCTTTTCTTGATCAGCTAGTGATACAGCTTTTTTAAACAGAACCCCTTTTTGTCCTTTAACTTTTTTCTCACAATCTGCCCAACTTTTGTCATAGCTTATAACCCCTCCGACTTTACTAACATAAGAATACGCTTTAGCAGAACTTGAAGAACTTTTGGACGCTCCATTTTTTTTCTTATCGTCTTTAGCTTCTTTAATTAAATCGGGATTATAAAAAACATCCAAAATTTTTAAGTCTGTATAATCAGATAATTTCCCATTAAATAACTCTGGTTTTATATCATCAGCAAAACCTGTTGCAATTTGATCACAGATTTCATTACCCTCAACACCGGCATGACCCGGCAAAAGTATCCAATCAATTTTTTTACCCTTAATTAATTCTGACATTGATTCCCATAAATCCTGATTTTTTACAACATCACCAGATGCAGTTTTCCAGCCATTTTTTGCCCATCCAAAAACCCACGCAGTTGATCCATTTACAACATATTTTGAGTCTGTATAAATATGAAAAATTGAAGATCCTTCAATTTTAGATTTCTCATAGTACTTTAGTCCAGAAATAACGGCCTCCAACTCCATTCTATTATTTGTAGTCACAACCTCCCTCCCCCCTAACTCTTTAACATGCAATCTGTCAAAATTACCAGATTCTTTTTTGTCAGAAAAACTACTTGATTCTCCAGTTACTACGATTGCTCCATAACCACCCCTTCCTGGATTTCCTCTGGAAGCTCCATCTGAAAATATTAAAACTGTGTTTTTTGACATATAACTTAGATTATATCAACAATTCTGATTCTTAGCACAGCAGGAAATGAGAAAGTGGATTTCTCTAAATTACCCAGGACGGTTCTTCTGACAGGGTTCCCTTTTTTGATTTCTTCATCAATTTCTTCAAAAATAGCCGTGTCTGCAAAAAACTGAATAGCCTTAAGTTTACCAAAAGTCATCTCCATATGCTCACCTTTCTTACCAAACATCTTAATGCCGTCAATTTTTATGTCTTTAAATACAAACAAGGGCTTCGCATTACCTTCACCAAATGGCATCATTTTTTCTAATTCGCTCCACATTTTCCAAGTAACCTGTTCTGGTAGCAGGATAGCATCAGCAGTATATTTTTGAACCTTTGACTCTTCTGAACTTATTCCGTAAAGCGCCTTAAAGCTTTCCTTAATTCTGTCTCTAAATTCATGTATACAATCATCATTTATTGAATAACCTCCAGCAAAGGAGTGCCCACCTGCATTTATAAACAATTTTGGGTGTTTTTCCTGAATATCACGCATTATCGAGACAACATCACAGAAACCATCTGATCTACAAGACCCCTTAATCATACCTTCGCCTCTTCCCCACAGAAAAACTGGTACCCCATAGTCTTTTACAAGGGTTGTGGAAACTAAACCAAGCAGTGTAGGGCTCCAATCAGGGTTTCCTACAACCATAATGTCATCACCATCCAATTTCAGCTCTTTTATCAATTTATGAATGTCCTTACTCATCTTTGCAACTACTACCTTTCTCTCGTCATTGATAGAATTCAAGTGTTTCACCATACTTTCAGCCTCAGAAGCATCTGTTGTAGATAAAAGAAGAAAAGCATCCCTTGGATCAGCCATTCTTGATGCAGCATTGATTCTAGGTGTAATCAGAAAGGTTATATCCTCCTCTACCAGGTCCTTTTGAGACATCTTTAGAGCTCTAAATAGCTTAATAAGGCCAAGTCTTTGGGTTTTTCTCAGAACCATTAGACCAAATCTGGCAAAAACCCTGTTTTCATTAATCAAAGGCACCATATCAGACAATGTTGCTATACCAACCATGTCCAATAGCCATTTTTCCCAACCTTCCTTGATATCAAACTTGCTTTCATGGGCTTTATCGTAAGAAATTAAGGCTTGAACGATTTTATAGGCAACCCCAGCTCCACATAGCATCTTGTCTGGGTATGCGCAATCCAGCCTTTTTGGGTCGACAACGGCACAGGCTGGGGGTAATTCCTTATCTGGCAAGTGGTGATCTGTAATTATAACGTCAATTCCAAGCTCATTAGCTCTTTTTACAGTCTCAACATCTGTTATTCCACAGTCTACAGTTATAACAAGCATCCCTTTATGATTAACATCAGCCTTATTCTCTATCGCTAGAGCTTCAATTACATGCAAGTGAAACCCAAAACCCTCTTTGTGCCTGTGAGGGATGTAATTTACAAAATTAGTGTATGAAACCTTCTTAAAGAAATCATGCAACACAACAGAAGCGGGGATACCATCGGCATCAAAATCACCATAGATAACAATTTTTTCATTATTATTCATAGCTTTATTGATTCTTATAACAGCCTTCTCCATATCCATCATCAAAAATGGATCATGTATGTGATTATCATAGTCTGGATTAAGAAATGCTTCCCTTTCGTCCGGTTTCACACCTCTGGCATTCAACAAATGATCAAGCATTGTATTGCCAGACCATTCTCTGACCTCATAATTCTTAATTTTTTTAGTTTTTTTATCTTTAGATCTTTTCAATATCATGATTCTAGCATAAAATAGACAACATGACTGACTCAAACAACGACAATACATTTCAGGACACAAATAATAACCATAATGAAGACTGCGTATTCTGCAAAATTATAGATGGAACAATACCTGCTTATAAGGTATATGAGGATAGTGAAACACTTGCGTTCCTAAACATACAACCCAATAACTATGGTCAAACATTGGTTATTCCAAAGGATCACACAGAAAATATATATACAATATCTGATGAATTACTTTGCAGAGTGATGTTAAGTGCCAAAAAGGTGGCTATTGCCATAAGAAATGGTACCGATGTAGATGGAGTAAATATAATAATAAATAATGAAGTTGCTGCAGGGCAAGCTATAAACCACCTTCATGTGCATGTTATACCAAGAATAAATGATGATGGATTCAAAAACTGGGAACCAAAGGAATACAAGGAGGGCGACATGAAGGTTTATCAGGACAAGATTGTAGCAGAACTTTAATCCCAGTATTCTATCTGACAACAAAACCTATTGGTTCTTTAGGTGTTTCTTTTTCTGTGATAATCAACCTTATAATTCTAAATATCTCTTTAAAATCAGCCTCGTTGTTTAATTCCATTTCTTCAACTTTTTGCTTGAGGTCCTTGTAATCGTCTACCATCTCACGAAGTCTCGTAAAAACTCTCATAATTTGAATATTTACTTGAATAGCAAGCTTGCTATTCAGTACGCCAGAAAGCATAGCTACCCCTTGTTCTGTAAATGCCAAAGGAGGTTTTCTTAGGCTTTTTTTAAGGCTGGGATTGGATATCACATTTTGTGATATCCAATTGTCTGTTTCTTCTCGCGTAAGCTCGAACATAAAATCATTTGGAAATCTATCTAAATTTCTTTTTACAGACTGATTCAAACGCATTGTTTGCACCTCATATAATATTGCCAAATCTCTATCCAACATCACCTTCTGTCCTCTAATAATATAAATATTATCTTTTATGAGACTAATGTTTAATGAAACTTCTTCTATCTGTTTTTCTTTCATAAGGAAGAATATAACAAATAGACATGAAGTTTCTATAAAGAAATTCTAAAGAAAAACAGTAGAGCTTACTTATCTCAATGCCTCTATACCCGGCAGAGTCTCATTTACTAAGAAATCAATCATAGCCCCTCCCCCAGTTGATACAAAAATATTATTGTGACTCTTGGCCGCACCACTTACACCATTAGTATTTTCTGGCAACTCGTCCAACCCAAGTGATTTTACAGCAGCAACAGTGTCACCTCCTCCAATTGCGCCCTTAACACCACTTTCAATTAAAAGTTTTGCAAGAGCAATTGTTTGATCGGTGAAACCATTTTCATAATTACCAAGAGGACCATTCCATAGAACAAATTTTGCTGAAGTGATTAGTGGCTTAATTACATCCATAAGGGACGCGCCTGCATCTACAATAATATCGTTATCAGATACCTCTCCTATTTTTTTAGCAGAAACTTTTTTGATATCATCAAAATCATGCACAACAACATCATTTCCGATAATTAATTTTGGATTAGAGACAACATCAGAGATATCTACTGAACCGTCTGAGACTAATGACCTACCAACATTAAATCCACGAGCTTTATAAACATCGTTAACTAATGCTCCACCCAAAACAACAGAATCTGCCTTATCCAAATATTTTTTAATCAAAGGTAATTTTGTATCAAACTTAGCACCACCTAAAATAAAAACAAAAGGATGAGGAGGGTCAATTGCTTCACTCAATGAAGTTATTTCCTTCATTAATTGAATACCAGCAAAGTGTGACAAAAATCTTGGAACTCCAATAACTGATGCATGCTTTCTGTGAGAAACAGCAAAAGCATCATTTACATAATAATCAGCATAACTCGCAAGTTCTTTTGAAAAAACTTCATCATTACTTTTTTCACCTTCATTCACCCTAAGATTCTGAAGAAGAATAATTTCACCATCCACCATGGAATCAATAGTCTTTTTTACATTTTCTCCAACAACCTCACTAATATACCTAACGTTAAGATCAAGTGAGTCATTAAAGTGTTTAGCTACAATTTCCATTCCAGATCCATCCTTTGTTTCTATATGTGAAATCAAAACAACTTTTGCACCGCTGTTTTTCAAAAGATTTACAGTAGGAAGAATAGCTCTCATTCTTAGATCTTCAACTATTATTCCATCGATAATTGGAACATTAAAATCAACTCTTACCAGGAAGGTTTTAGATCTAATTTTATCGATAGTATCATCATTATTTTTTACAAATTCCTCAATTCCAATTATCCCTTTTGTGATTTCCGTTAAATTTTTATCTGACATTTTATTTTTTCTTTTTTAATTTTATTTTAGGCTTCTTTTTTTCAATATTAAGTGATTGGCAAATACTTTTAAGACCCTCTGGTTGCCACCCTGCGCGCCCCACAAGAAGCCCATCAACATCTCCATTGTGAACCAGGTCTTGCGCATTATCAGGAGTCACAGAACCTCCATAGACAATTTTAACGATACTTGCAATACTTTCTCCCCAATTGTCTTTTAAATATTTTCTGATTAAAATTACAATCTGGTGAATTTCATGTGCTGTTATTGCTATATTCTGTGAATTATTTACAGCCCATAGTGGTTCATATGCAATAACTAAATTAGCAAACTGCTGACGTGATGTATAAATAAGAACTTCCTTAAGTTGATTTTTAATAACAGTTAAATATTCTGCGTCATTATCTCTTTCTGCCTCGCCTACACAAACAATGCCAATCATTCCAGCAGCAAGAACTTTTTGCAACTTTTGAGCTATAAGAGAAGTATCTTCACCTATCGCGCGTCTTTCAGAATGACCAACTATTATATGAGAAACACCTGCGCTTTTAAGCATTACCGCGGAAATCTCTCCAGTATGGGCACCTGATTCAAATTTGGATATGTCTTGTGCGCCAATTTTTATCTTACCTTTTGGTCCACCAGCCATTTGGGATAATGTCGCAATAAATGGAAAAGGTGGGCAAATAATAGTCTCCGTCATCTTCAACTTGTCTACACCCCTTTTGATTACAGCCATCTTAGCCTTAGCTTCAACTAAGGTATTTGGCGTCATTTTCCAGTTTGCAATTACTAAGATCTTTTTTGGCTTCATATATTTAAAATTATACCAAAAAAAATAAAGTTATACACAAAATAGTAGTGGAAAACATGTTGTAATATTGAATACGCAAGCAAAAAACTTTTGAGTCTTATCTACTCTATCTCTTTTAGACTGTTTATACCCCAAATAGTAGAAGTACTTGAATTAAAGTTTATATTTACTAAATATGGATCATAGGTAATACTTGAAGAATTAGCCATACTTAAATGATTAGCGAAAACAGCCTTTGTGTTTGAAGTATTCGATAAGTAAATAGCGCCGTATGGAGCAACAAGAAAGGCACTGGCTAGAGCAGAGTTACTTATACTTATAGCCGGGTCACCACCAGTACAATCAATATTGGTGCAACCGTTTGTACTTTCAGATACTAATATAATATTACTTCCCAAAGTTCCGCTTCCGCCTAAATATGCGGAGTTTTTCATTATAATTGTTCCTCCAACTACTATAGTTTCTGATTTTGATCCATAACTAGGACTAAGTTGAACTGTGGAGGTGTTATCAAGCTCTACATTGCCTGTTACATAAAGTGGCCCCCCAAGTGTTAAAACACTACTTTGATCCAGTTTAAGATTACCAATAATTTTAGCCGCACCAATTGTTGATGTCGCCTTACCGTTTAAATCCAAACCTCCATTAATAATAATTCCTGAGCTAGCCTGATTCTTCCATCCATTTATGTCACTGTCTGATATTGGCATATTTACGGAGTTGGTGGAGGTTGAAAGGGTTCCTGTTATCAGGGACGTATTTAGCAGCAAACTGCCATCTAATGAAAAAACATCACCATGTATTACAGAACTATTATCCATTCTAAGACCACCAGACGAAAGCCATGCTCCATAATTAAATGAAATATCCTTGTTTGAACTTAAAATAGTTTTTGTCTTTCTGGCAAACAAACTGTATGCACTACTTGAAATGACTTCTTTTGTACTTGAATTAACATCAGCAATTGAAATACCTGTATTACTATTCAAAATTGACAAACTAAGTACTGATGGAACAATCTTTCCTTTGTTTAATCGGTATAAAACTTCTTCATCTCCTGTTAATGAATTCAATAGGGACTGTTTTGATGTTAAGTAATCACTTGTATTTTTAACCTGGTCAGCAATAGGTAAAGATAACCCAAATAGAATAATTGTAGAAATTGCTAGTGTTAATATAACAGCAATTAAAACAGCTTGGCCAGACTCTCTATTTGGAGCTTTCTTTTTTTTATTCTTTGTTTTTAATATGCGATTACTCATTTTAGCTTATTTAATAATACAACAATTGTCTATCTTAATATATAGGAATTATAAAAATTCTCTGACAGATATTGATCGGAACTTGTTCCATTATCTATCGTCATCTCAACCTTGAAACCATTAAATGTTGATGTAGACATGTTTCTAAAGGTAAGGTTTGTAACCCTTACATCAGACAGACTTAAAGGTCCTACATAAATATTATTTTGGTCAAGAAAAACCTGATTGTTTAATAAATAAATTTTTGTTGTAGTGGAATGTCCAGCACCATCATAAGCTATCAAGGAAATTGATCCAGTGGCATTATCAAATTTTGTATTCACAATGTCTATTGCAGAAGCACTATTCACCTGATTTTCAAAGGCAGCAACAACACCTACAGCACTCCTTTCTATATCCCTAGAGCTTTTTGAAATTAGATATGTTCTTGAGGCTGAGTCAATCAAGCTCAGTAAGGTAAAAAGCAAAACGGTCATTAGACTTATGTATATAACAGTCTCCATCAAGGAAAAACCTGATTGTTTATTATTCATGTTTTTATTCATGTGATAGTTGGAATACATTTTATTTATTATATATATTGTGAATATATGAAGTTAACGACCTTGTGGATGTTGCTCCATTTTCCTGCCACGAAACGCTTACAACATATCCTCTAGTGTCTGTATCCGGCACACCTCCCGAGTCTACAATATTAAAACTAGCAATATCTCTATTAATTGGTGTAAAAACTACAGTTCTGGTAAATTTATTATCTACCAGCGATATGGTTGTGGTAGCTTGCCAATTTTTATTACTCTGATTCCAATATAATCCGTATAAAGTATTATTGCTTAACACTCCTATGTTTTGCCATGAGGCATTTCTCATACTATTAATTGCTGTAACGCCTTCTTCAGCAAGCATTCCAGCTTGAACTCTTTGTGTAGATCCAAAGCCCAACTTACTTATTCCTGTTTCTAGATTTATAATCAAAATTAAAGATAGACAAATTATACTTGAGCCAATTAGTATTTCAGCAAGACTAAAACCTCTATTAAGGTTTGTATGACTAGTACAACTAGTCATATCATGCTTCTTTGATCTAAATTTTAATTGTTTTTTTAAAAACATACCTATTTTTTATTACTTAGCTTCAATTATACCAGTTCCTGAAATTGTTATTGTTTTTGAATATGACGGTGTACCAACAACAATAGTGCCGGTTGCATTTGGTGCTCCAGTAATCTTTGCAAAGTCTACTTCATTTTTATGTGACGAAAGATTCACACTTGAAATCTTTATATCAGTTTCCAATTCGTATGTCAGTATGTTGTTTCCACCAGCTTTTGTAACGCCAGAAAACATAATTACAGTTGAGGATGAAAAAGATACCCCATAAGACGAATCATTTTTTCTATTAAGGGACATGTTTTTAGTCTTTTCTATTGTTGAAACGACTGAATCAACATCCTTTTCTATAGCCTTCTTTTCTCTAATATTAAAATAAACTTTTGCTGAAATACCGGAGATTATAGCGATCAAAGCAATAACAATAATCATTTCCATTAATGTAAAACCAATATTTTTAGTTGTTTTTTTATTTACAGTATCCATAGTTTATATATTATTCATCACAGAATACATTGGAGTAATCATTGAAATAGCAAAGAACCCAACAGCAGCACCAATAAATACCATAAGGACTGGCTCAATAATTGTGGACAAATCTTTTGTTTTTTGATCAACCTCATTTTCATAAAACGTTGCAACCCCAATTAGCATTGTAGAGAGTTTACCAGTTTCTTCTCCTACACTAATCATTTCAGTGACAAAAGCGGGGAATATTTTACCCTCCTCTTCAAACACAACAGACATGGGCTCCCCTTTTGTAACAACTATTTCTAGTTTCTTTAGAGCTCGTTTATAATTGCTGTTTTGTAAAACTTCTCCAGTAATTTTAACAGCGGTTATCATATCCACCCCAGCTGATAGTAAAGAAGACAATGTTCTCGCCGTTCTTGCGGAATTACTTTCAATTACAATTTGCGAAATCACCGGGATCCTTAGAACAGCATCGTCCAACACCTTCTTTCCCAGTGAGGTTTTGAAAAAATAATAAGTTCCCATAAAAAAGACAACTAGCCCGACAAAAGAAAGTATAATATTTGTTGAAAGAAAATCACTTACAGCGATAATAAATTTTGTACTACCAGGTAGCTCTGTTTTTAAATCTTTAAATGTCTTAGTAAGTCTAGGGACAACATATATCATCATCATAAAACCAACTATTATCATAACCATGAATATTATAGCTGGATACATCATCGCTCCTTTAATTTTCTTTTGCAAAAGATAGGTCTTCTCCATTTGTATAGACACATCTTTTAGTGATTGAGATAAATTACCAGACTCCTCTCCTGATTTAACCATAGAAACAAATATGGAGGGGAATATTTTTGGATATTCAGACAAGGCCTCATTAAAAGTCTTACCGCCAGAAATAGAAACATTTAGGTTTCTAAAAATTTCCTTTAGTTTTGTGTTTGGCGTTTGCTTCTCAGAAACACTGAGTGCACGGGAAAGAGGCAGACCAGCTTCAAGCATATTAGAGGTATTTCTCGCAAAATTTATTTTATCGATATTTTTAATGCTAGAAAATAAACTGAACCCCCTTTTGTTACCACCACCTTTAACTTTTTCTTCCTTTACAGAAACTAGCGTTTCAGATCTCTTTCTAAACTCCTCAAAAAAAGCAGACTTATTTTGAGCCTCTATATCACCACTATATTTTTTGTTCTGACTATTGATTGCTGTAAAATGATATTTCATATTTTATTGATGGAAACCCTACCTACCCCTCAACTTCTATATATTTACTCTGATGATGCAACCCTAAGTATTTCCTCTACAGAAGTCCTTCCTTGTACTGCTTTAAATATACCATCTTCAAACATAGTAAGCATCCCTTCTTTTCTTGCTTGTTCTTGTATTTGATCAGATCCCGTTCCTTTCATTATCATTTCCTTTATTGTAGAAGTAACCTTAAGAACCTCGTGAATACCAATTCTACCCTTGTATCCGTCTTCACTCTCTTGATCTGCGACGGGTTTATAAAAATATATATTTGACCAATCTGCAGTATCGGCAACAATGTGTTCCTCCTTTAAACATGTCAAAACTTTATCTAGATCTGTATATCTTCTTAAAGAATCCAATTGTTCTTTGTTTAAAATATACTTTTCTTTAGATACCCCCAACTCCCTAACAAGTCTCTGTGCAATTATTATCTTTAGAGTTGAAACAAGAAGAAACGGCTCGCATTTC
The DNA here is from genome assembly GCA_037127815.1 of bacterium. Classification (NCBI taxonomy): domain Bacteria; species bacterium. Next base: position 135,683 of record JBAXXP010000001.1, read on the forward strand.
ATATCAATTAAACGAGGAATCGCGCCAGCAGCAGAGTTAGTGTGAAGTGTTGATAACACCAAGTGACCAGTTAGGGATGCGTTTATAGCCAATGAAGCTGTTTCATTATCTCTAATTTCTCCCACCATTATAATATTTGGATCCTGTCTCAAAAGAGATCTGAGTCCAGAAGCAAAAGTTAGGCCAATTTCTGGTTTAACCTGAGTTTGATTAACTCTATTCATTTGATATTCAACGGGGTCTTCAATTGTAGAAATATTTACATCCGGTTGATTTAAAATATCCAATAATGTGTACAGTGTCGTCGTCTTACCAGATCCAGTTGGTCCTGTTGTTAAAATTAACCCCTCTGAATACTTACAAGCCTCATGAATCAATTCCAAATCTTTTCCATGGAATCCTAAGTGTTCAAGTGTGAAACCTGTCATATTCTCTCTGAGTAACCTCATAACAGTCTTCTCTCCATAATATGTAGGTAAAACAGAAACACGAAATGAAACATTTTCTCCGCTTGATTCGATTTTAAATCGCCCATCCTGTGGAAGTCTCTTCTCATCCAGTTTAAGACTGGCTAAAACCTTAATTCTAGCCGTTATGCTTGGGCCAATATTCTTAGGTAGTACCATTGCATCATGAAGAATTCCATCAATTCTATACCTAATAACTACATCATTCTCCATTTGCTCTATATGAATGTCAGATGCACCCTGAAGAATAGCGTGTTTTAACAAGGTATCAACTATTCTAACAACAGGCAGGTCCTCTGCTAGTTTTTTTAACTCTTCACCACTGGTTTCATCGGCTTTTGGGGCTCCGGGTACAATACCACCGATATTGATTCCTTTTAAACCCTTAAGTGAGGATACTTCTTGTTGAATAATATCCCCAAAATCAGCCTTTAGACTTTTTTGATACTGAATTAAGGCCGACTTCATTGACTCTGTTGTCGTCAACCTTGGTAAAATCTTTAAACCAGTCTTCTTTTTAACAAAATCTATAGCGGAAAAATCTGTAGTATCAAGCATTGCAACCTCTAGAGAATCATCTCTTTTTCTAAAAGCGATGATATTATGTTTTCTAGCAATAGGCTCAGGGATTAAAGAAAGAATGCTAAACTCCAGTTTTTCACTACTAATATCAATAAAAGGGATACCCAAGATGTATGACTGCATTCTTCTGTAATCATCAGCGGATATCTTACCCTCAGTAACCAATACCTCACCTAGGGGAATTCCCTCTTTCAAGGATTTTTGTTCAATTTCATTCAATTCAGAACTTGCAACAAGTCCTGAATCAATAACAAGCTTTTTAAGCTGATTAGGGTCAATAATCATTTGTGTAAATTATATCATGCAACCTATTTTAATTCTATAAATAATTAATACTTTTTTGTGTACAAAAAATAATTTTCTTAAATAAAATAATAATAAATTAATATTATATATTTGTTTCGAACGATTTCTTTTGTAACTCGAAAAGGTTCTTGTATATACCACCTTTAATTTTCATTAACTTTGCATGACTATCAAACTCCTTCAATTCTCCATCCTCAATAACCATAATTCTGTCTGCGTTTTTAACAGTATTAAATCTATGGGAAATTAAGATAACAGTTTTATCAGCTGGCAAGTTCTCCAGCTCTTGGAATATTTCCATTTCTGCAATTGAATCAATCGAAGCTGTAGGTTCATCAAGAATCCAGATTTGTGGATTCTTATAGAACATCCTAGCGAGAGCAAGTTTTTGCCATTGACCAACGGAAGGTTCTACTCCATTATCAAACTCTTTTCCTAAATGAGTTTCGTACCCAAATTCCCAAGCAGAAATAAATTCATGCGCTCCAGATCTTTTTGCTGAATCAATCACCCTATCTAAATCTAATGGAATGCTAGTATCACCCAAAGCTATAGCTTCTTTAACTGGTAATTTATAATGCGCATAATTTTGCGATAAAAAACCTAGTTTTTTATAATAACTAGACAGATCAATCTCGTCTATATTTTTTCCATTAATCAAGATTAGCCCTTCTGTAACATCATAAAATCTCATTATCAATTTTGTTAATGTTGTTTTTCCAGCACCATTAACTCCAACAATTGCAATTTTTTCCCCTGCTCTAATTTTAAAATCAAAACCACTTAAAATGTTTGTTTTCGTATTTGGGTAGGTGAAAGAAACATTTGAAAATTCTATCTCCGGAGTTTCTTCATTAAGTTTTATGTGTCCATTTTTAACAGCCTTCTCTGTACCTAGAAATTTAAAAGTATCATTTATAAAATTATTATTGCTAACCAGAATTGCAAAACCTCTAAAGATAGTAGAGAGTGAGTCTCTGATATCTGTCATTCTACCTATAAGGAAAATGAAGGTACCCACCTCTAGTGTCTTATCCACGACACCACCCATTAAATTGAATACAATTACAGCCATAGCAACCACCTGAATAAGAACCGTTACATTTGTGTACTTAGATCTCCTTGCTTCATTACCATTTATTTCATTATTAAATGTACTCAATAGTCCGCCAATTATATTCTTGAAATAATCTTTAGTCTTGAATATTTTTATCTCAGTTAATGTAGGGACATCAGAAAAGTACCACGCCAACATATGATACTTACGCTTAATTTCAGCTTTTGCATCCCATATACCATAAGCTCTTTCCCCAAATTTAATTTGTAAAAGAAGATTTGGAATAATTGCAATAATCATCAGTGGGGCATACCACCATTTGAAGTAAAATAACACAAAAACAACTGAAAAAAGAGTTATGAATTTACTGAACATAAAGAATCCCCAATCACAAAAACGAACTGTCTTATCAATATTCTCATCTACTCTAGACATTAGATTATTAAAATCTGGATTTTCAAAAGTTTGAACATCTATCTCATTTTTCTTTTCTATAAATACGAGATTAATGTATTGGGCAAAAAAAACATTAAATTTGGCGTCTATATAGTCGTACCAAACATCTGCTAATTCAATAAATAAAGGTATGGACAGGTAGACACAAACAATCCCAATTAGAGTTGGATCAAAAAGTGTTGTTAAATTACCAGAGGTTATTTTGTTTATAAACAAAGCAGCAAACCACGATAAAACAATAGGTAAAACTGCTGAAATAGTTAGTAACCCAATTTCAATCGGTATAAATTTCTTATCAAATACCCACACAAGTTTTAATACTTTGTAAAAATTTACGATTACAGAGGTACTCTTTGGTTTCTTTTCTCTATCCTTACTGGATTTATTATTTTTTTCGACGGTATTAGTATTTGATGTCATGAATATTATGTCGTTTATATAGGCCTTATATTACAATTATTAGCCCTGAATTCTTATTTTATCCTTTGTTGGAATATCTTCGTGCCCAACCTCAATAATAGCTACGGGCTTTACTGGTTATTGCCACTTTCTTCAAGTTGCATGAGTTTTTCTGTTGAAGATACTTATGTTGAAAATATTAGCATTTTTTTGACCTATTTACCAAAAGATGATATATTAATGAGGTCTCAAGTTATGTTCGCCCAAAAGGCGGGCTAATTTTTTTCCCAAGACTATCAAGAGCCCAAATATACGGCCATAAATATAGTTTATTATAAAGGAGACACTGCCACTAACAATTAAATAACAACTAAATATTATGTTTGATCTAAAAGTAATTCATTCCGTCCTTGACCAATTAGAAGAAGAGCGCGGAATTCCAAGAGAAAAAATCCTAGAAGCTATAGAATTAGCCCTAGCAACAGCCTATAAGAAGGAATATGGAAGAAAAGGCCAATATATAAGAGCAATTTTCGATTTAAATACAGGAAACGTAGAATTCTGTCAGGTAAAAACAGCTGTTGACCCGGAAACAACCATTTTTCCAAATGAAGATGGGACCCTACCAGAGTCAGCTTATGAAACAAATGAAGATGGTGAGGAACGTACAATTTTCAATGACGAGCAACACATTCCATTGGATATTGCTAGAAAAATCAAAAAAGACATTCAAGTTGGTGAGGAACTAGTTTTTCCACTTGAAACTAAGGCAGATTATGGAAGAATCGCAGCTCAAACTGCAAAACAAGTGATTATTCAGAAGATTAGAGAGGCAGAAAAGATTTCTGTACTTAATGAATTCGGAAAAAAGGAAGGTGAAATTGTATCAGGAACAGTAGAAAGAAGTGAAAGAGGTACAGTTTTCATAAATATGGGGCGTGCTATAGGTATTCTTCCATATGATGAGCAAATTCCAGGAGAACATTACAATCAAGGAGAAAGAATCAGAGCCTGTTTGATGCGTGTTGAGGAAACTCCAAGAGGTATCTTCCTTAGACTTTCTCGTGCTACACCTCAATTTTTAGCAGAATTATTCAAAATAGAAGTACCTGAGATAGGAGCCGGAACAGTTGAAGTAAAAGCTGTTGCCAGAGAAGCCGGAGCAAGATCTAAGATTGCAGTCACTGCGACAGATTCACATATTGACCCAATTGGATCAATGGTTGGACAACGTGGAGTTAGAGTAAATACAGTTATGAGCGAACTAGGAGGTGAGAAAATCGATATTATTGACTGGTCTGAGAATCCGGCTGAATTCATAGAATCAGCCCTATCTCCAGCAAAAGTAGTAAACATAACACTTAATGAAGTAGATAAGACAGCAACAGTTGAAGTAACGGAGGATCAACAATCACTAGCTATTGGGAAAAGTGGTCAAAATGCAAGACTTGCTGCCAGATTAACAGGGTGGAGAATTAATATTCAAGCCGTTAAAGGTGATGAGGGGGCTGAAAATGAAGAAGCTGCTGATCTAAAGGCAGAAAAAGAGGAAGTAATTAATGAAGCAGATGTTGCAAAATTAATTGCAGACGGCGTACTTACAGAAGAAAAGACTGAGGAAGAGTCAGTTCTGGGAACAGAATAATCTAAGACTCCGACGGAAACATAATTTGACCAAAACAATACAGACCCTTGGGGTGGAGGCTGTTTGACGACATATATTAGACGAATAACAATTACAAAATTAAAATAAGTATGATGACAAGAATGAATTTATGGCACGACATAGAGCCTGGAACAGCTGATGAGATAGTTACAATTATCGAAATCAACAAAGGCTCAAAGAATAAATATGAAATAGACAAAAAAACAGGTCTAATTTCTTTAGACAGGGTTGGTTATACAACTCAAGACTATCCATTTGACTATGGGTTTGTTCCACAGACCCTCTGGGATGATGGTGACCCACTTGATACAGTAATATTAACGACACACGCGCTTATGCCAGGAATAATGACACGTATTCGTCCTGTTGCAATCATAAACATGATTGATGATGGTGATTCAGATGCAAAAATTGTTGCAGTTCCTGTTGGAGACCCGCGATGGAATAATGTAAATGATTTATCTGATATAAATCCACACACCATTGAGGAAATTGAACACTTCTTTCTAACATACAAACTTATGCAAAATAAGGTTGTAACGATCGATAGTATTGAGGGCGCACAGAAAGCAAGGGATGCATTTGAGAGAGCGAAGAAACTTTATCAAGAAAAGTTTGGAAATAGCGAGTCAAAATAAATTAATCAGCCAAAATAAAAAAACAACATGCCTTTTACAATCACAAATAAACAAAAACTTCCAAATTCAGAATTTGAAATTACTGGGGAACTTAAAGCCGAAACGGTTTCTGGCTTTCGCGAACAAGCTTTAAAGAGCTTTAATGGAGAGACAAAGGTTTCTGGATTCAGACCAGGTCATATTCCAGAGAAATTATTAATTGATAAGTTTGGAGAATTAGCAATAACAGAAGAGGCTGGAAGACTAGCTCTTGAGCATCATTACGGAGAGATAATTCAATCTCTTGATATCAAGGCTGTTGGATCTCCTGCTGTAACAATAACTAAGGTTGCGCCAAATGAAGCTTTTGGATTTAAAATAAAAACAGCCTTAATGCCTGAGGTTAAGATTGGAGATTATAAAAAAGCAGCAAGTAAAATAATGGCGGAGAAAGTAGAAGTTAAGGTGACGGACAAAGAAGTCGATGATTCAGTAGAGGAATTAAGAAAGCAAGTTGCACATGAAGAACATCATGCACAAAACCCAGAGGATCATGGGCACGATCATGGCGACCTAGCGCTTCCTGAAGTAAATGAGGATTTTATAAAGAAATTTGGAGACTTAAAGAGTGTAGAGGAATTTAAGGAGAAAGTTAAAGAAGGAATAACTGCTGAAAAAACTCGCAAAGAGAAGGACAAGAAAAGATTAATGATAATGGAGGAGCTGATTAAGAATTCTACTATTGATATGCCTCAAATGCTTATCGATTCAGAATTAGACAAAATGGTTGCAGAAATGTCATCAAACATTTCTCAAATGGGTCTATCTATTGAGGATTATCTTAAGCATGTTGGAAAGACAATTGAGGATATGAAGAAGGAATGGACACCAGATGCAGAAAAAAGAGCAAAGACACAATTGTTACTTAATAAAATTGCTATCGATGAAAAAATAGAAGTTTCAGAAGATGCAATTAAAAAGGAAGTTGATGCATTACTTAATTACTACAAGGATGCAGACCGTGTCAGAGCAACAATTTACATTGAAACAGTGATGCTAAATGAAGCTGTTTGGAAATTCTTGGAGGAGGTTAAATAAAATACTTTTAAAAACACGCGCGACCAGAGACTGGCCGCGCGTGTTTTTGTATACAAATAAAGAATTACAATATACAAACTTCCTTTAAAACTAGTTATTAACCAACGCAAGCAAAGCAATAGCCGCTGTCTCTGCCCTTAAAACATTCTGACTAAATTTAATAGATTTAATTTTTGAATCCTCAAACAACTTAATTTCTTTTGGAGACCACCCCCCTTCTGGACCAATCAAAAATACTAGGTCTGTATATGAACTCTTCTTCTTAAGGACTTCGTTTAGATTTGAACCATTTTGATTACAAACAAAAGCTCCAACCTTCTTATTATCTATTAGACCCAGCTCTTTGATTGCCTCAGTAAGCTTTTTTATAGGGTGCATTACAGGCACATCACTTCTTCCACATTGTTCAGATGCCTCAACCAATATTCTTTGAGACCTAGTCATATTTAAATCCTTCTTGATTGTTCTGTCTGTAACAATAGGAACGATTTGAGAAACACCAAGTTCTGTTGCTTTTTGAAGAACCAAATCAAAATTATCATTCTTAATTAATGACATCAACAGTGTTATCGAAGTCTTTGACAGCTGATTATTAGACGTAGAAGTATTTTCATCTTTTTCCACGACTTTGCCAACTGAATTACCAGTCTTTGATATTTTTTTTCTAATATCTGCTTTTATATCCTTATTTGGAGCAACATCCTCAGTATTCTCTACTTTAGTTATCTCCAAAACCCTAAGAACAGCCTCACTATTATCTAATTTTTCAATAATGCATAGATAATCATATCCTGAACCATCAAAAAGTATTACCCTACTACCTGTAATATATCTAAAAACCTTCTTCCATTGGCTTAAAACAGGCTCATATTCAAAAGCTCTTAAAACTACCCTTTCCTTTGCGTCAATCTTATCTTTTATAAAAAATCTATGAAATCTCATATTAAATTATGTTAATTGTACTTAAAATTTTAGTTTATTTTCAAATTATACGCTGTTTGATTTTTCTTAAAATTAAGCGTATTCTTTGAACCATACAGACATCCAGACAAAGCCCTAGATCAATAATTTTGAACCTACTGTGGATAACTCCACAAAAGTACCAAAACCATGACAAATCCAAAACTCAGATAAACCCACTATTATATATAATACACTTTGAACATGTTAATTCCAACAGTTATAGAAAAATCACAATTTGGCGAGAGGGCATATGATATATATTCAAGACTTCTAAGAGAAAATATCATTTTTCTTGGGGGACCAATCGATGATAATGTAGCAAATATTGTTATCGCACAATTACTATTTTTACAAGCAGAAGATCCAAAGAAGGATATCTCTTTGTACATTAATTCACCAGGGGGTTCAGTTACAGCAACCTTGGCGATGATTGATACAATGAATTACATCAAGAATGATGTTTCAACAATCTGTGTCGGACTGGCAGCATCAGGTGGTGCATGGCTACTTTCAGCTGGAAAAAAAGGAAAGAGATATGCATTACAAAATTCAGAAATGATGATTCACCAACCACTACAAGGCGGAATAGAAGGACAAGCATCAGACATAGAAATCACAGCAAAACAAATCATTAAGACAAAAGAGAGATTGGCAAAAATGATGGCAGAAAACACTGGACAACCATTAAAGAAGGTTGAAGCTGATGTTGATAGAGATTTCTATTTATCAGCAGATGAAGCAAAGAAATACGGACTTATCGACAAAGTTCTATCATAATTTAAAAACATGATTACAAACCAAATAGCCCTTTCATTAGCAGTAATGACAGGTGGCGTAGGTTTTGTTATTGGATACTTAATCAGAATATTGGTTGCGCTAAGTACAAAAAACTCTCTTGAACTTAATGCAAAGAAAATTAAAACAATAGCAAAAGAGGAGGCCGTTGAAATAATATCTAGAGCTCAAAATGATGCAACGGAAATCATGTCGGACGCAAAAAAAGAAATAAAAGAAAAGGAAGAAAATATACAGAAGAATGAAGATCGATTAATAAAGAAGGAACAAATGGTTGATAGCAGACAGATTGAAGTTGAAAAGGACATCAAAAAAATTGATGAAGAAATAGAAAAGATACGTTCTAGAAAAAATAAACTCTCCGAAGATGAGGAGCAGCTTAAAATATTAAAGGATCAAGAGAGCCTTGTTATAGAGCGTATTTCTGGATTAACAAATGAAGAAGCGAAGAAGATTGTGTTTGATAAAATTGAAAAAGACTCAGCTGATGACCTTGTTAATAGAATGAATAAGTTTGATTTGTTTGCAGAGGATTCACTTGAGGATAAAGCGAGGGAGATACTAACAACGGTAGTTCAAAGACTTGCTTCTTCTGTTAATGCAGAAATATTTTCTTCTGCTGTTCAAATTCCATCTGAGGATATTAAAGGAAAAGTTATTGGAAAAGAAGGAAGAAATATTAAAACTTTTGAAAAAGAAACGGGTGTTGAAGTTTTGGTTGATGAAGGACAGGGATACATTACATTGTCATGTTTTGATCCAATAAGAAGACAGGTTGCAAAAATTGCATTAGAAGCACTTATTGCCGATGGAAGAATACAACCAGCAAGAATTGAAAAGGAAGTTGAAATGGCGAGAGACTCAATAATAAAAGAAACAAAGAAATTAGGCAGCATGGCATGTTATGAAACAGGTGTCGTTGGACTTGATCCACGTATTTCAACAATCCTAGGAAGACTGCAATATAGAACTAGTTACGGACAAAATGTATTGCAACATTCAATAGAATGTTGTCATCTTGCAGGAATGTTAGCAGAAGAACTTGGTGCTGATGTTGCAGTTGCAAAAGCAGGTGCGCTACTGCATGACATTGGAAAAGCACTAGATCATGAAGTTACAGGAAGTCATGTTGATATAGGGAAAAAACTGCTGGAGAAGATGGGTGTTGATAAAAAAATAATTCAAGCAATGCAATCGCATCATGATGAATACCCATATGAAACACTAGAGGCTAGAATTGTTCAAACAGCAGATGCTCTTTCTGGAGGACGTCCCGGCGCAAGAAGCGACACTATGGAAAACTATATTAAGAGACTTAATGATCTTGAAGATATAGCAAACTCTTTCTCTGGAGTAGAGAAATCTTATGCACTTCAAGCTGGACGAGAAATCAGAATTTTTGTTTCACCAGAAAAAATATCAGATTATGATGCAAAAAATATAGCTAGGAATATAGCTATTAAAATTGAGAGGACATTGAAGTACCCAGGAGAAATAAAAGTTACAGTGATAAGAGAAAATAAGATTGTTGAAATAGCTAGGTAAAATAAGGGTATTTCTGGATATTTAAAAAAATCTGGCTAATTAGTAAATGAAATGTTTTAACAAAATCGGCTCAATTTATTAAAAATTGACGAATATGTCAAAATGTGTCAAAACTTTTTTAATCTATTAAAGCTATTGATTCAAAATATGGCTTAATATATAATCAATAGCGAGGTTATAGCGGTCGACAATTATAAAACACAATTACTTGTACAAATATGAATAAAGCAGCATTGGTTGACAAAGTAAATGAAGTACTAGGAACAACAAAAGTTCAATCTGAGGAAGTTGTAAATACTATCTTTGATAGTATTACAGCTACACTTAAGAAAGGCGAAGAAGTTTCAGTAGCTGGTTTCGGTATCTTTTCTGCAAAGAAGAGAGCCGCACGTTCTGCTCGTAACCCAAGAACAGGAGAAATCGTAAAGGTTGCAGCTATGAATGTTCCAAAGTTTAGAGCAGCAAAGGCTCTTAAGGAAGCAGTTAAATAATTTCAGTAAGTCGGTTAGATAGTTTCCACTTAACAAAATACCCCAGCGCAAGCTGGGGTATTTTGTTAGTTTGCTATATTTAATCAATAACTTATACCCCCTATTTTCTATACCCACCAACACAGATATAGTTATCTCACAATCACGGCCTGGTTAGTAACCCCTGGAACTGCATAGAAATTGTCCATTAATTTTTCTGTTGTCCAATACTCAAAACTTCTTCCATTAATAGGATCGTTTAAATAAAATCCTGATGGATTGTCCTTTGGACCGGCAACACCAACAAGAACTCTGGCGTGTTCCCCTTTAATTGCTGTGACCTCTCCCCCGCCTGGAACTTTCCATGAATAAGCGGGTGTAGCCATTGATGTATAACCCCAAAAAACAATAGGATGACCCGCCCTTATTTCACGAGCCAGTGTTGTGGCAGTTATGATTGTTTCATACGACGCGTCTCTCCCGTATGAAATTGCCGCTTTCATAACTGGCGCACCATAAACCCCATACCCCCCAAAATCATCACCTACCCCAATACTACCGACAAACATCTCCCTCGGATCATCCCATTCGTTTAATTCAACATTTTTTGGCCTAGGTTTATAACCAAATTTCTGAACAATCTCCATGTCATCAGCAATATTTATTCCATAATACGCAAGTGCCATTCTAAGTGAAGCAGCTTCACAGCTATTCCTATACTGCTGTGCGAAATATGGAACTTTCAGTTTGAATACATCGGTTGGTTCAATTACAACTGGAACCCTAGTCTGTATCAATGCTGGCGTTGATACTGCTACGGGCGCCATTATTGGTGCTTGTTCTGTTTTTGTTTCTATTGGTATTGTAATTGCAACAACCTTAAGTTCTACTTTCTCCTCAGAAGGCTCGTTTTCAGAAATAGATGCTTCTTTTGTCACTAAATGCACAGTATTTAGTGTACTGTCTTTTTCATCACTAACTGTGGCGACTACCGTCATGTCATCAGAAGCTCTCATCAAACCACTGTTTGTATTAGCGGTGACAATGAAGCCACCATAGACATTGTCAGCCTTAGTAGGTGTTCCATTTTGTGATACAGATGATTGTGACTCAGAATAAACAGTATTAACCCTCGTATTTACAGGGGTTACCAAATTTATTCGTATATACAACGAAGCCATTATTATCAAAAGAGCGAGAAAGATATAAATCTTTATTCTCATCATGGTGCGGGATAAGGGAATCGAACCCTTGTCTACTGCTTGGAAGGCAGTCATTCTACCACTAAACCAATCCCGCTTACTTTTAAACTATACCAAAATTAGGATAAAAGTAAATACTTTTTATTTAATCGTGCTAAAATAGTATTAATAAGATATATTTTGATAGGAACAAATAATACTCAGGTAATCATTAAAACTCAAAATGAACAACATTGAATTTATAATAAGCACCATTATGTCCCTTATAAAACAGGTTTTTATAATTATAGTTGCAGTTTTTAGTCTATTCACGTCAACACTTTCTATCAGCCCAACCATCCCCTCAGCGAGCAATTTAACAGGTACAACATCTGATTACACAAAAGAAAGGGCAAACAAAAATACGAATGATATAATCGCTGTTTTTAACCCACTTACACCAAAGGACGACATAATAAATACGTTAGATGGAGCGACAAAGAATATTAAACTCAATCTTTTGAACCTTACAGCTCCAACCTATCAGGTGATTGATGTTCAAAACAACAAAACAACATCAAATATTCCCGAATCACCCAAAACCTCAACAACAATAGATGCTTTAACAAAACCTCAACAAACAGAGTCTGTTATATCGATAAAATCAAAAGGATCCGAAGAAAGCGTTATAAATATCAGATGTGAGAACAAGACCAAGAATACTCTAAAGGTAATAACTGGAAGTGGAATAATAATAAGCTCTTCTGGTTTAATTTTAACAGCAGCCCATGTTGCAGCACCAGTTTATGCACAACAACTTAATAACTCATATAACTGTTATGCTCGAATAAACAATCCTGCCTCGGGGAAATACCCCCTTAAGGTAGTTTACATCGATCAAGCTTGGATAAATAAGTACTACTCTGTATTTGATAAGACTTACACAGAGACAGGTGAACATGATGTAGCAATTCTGAAAATAGATAATTCAAATTCTAAATTGACCCCAAGTGAAATAATTAACCTTAATAATACTGCCTTTGCGGCCTTATCTACTGAAGTTCCAAGCGTTGGTCAATCTATTGTAATAAAATCTTACCCAGCTGATGTTTATGGCAAGTTAGGTGTCTTTACGGTGCTTCCAAGAAAGTCAGAAATAAATTCTATCGACAAGATTACAGACTTTAATGGAGGCCTAAGTAGTTTGGACCTAATAGAGACCTCACCAAGCAACCTGGGGCAATCTGGGGCTTCAGGAGGGGGTATTTTTAACAACCAAGGACAACTGATTGGAATTATATCTAATATGATTTCATCCAATATTTTGTTTAAAAATAAAGTAAGAGCTACGTCTATTAGATATATGAACGATGAAATAACCAAAAATGGAGGGAGATCTATCTTCGAAGATAACCTATAGGTGCATCGTTCTTTTTTTCATCAGCTTTTAGTCCGCCGCTATTAAATGCATCTAGAACAAATTTTTGCTGAATTTTAATCACAGTATCCCAATTGTCATCAGGAGATAGATTATTAGTCTTTTCATGACCACAAGTCTCACATCTATTTGTGACTCTATATTTATCTTTCTTTAGCTCTATCTTTATAGGTTTCATAAGACCTTGGCATTCTGAAAGTCTGTCACCGGGATTAATGTCAACGTGTTTACTCCATAAACAGTTTGAACAGTGATCTGTGTAACCATCCCCTTTTACCTCAACTCCACATACTTCACATGTAAAGTTCTCTTTTTTCTTTGTGAATTTTTTACTCATACGAATTTCTTTTCTTACTTATACTAAACTATTTGTCGGGGCGCCGGGATTCGAACCCGGAGTCACTTGCTCCCAAAGCAAGCATGTTAGCCGTTACACCACGCCCCGATTTGTAGAAATAGCATATCACACATATTTTATTTTTGCCAATATTAGATGTTACATAAACATTAGCTTAGTCTGGTTTAAAAAAATAATGTAAAACACAGTCAATTAGTTGAAAAGCGGCAAAACCTTAACCTTACAGCTCACAAGGTTTGTTTTTGTTACACGTGAACCAGAATGATGAAGACTTATACAAATACCGAGGAATTTAAGGCTTTCTTCCTTAATATCAAAGTCCATACAATATTTTAAGGCCATCAATCTGACTTTTCTTAACTTCTCCTTCGTTAGGTTGATCTCTGGCTTCAGCCACTCCACACCCTTTCCGTCTCTAATAACACTTATACTAGGGCCAAAAAGGTCGTCTCCCCCACTGTCTTGATTAGAAGGGATTCTAAGGGTTTTAACCTCGACTATGTAATAATAACCGTCTTTTTGCGCAATTATATCAATCTCACCTATTTTATTCCTATAATTTCTATCAACTATCTGAAAACCGCGTTTTTCTAAAAAAACTACAGCTATACTCTCACCAAGATCACCAACCTTCTTATTTGAATTGCTTTTATCCCCTTTGTCTATCACATCTTCTTTATTATGACTTTTAGATCTTATTCCGAGTTTTATTCTTGATTTGTCCTTTTTAGAACCCACCTTACTTACTTCCACACCCCTTCCTGTGTCAACTTTGTCCTTTTTTGATTGTTCTATTATGATCATTGTTTATTATTTATTACTATTAACAAACGGATGATATACAAACCAGATGAAGAACCTATAAAGATTTATTAAAGAAAAGCAAAAGAAAAGATGTACTTTTTAAGAAAAGAGACAAAATATATAGATCACCTTCAACCTAGTGTTTCTCATGAAACGTTGAAAATGAGGTTACAAACGGGTTAAACATACAAAAAAACACCATTTAGTAGCAAAATAAGGGTTTCATAGGAAACACCCCGTATTATTGTCAAGAAAATAGCAATATTTTACTAAAAGACAGTGGATAGCCACTTATCCACACAATTAAACCTTATTTATAGCCATATATTGCGTTTTTCCTTATAAAATAGCATTTCTGTATAAGCCTGATTTCTATGTCTTTTATACACATATCCACGGAGTTATCCACAGTCTAGGACATTTTATAAGTCACTTAGGGACAAAAATGCCGTCTCATACCAATCTTAACTACACCGCAATAACCAACCATTCTTTATGATCTAACTATCAAATTGTGCGGGTAGGGAGAATCGAACTCCCGTCTCGTCCTTGGCAAGGACGCATTCTACCACTAAACCATACCCGCATATTATTTTGCTTTATTATTATAACACTAAATTATAATTGTGCACCCGCCAGGACTCGAACCTGGAATAACGGTTCCGAAGACCGTTGTGATATCCATTTCACCACGGGTGCATATTCCATATCCTGATCACCACTGAGACAGTCTACATCATAGATAGCAAAAAATCAAAAGGTGTACTAATATTCTATATAATGACTACTAAAGACATAAACAATAATCCAATAAAAGAACTGAGTAACAAACTACTAAAAAAAATAGACCAGGGTAGTGTTCCTGCCTATATACAGAATATCGTCATCAAACTGCAGGAAGCGGGCTTTTCAGCTTATTTAGTAGGGGGTTGTGTAAGAGACCTGATATTAAAGAAACAGCCAAAAGACTGGGATATTACAACAAGCGCAAAACCTGAAGATATAATCAAAACTTTTGAAGAGACATTTTATGAAAATGACTTTGGAACTGTTGGTATAAAAATAAGAAAAGGGACAGGGGAGACAGAAATAGTAGAAGTTACACCCTATAGAACAGAAGGTGATTACTCAGATAGCAGACATCC
Organism: bacterium; assembly: GCA_037127815.1. NCBI lineage: Bacteria > bacterium. The sequence goes on from JBAXXP010000001.1 coordinate 151,030, forward strand.
TGATGAGGTAACTTTCAGCAGTAATATAAAGGACGACCTTCTGAGAAGAGACTTTACAATTAACGCAATGGCATATGATTCAGTAAAAGACACTATAGTTGATGAGTTTGAGGGTTTAAAGGACATAAAAGACAAGGTCATAAGGGCAGTAGGAGACCCAGTTAAACGATTTCACGAAGATGGACTCAGATTGATTAGGGCGGTTCGTTTTGCTGCCGAATTAGGTTTCATGATTAACATAGACACACAAGAAGCTATCATATCGGAATCCGGGGTTCTTAAGAAAATTGCAACAGAAAGGATTAGGGAAGAATTCGATAAATTACTTATGTCTAAACAGCCTGCCTTAGGTATAGCGATGGCTCAAAAGCTTGGTTTGTTGAGTATTTTCTGCCCAGAACTTGAGGGAGCGGTTCATGTGAAACAAAACCAAGCCCATTCTTATGATGTTTTTGAGCATCTCTTGAGGAGTTGTCAGTGTGCTGCGGACAAAAATTGGAGGCTGGAGATAAGATTAGCTGCTTTATTCCACGATATTGGAAAGCCACCAACAAAAAGGGGTAGTGAAACAAGTGATATAACCTTTTATGGACATGAGGTTGTTGGCGCTAAAATGTCTAAAGTTATATTAGAAAGGATGAAGTATCCAACAAAAGTTATTACAGTTGTTACAAAACTGATCCGTTGGCACATGTTTTTCTCGGATACTGAACAAATAACACCCTCAGCTGTCCGAAGAATGATAGCAAATGTTGGCAAGGAATACATTTGGGACTTAGTAGACCTAAGAATTTGCGACCGTGTAGGAACGGGAAGACCCAAGGAAAACCCTTACAGACTTAGAAAATACAGGGCTCTTATTGAGGAGGTGATGATGGACCCAATTGATGTGGGGATGCTTAAAATTGATGGAAATACGCTGATTAAGGAATTAAACATACCAGCAGGGCCAATTATAGGACTAATTTTAAATGCTTTACTTGAGGAGGTTCTAGAGAAACCAGAACTTAACACACAAGAGTACCTTACAAAAAGGGCTATAGAAATTTCTATGTTTCCCATGAAACAACTCAAGGAACTATCTGAAAAGGGGGTATTAAGAAAAAAAGACCTAGAAAATGAGCAAATAGAGGAAATCAGAAAAAAGCACGATATTAGATAGAGTTTAACCATTACCCAAATTCAAAACAAGTAACTAGACAATAAGGTGCATACTCAATAAATACAAACTAACAAAAATACCGCTCTATAGGCGGTATTTTTGTTAGTTTTTTAAAATGTAAAACTCTTTATAGAAAGAGCCTCAGTACTGGACGCAACAAGGTTATAGTTATTATGATGCGGCCGTACTAAGGCCCTCGAAACAAGTGTGGGAAACGAAACAAGTAGAAACGATTGAGAAAATTGAGATATTTATTTAATTGTTGTGGGTTGTCTCTATGATTATGGGGTAGGCCAGTGTAAGTCCTGTATTCTCCATTTAAATGTGATGCCCAGATTAGAGCTCACTAAGCTAATTTTGGGAGAATTTAAAATGTCCTTTATTACCAACCAATCCGTATCATTAAGACTTCCTCAAAGAACTATTTGACCCGATGTTGGGCCGCTCATCTGTCCTTTATTCTAATTCATATTAAAGACATGTAAAGGACATTATCGTAAATTCTTGTGGATAACTTTTTATTTATTTATTATTTCATTCTGACCGCTATGATAAAGGACATTCTAGTGTTAAATATTTTGTGAAATTATTTAATTATTCTACTGAAATAAGTTATCCACAACTAATTTTACTGGGCAGTGATCTGAACCTGTAAAATCATCTTCTATTGTGCATGATTTTATTTGATTCATAATTTTCTTCGATACAAAAAAATAATCTATTCTCCATCCAACGTTTCTTTCTCGAGCAAACGTTTTCATGTCCCACCAAGTATAAGCGTCTATTTTATGTGGGTGTAACTCCCTAAAAACATCTACATACCCAGCTTCAATGAATTTATCAATCCAAATTCTCTCTTCAGGTAAAAATCCTATACTTTTTTTGTTTTGTTTCGGTCTAGCTAAGTCTATTTCCTCATGAGCCACATTAACATCACCACAAAAAACAACACTTAAGCCTTTGTTTGTAAGCTTTTTACAGTATTTCAAAAATTCTTTGTAAAAATCAAGTTTATACTGAAATCTCTCTGGGGCGCCCCCTCCATTTGGAAAATAGCAGTTAATTAGTGCCCACTTATCAAAAATCAAACATATCATTCTACCTTCCTGATCCATCTTTGGTATTCCAAACCCATACTCAATTTTATTTGGAGTTGTTAATATGTCCTTCATATATATTGCTATTCCACTGTATCCTTTTTTGAGTTTAGAATGATCAAAATAACTAACGTAACCTTTAGGGTTTAGTATTTTTTCATCTAACTGATCTACGTGTACCTTGGTCTCTTGCATACACATAAAATCTGTGTTCTGTTGCATAATTAACTCAAAAGACCCCTTTCTGTGTATAGCTCTTAAACCATTTACGTTCCATGAAATTATACTTAATTGTTTTTTCATTTTATTAAAGACATTATTTTTAATCATTCTTCTCCTTACGTCCGTGAAAGTTTTTGTGTATGTCTTTTAGGTGTTTGTCTGTTACGTGTGTATATATTTGTGTCGTGACAATACTTGCATGCCCCAGAAGAGCTTGCACAGAGCGTAAATCGGCTCCATTTTGCAATAAATCTGTTGCAAAGCTGTGTCTTATAACGTGAGGTGTTACTTTTTTGGAAACCCCAGCACTTATTGAATGGTGTTTAACAAGTCTTTCAACAGACCTTGGTGTTATATCAAACATCAATCCACTTGTAATATCAACTCGCTTCTTTAAATACTCCCTCAACGCCTGTTTTGCTGTCTCAGACATAAAAACCACTCTGACCTTGTCTCCCTTACCTCTAATTGAGAATTCGTCTTTATTCAAATCAAGATCCCTGGGCACGGAACATAATTCTGAGACACGAAGCCCTGTTGAAAACAGAAGCTCCATTATAGCCTTATCTCTTAGCCTCTTTTTTTCATCTTTCTCATTATCTGGAGATTTCAGTATTCTTTCGAGCTCTTCTATTGAAATATGGTCAATTTGCCTCTCCGGGACCTTAGCAAGCTCTATATTATCAGGAGATAATATCTGTAGACCTCTTTTAGCCATATACTTTAAATAAGCCCTTAAGGCAATAAGGTAGTAGTTTTGAGTCCTTTTTTTAATAAAACTAGTGCCTGTTTTTGTTGCAAATGAACGCCTGTTTAGGAAAAGCCTGTATTCTCTTAGTTTTTCCTCAGTTATGTCTGATGGGCAATCTGATTTAAGAAATTCTAGAAAAAGATCGAGATATCGATTATAGTTATCGACTGTTTTTAAACTCCTACCTTTTTCAATCTCTGTATATTCTAAAAAGTGGCGTTTTAAAGTCCCCAAACTCGATTTTACATCGGTCTGGCCACCAAACTTATCATCAACAGAGTTATTGTGCGACATGCTTAAATTATATCACCTATATTAGACTGTACAAACCTATTGTACCAACAAGACTACTGAGAATAGCCCTGAACACACAAAAACACTTGCCTGCAATGTTCTTTTGTGATATTATCTCAAAACCATGTTAACCAAGACAAAGAAACAAAAAATTATAAAAGAAGTGCAGATTCACGCAACTGATACAGGAAGCGCTGAGGCACAGATTGGAATTTTAAGTAAAAGAATTGAAGAATTAACAAAACACCTTAAGATTCATGCTAAAGATAACCACTCAAGAAGAGGGCTTCTTCAAATGGTTGCAGACAGACAAACACTTCTAAAGTATTTGCAAAAAAAGAACTCTGCTAGATACGATGTTGTAATCAAGAAACTTGATTTAAAGAAAAAGTCAGCCAACTAAGCATCTAGTCTAGACAATATATAAAAACGCTTTCGTCTTTATATATTTTACAAACTCCGTCAGATTCTATATTTTTTAAATAAGCTACCCAGTCAACATTAGGACAATTTTTAAATAATTTTTATAAATAGTTTCATTTGGGCTCATGGTATTTTAATAAAACACACTTAGACCATATTAAATGGTTCATTTTAAGCATAATTTAAGACATGACAGTAATTAAACACAAACAACAACGTGTTGGAGTTTTTATTGATACACAAAATCTTTATCACAGCGCAAAGAATCTTTATCATGCGCGAGTAAACTTTGGGGCAATAATGAAGGAAGCTGTAGCGGGTAGATCATTAATAAGAGCGATAGCCTACGTTATAACAACAGAAAGTGGTGATGAAACCAATTTTTTTGATGCACTTGGTAAGCTAGGGATAGAAACGAAAACTAAAAATCTTCAAATTTTTAGTGGGGGAGCAAAAAAGGGGGATTGGGATGTAGGTTTGGCGGTGGATGCAATTAAACTAGCACCAAAATTAGATACAGTTATTATTGCTTCTGGCGATGGAGATTTTTGTCCCTTAGTTGAATATCTACAAACAAACGAGGGTTGCCAAGTAGAAGTTATTTCTTTTGGAAAATCTTCTTCTCAAAAACTAAAGGAAGTAGCTGATGACTTTATCGACATGTGTGACAGTCCTTCAAAATACGTTATGATGCAGAACTCACAACAAAACACCGGAGAGAGGGGTAATAGGCAAGAGAGACCTAATAAAGAGATTCAAACGAGACCAAAGAATAATCCTGCACCAAAAAAACAATCAAAAAACTCTAACGAAAACAAACCTATTACCACAAACACAAGAAAGGATTTTGATTTTTTTGACCCTGAAGAAAGACCAGATTCAAAATTTGATATATAATAATATTAATGGATCCAATAGAACAAAAACCAGCACGATTATATCCAAATGCAGATAGGGGATCTGCAGGGATTAACGTCATGCCAACTAGACTTAGTACCAACGCTGACGATCCTTCAAAAAAAGAAGGCGACACAAAACCGCTAGTCCACATACAAGATGTATTATCTCAGAAAAAAAACGATACACCTTATAAAACTAGTTCCGTTCACACATTCAAAGATGATATGGCGGCAGAATCATCGAAGGGAAATTTTTCTATTGGTAAAATTGTTATGGCCAACAGCAAAAAGGCGCATGAAGAGGAAAACAATAATAGAAACGCACAAGATACAAACAACCATATCGGGATTAAGTTAGGTGTAATATTTTTATGCATAATAATAATTGGAGCGCTTGCATACCTGGGTTTAAACTTAGCAAAAACTCCACAAGAGGTAAGCAACCAGGCAAACCCCACAGAACAGGTTGTGAATGGTATTCTGTACTCCGAACAAAACGTAACCTTACCGGTTAACAATAAGACAAAAGCCAACATATACAAAGATATTTCCAAAGAAATATCTTCAGTGAAAATCCCAACAGGCAAGATGAAGTCTCTTATCTTTACATATCAAGAGGGGGCAAGTACCACACAAATATCTGCCTCTGATTTTTTAAACCTGATTGCACCTAGCGCACCCGACATACTTGTTAGAAATATTAGGAAAGAATATGTCTTCGGATATTATTCTTACGACACAAGTGAGCCTTTTATTATCCTAAAATCATCAAATTACGACTCTGTATTTGCTGGAATGTTAGATTGGGAAAAAAGCATGTATGCAGACTTGGGAGAACTACTAGTAAATAAAGATTCTATATCTGTAGCACCAACAAACATCACATCAGCATCAACTACCTCAACAACACCAACACCATCAACAACAGATACCGTTATAAAAACAGAATATGATACAGGTTTTGTTGATAAAATAATTTCTAATAATGACACAAGGGTTTTGTATAGACAAAATGGTAATATTGCGTTCTTTTATACCTTTTTCAATAAAGATACTGTCATTATCGCAACAAGCGAACAATCACTTCGTGAGATTATTTACAGACTTACATCAGGTAAAATAACAAGGTAATCGTCTTTGGTCATTTGGGTGGCAACGACAGTATTATTTCTTTATAAAAACTTCTGTTTTATTTTATAATTACTTTATAGAAACTTTATACCTTATTTGATACAATATACAAATGAACTTAGATATACAAAAATACAAAAACAAATTAGAAAATGAATTAACTAGACTGGAAAAAGAAATACAAGAAATATCCCAAAAAGAAAATGGAACAACATGGGAAGCTATTCAAACAGAAACAGGTGAGGATACTGCAGACAGGGAAGACGTTGCAGAATCTATTGAGAATTACGCATCAAATGTCTCCATCACTTCTGATTTAGAAAAGAATATTATTGATATAAAAGAAGCATTGTTTAAGATACAATCAAACACATATGGTCTGTGTGAAGTGTGCCAGACTGAAATAGAAGAAGATAGATTAGATGTTCTTCCTGAGGCTAGGACTTGCAAGGAACACATGAAATAGTTTTGTTTTCTTGATATTTTTATAACAGTATTTGTCTTTTTATATCCTTGGATTTCTGGTATTTTTTAACCTGTCTCATATAAAAATTGTATATATCTTGCAAAGGAATAACCCAAGAGGGAATCTTGTGCCAACTTGTTGATGTTGAATTAGACATCTCAAGAGGTCTTTTTTCTTTTTTAATTGTAGGTTTAGCTGATAAGTGTATTGGAGAATCCAGGGAAAGAATAATTTCTGCTATTAAAAACAGCGGTTTTTCCTCTCCAAAAACAAAAAATCATAAAATAACAGTCTCACTTGTTCCTGCCGGTATTAAAAAAGAAGGTGTATTATTAGACCTTCCTATTTCCCTTGCTTATCTTGCTGCCTCTGGAGCTGTAAACAAAAAAGCTTTAGAAAACTCAATTTTTATTGGAGAACTTGGCTTAGATGGATCTATCAAGCAAAATAATTCTCTAGCCTCCATCATTAGTTCACTTCACAAGGAACAAACCGGTAGAGTAAATCCAGTTATTTTATATAGCAATTTTGAAGATAAACAGACCAACCTAATTAAACAATTAAGCATTGAGGGAATAATAATTCATAAATTTACCTATTTAATGGACTTAATAGTATTTCTAAATACTGGGGTACAGAACAAAGAAAATGATAGTAAGGGGGTGTTGATGGAAAAAAACCTCATTACAAATATAAGCAACGGTGCTAGTAATGCAAATGCAAGCAACAGCACTTGTACTGACATAATTTATGAGATTGATTCTGTTGTTGGACAGGAAAAGGCAAAAAGGGCTATTTTAATATCAATGTGTGCCGGATATAACATAATAATGGCGGGGCCGCCTGGTGTTGGTAAAACAATGCTAGCAAGAAGTATGCACCAACTTCTTCCCACCCTAAAACCGGATGAATATATAGAAGTACTTTCCACACACAACAAACTAGAGAGACCCTTTAGATCCCCTCATCATACAAGTAGTTATTCCTCAATCATCGGAGGAGGGAGTCCTATAAACGCAGGTGAAATTACAAAGGCTCACAAAGGAATTTTATTTCTTGATGAACTACCTGAATTCAACAAAAATATTATTGAATCCCTGAGACAACCCCTTGAACAGGGGATAATACAAATCAACAGAACAGGTAATACTGTCACATTACCTTGTAAAATTATGTGTGTTTGCGCAATGAACCTGTGTCCCTGTGGTAACAGAGGTATACCAAAAAAAGACTGCATTTGCAATGGAAACAAAATTAGTATCTATCAACAAAAAGTATCACAACCTTTTTTGGAGCGCTTTCATGTATCTATAAATTTACCTCACGAGGTTAATCACCATAAAAAAACACTAAAGGCGCCAAATGGCCTTATGGGTTATCAAATGACAAAAACCATAAATCATTTTAACAAAATGAGCGTCGCTTTTTTATGGAACGATACTGAATCAGAACTACTTGATGAGAATTCAGAGCGAAGAAGTTTTTCCATGAGAGCTATAAAACAAATCAAGGATATAACAGAAACCATTTGTCTAATAGACTATATTGAGTCAAACTTGCTTAGTATGCAGTTGCAAACCAGGAATACAGAACTTGATTCAAAACAAAAACTTATTATCCAAAAGAAACATCTAATTGAAGCCTTCTCCTACAAAAACAACCTCTGGTAAGCCAGAGGTTGTAAAACAAGAACTTCATCACTCTAAATTATAAAGAAGGGTTAGCTTGGTGAATATTAGAATGGATTTCTCCCTCCACGAACCTCAAAGTGCAAGTGAACTCCTGTTGATTGACCTGTGTTTCCCATTCTTCCTATTTGCTGACCTTTGTTAACATGTGATCCTGCGCTTACTGATGTTGAACTTAAGTGACCATACAAAGTTTGTGTTCCATTGGCGTGCTTGATAACCACATAATCCCCATAACCTCCATTCCAACCACTATTTTTACTAATGATGACAGTTCCTTCAGCAGCCGCTAATATTGGAACGAAAGCCCCACCAAATGAGGCTAGGTCTACACCATTGTGTCCATGAAGACCTTGGGTTCTAACACCACCGTTGACTGGTCTTTTAAAATACCCAGCTAAATTTGAAGATGGTTTTGGTGAGGGTTTAACTTTGGTTGGAACCACTTCAATTTCAGCGTTTGGAATTATAATCTCTTGGCCAACAATAAGACCTGCAGACTGGTCTATGTTGTTGTAACTTATGATTTCAGCAACATCTGACTTAAATTTCTTAGCAAGATCTTCTACATGATCACCTTTCTTTACTGTATATTTAATACCGGTGATTGGTAAAATAACAATTACCTGATCTGGTTTAAGTTCAGTTCCTGATTTTAGATCATTTGCCCAATAGATAGTATTTGATGTAACGCCAAACATTTTGGCAACCAGCGCGATAGTATCTCCTTTTCTAACTGTGTAAAGACTAATTTGATCAGAGTTGTTTCCTTCATCAACAAGAGACCCATCTAGGGCGCTGTTTTCATTTGTGACAGCATAGCCATCAACAATAGACTTATCTTGAGCCGCATTAGCACCAGCCACCTCAGCACTGTTCGCCGCCTCCAACAGATTTATGTTGTTTATATTTAATTCAGGGTATGCCAAAGCCTCTTCTGTGACAGCCACAGCGTTTGAAGAAAGAACCTTGTTTTGTGAATTACCTAAAATACCAGACTTTACCCAATCCAAAACACCAAAAACATCCGCTTTAGCATAAAACGGATATATCATTACGGTCAAAACAAGCAAAATTATTGATGTTTTTGTGACCTTTTCTATCGCTCGTCCTTTTTTATGACGCAGAATTTCTGTAGGTCTGTTTTTAGGATCGAGGTCTTGAGGGGTTATTAAAATAACTTTAGATTAATTGATAGAATTTCTCTGGGTATAATAGGGCTTAAAATAAAGCATTATTAGTTAGAACAAACTGTGTACCTATATATGTTAGAGATATTTTGAATCAAAGTCAACGGTTTTATTAAGACCAACACAATAGTAAAAATAGGTCAAACGAGATAAAAAAAGGGTACTAGCCAGCTTTGTGATATAGTATTTATACTAAAAATAAAAGTAAATAATCGTAAAAATAAATTCAAATTAAAAATGCATCCACAAACACAATCACAAGCATTAACCGGTCTAAATGAAATGCAAAAAGAGGCAGTCACAACACTACATGGACCTCTACTTATATTGGCTGGGGCTGGGGCTGGCAAAACAAAAACCGTTACACACAGAATTCTAAACTTAATAGAAAACGGTGTTTCCCCTGAATCAATTCTCGCTATTACCTTTACAAATAAAGCCGCTAAGGAAATGCGTGAGCGTGTGGAACATTTAATTGGAAGCAGCAGAGAGATGAATCTACCTATTCATAACTTCTCAAAGCCTTTCGTATCAACATTTCACTCCCTTTGTCTAAATATATTAAAAGAGTCAGGTGACGCAATTGGCATTCCTCGTAATTTTACAATTTACGACAAAAGTGATTCCAAACAAGCCATAAGAGAGGCCGTAAACTCACTTGGTTATGACATTAAAATGGTTGAACCTAATAAAATAATGTCTATAATTTCAAGAGAAAAGAGCAATTTTTCATCTATTGGGGCGTATGAAGCGGTAAATGGAGAAGATCATTTTGGGGCGATAGTAACAGCGGTCTGGAAAAAATATGCTGAGGCACTTTTTAAAGAAAAAGCTCTTGATTTTGACGATTTATTATATAAAGCGGCTGTTCTCCTTAAAACAAAGCCTGAAATTAGGGCTATGTATCAGAATCGATTCAAATTTATTCATATTGACGAATATCAGGATACAAATGGTATTCAATATGAGCTTGCTCGTCTTTTGGTAGGACCTGAACATAATATTGCCGTAGTCGGGGATATTGATCAGGCTATTTATAGCTGGAGAGGGGCCAATATAAAGAACATTATGAAATTTGAGACTGATTATCCAGAAGCTAAGGTTATTTTACTTGAAGAAAACTATAGATCCACAAAAACGATACTCTCTGCAGCAAATGAAATAATTAAGAAAAACATATTTAGAAAAGACAAGAATCTGTTCACAAACAATGAGGATGGGGAATTAATAACCCTATATAACGCTTATGATGAGAACGATGAAGCAAATCATGTAGCCAATACATCTAGAGATTTAATAGCTGAAGGCAAAAAAGCGGAAAAAATAGCCGTTTTATACAGAACAAACTCACAGTCGCGTGCTCTTGAAGAGGCTTTTCTTAGAAAAGGCATAGATTACCAACTCCTAGGAACAAGATTCTTTGAAAGAAGGGAGGTTAAAGATGTTATTTCCTACGCACGAGCAGCACTTAATCCAGAAAGTCTTGCTGATATAAAGAGAATAATAAACACCCCAGTAAGAGGAATCGGAAAGGTGACGCTCATTAAGATAATGGCTGATCAAACAGCGGGACTTCCTTCTGCAACAAAACTTAAGGTTGATAACTTTTACGCATTACTATCCAGTATTAAGAACCAAATTGAAACACAAAGACCATCGGTTGCAATAAAATTTATTATTGAAAAAACAGGAATAGAGGCAGCACTCAAAGCAGAGAATGATAAAGAAGAAGACCGAGTTGGAAACATTAGAGAATTAGTAACACTTGCTACAAGATACGATGACATGCCAGGAAAAGAGGGAATTGAAAAACTTATCGAAGATGCCGTGCTCGCTAGTGATCAAGATTCTTTAAATGAAAAGACTGCAAAAAATAACGGAACAGGTGTGAAACTTATGACCGTTCACGCTTCCAAAGGTCTAGAGTTTGATTATGTTTTTATAACCGGACTGGAGCAAGATTTATTTCCAAGTGGTAGATCATCAGAAGGAAAATCCGGAGAAGATCAAGAGGAAGAAAGGAGATTATTTTATGTTGCCTTAACCCGTGCTCGCACAAAACTTTATTTATCTTACGCTAACATGAGAACAATCTTTGGAAGCAAACAAATCAATTTACCATCTGAGTTTATAAAGGACATTAGTGATACACTTATCGAGAGACATGATCAGGAAATATCTGGGGGAATAAAATCTATTTTTATAGATTTCTAGATCTTAAATATTGTAAATCAATTAAGAGTTTCAAGCAGAAAAATATATTTCAAATGAAAAATCCAAATTTAAAAAACAACAGAAGAAGACTCACAAAACAAACAGAACAAGAAGGTTTCATTTCTTCAGGTGAGCCAGTGGGGGAAACAATGAAGGATTCTGTGTTTGCAAAAAAATCTCTTGGTCAAAATTTTTTAAAGTCCCAAAAGGCACTCAATCAAATTATTGAGGGTGCTGGTGACCTAAGGGATAAGACAGTCCTTGAAATTGGCCCTGGAATGGGTTCATTAACCGAAAGACTAATCAAAACCCCCGCAAGCAAAATAATTCTAATTGAGATGGATGATAGGCTAATTCCAATACTTACTGAGAAATTTGCTGATGAAATTAAAAACAAAAGAATGGAAATTGTTCATGATGATATTTTAAAAGTAAATTTAAATTCAATTGGTCTTACAAAAGGTAATTACAGTTTGATTGCAAATATTCCATATTACATAACAGGTGCAATTATAAGAAATATTATTGGTGGTGATATTTATCCAGAAAGAGCTGTGGTTTTAGTACAAAAAGAAGTTGCAGAAAGAATAATTTCTCGTGATAAAAAAGGAAGCCTATTGTCTATCGCCGTGAAAGCAATTGGCGATCCAAAAATAATTGGCAAGGTTCCAAAAGGTGCCTTTGTTCCATCGCCAAAAGTTGATTCCGCAATACTATTAATTGATAATATTTCAAAAAAAACATTTGACGAAAGTTCTAAAAAAGAAAAAAGGTTTTTTGATATCCTACACGCTGGTTTTGCACACAAAAGAAAATTATTGAAGAGCAATTTAAAAGAACATAATATTTTTATTGATGCTGAAAAAGCATTAGAGGTGTGTAATATAAAAAGTGACGCAAGATCTGAAACATTAACATTAGAACAGTGGAAAAAATTATCATCTCTTGATATACTTTACTAGTGAAAAATTCTAATTCTCATAATAAAGTTTTAATACTTGGTGCGATATGTATTTCAATTCTAGCTGGAGTTCTATCTTACAGAATTGCAGATATTAAAAATCAGCAAGACTTAAATAAGCGACCAAAAATTTCTGATGTTTTTGACATAACGGGGGAAAAAGAGGACCCTACAACCAACAGAATTTTAACAGCCATAGATAATTCAAACAATTCACTTGAAGCATTGTTACCCCAAGTTGATCCATTCACAATAACAGATAGTGATTCAGCAACAGCGAGAATGGCAAAACAAGTTTATTCTGACTATGTTAATCAAGAGGCAGGAAACTCTGATCTAACCGTAGCAGACATAGCCCAGAATGCCTTAGGTCAAATGTCAGGTTCAGACATGCCAAGGCTTAAGTATAATTTTAATAATATTACACTAACCGAGAGGTCTGATAGTGAGGATTTGAGACTTTATGGAAATAATTTTGCGGAAATATATACCAGAAATTTAAACTTAGTCGCACAGAATCAACAAAAATACTCAAATAGCTTAGCAGCATTGGCGGATGTTTATGAGAATATAAGCAAGGAATTACTCAAAATTAAATGTCCAATCGGTCTTTCTTCGTATCATCTAACAGTTGTAAATAATTTTCAAGTTCTAGCTGACTCATTTAGATTAATAGACATGCAAAGTCAAGATCCTGTTAAATCTCTTCTTGGTGTTAAATCAGCCAAGGAAGCAGGAGCCGAAAACGATCAAATGTTTATAAATATTAGTAAGTATTTTAAAAAGAATGGTATAATTTTTAGCAATAATGAAATAGGGGTGATATGGAACTCCAACTAAACAATTAAAAATGAACAAAACAAAAGACAGCAATATTTGCAAAAAAGATGGTGGAAAAAAAATTGGCATAGTAATATTTTTTTCTTTAGCTTTTTTAATTTTTAGTTTGGGTGTCGCCAGTGCTCAAACAAATCTTACGGACAACCCACTTTTAAATCTAGCTCCTGAACCACCAGCTGCATCAACTCAAACCAAAGTAGACACAGCAGGAGCTCCAAAAGCAACAGTAGTTACAGAGGGTGCACCAAAAGCAACAATTGTTGATGAAAGTGGGGCCAGTAACGCTTCAGCAAATAAAAGTAATACTGGAACAACGGCGGCCGCACCAGGTGGAGCAGCATCCTCTGTAACATCAACTGGAGCTTGCGTTGGTGGTCAAATGCTTGCAAAACTAATGACAAGCGCCATTTCAGCTGGAATAGGCGCCTTAAAAGGAGGAACAATGGGTGTTGCAGAACGTTTGTTAAATGTACCATCAACAAACGCACTAACGGAGTCAGCAAGAAACCAGGAAGCTAAATTAAATGCTGAAAATGGTATATTTATTTTTGGTGTTCAAACTGGAATAAGTTGGGATGGAATTGCATACTGTATTGTAAACACAGTAATAGATTATATTGTTAATTCAACAATTCAATGGGCAAACTCAGGATTCAAAGGAAACCCTGCCTTTATCAGAAACCCTCAGCAATTTTTTAAGGGATTAGCAGACCAAACAGCAGCACAATTTATTAGAGAGGTTGCGTATAATGAAACAGGTATAGATGTCTGTAAGCCATTTAGAGTTGTAATTGCAACAGGTTTAGCTGGTAGTTATTCTAATTTAACAAACGGAAAGTCTATACAGTCTTGTTCACTATCACAAATGCAGCAAACAGCAATGCAGTCAGGAAAATATTCAATAACAACCCCTACGGATTGGATTGCTTTAACAAAACCTCAGAACAATAAGTATTATTCATATATAAACGCAGGGGAAGAGATGAGCAAAAGAGTTGCTGTCAAAAATAACACAGCAAGACTTGACCTTTCAATAAACAGAGGGTTTCTTAGTTACAAAAAATGTAAAGATGAAAGCAAGCCAGAAAGCAAAACAAACCCTTGTGACACACTAACACCGGGATCAATGATTGCTGATTCGCTGTCTACAACACTAAATATACCAAAAAACAGACTTGTATCAGCTCAAAAATTTGATCAAATGGTTGATGCGATTGTGAACAACCTGATAAAGATAGCGTTGAGCAAGACGCTTGAAAGCGTAACTGGACAGGCCCCAACAGCCGCTGTTCAATCAGACTATTATAATATAGTAGCAAACAACGCAACAGCTTATAATGCTGCAAATATACCTACAGGCCCAGTTGGGCAAGGTGGAACTATAGGTACTTCCGGAGGGCCTCTTCTTCAGCAAATATTGAGTGGTGCCACTTTTTCTAATAACGATTGGAATACCTATGCCGTACAACAATTGGTTGCATCGGGTATAGCCAACCTACCAGTTAGTGATGCTTCAACATATTTTTCAGGCGGGGTACCATCAGTTCAAGGATACTTAAGTATAATGGCAGCAATAGCACAAAAAGAATCTGGTGGTCAAGCAAAACCAGCAAGATACCAGGAGACAAAGATTGGTAATGGTACCACATATTCAGTGGGATTAATGAGTCTAACACCCGGAGATTTGGGCACAGGAAATATGACATACGATGACCTAGAAGATCCATATAACAACATTAGAATTGCCGTAGGAATTATGGCCAACTTAGTAAGAAAATATGGTGTTCTTCATGGGCCAAACAACACAGGATTATCAGCATATTGGTCAACGTTTAGATAGGGATAATGTGTAAGTTAAAAATAACCAAAATGGTTAATAAACAACTTATTATTTTTTTAAAGATGGTATATAATATTAACGAATGAATCTGTTTAAAAACACAACAATAAAAACAAAAGTTTCTTTAGTGGTGGTGTTTTTATTCTTATTTTTAACACACAATAAAGTGGTATCGGCTAGTCCGTTCGATGACCAAGTTAAAGCTGCAACACAGCAGGAGTCTGGGATTGTTAAAGACTCTAATGGCCAAATAAGTACAGCACCAGTAGGGTGGTTCTCAACTAACTATGGCGAACTATACAATGCGGCGACCCCTGAAAAAAAAGCATTGATGACTCCAGAGATGTCAAAGTTATATGACACTATATTACCTTTAGAACAACAACTTATTGGTCTAAATAATGATGCGAATGCAGGCAATCAAAGCCAAAGAACACAACTTGCTTTATCAATTGCACAAGCAAAAGTAGCCTTTAAGACAAACCTTGGTCTTGGTGCTACAACCGAAGAAGCTACTGCTGCACAACTTCAAGGTCAGGTTATTTTTTGTCTAGGTGGATCCGGCGTCATTCCAACATTGAATATCCCTGGATGTATTGCAATCGTATCATATGAAATACTATATTTAACATCTTGGGTTCTTTGGGTTGCAGCACTGATGTTTGATTGGACAATTGCATGGAGCCTTTCCATGCGAGATATTGTTAACAGCTTTGCCGCAATACAATATGGATGGGAGACCTTTAGAAATGTTATTAACTTGTTCTTCATACTTATTCTTGTTTACATATCTATAGCTACAATACTTCAAATAAGTGGATATGGTTACAAGCAATTACTTGGAAAATTGGTTATTGCAGCTTTTTTAATTAACTTTAGTATGTTCTTTACTGAAATTATAATAGATCTAAGTAATATGACAGCCCTTGTTTTCTATAAGCAAATAATGGTCGATGCAGATAAGTTTGCGTCCTTAGGATCAGCTGGAGCACCAGGCGGAGCTTCTACTACAACAAATCAAAACCTTTCTCTTGGAATAATGAATGCACTTGGTTTGCAGACAATTTGGGGTGTAGGCCAAGCCAATAAAGGACTTGGTACGGCTTCTTCATCACAAACACAAGGAAACAATCCGGCTGTAACTGGGGGAGGAAGTGTTGCTGCAGCTGGAACTGGTCAGGCTGCTATTATTGACCCTTGGAAGATGACTCTTGTTGGTCTTGGTGGATCTGTCTTCATACTAATCCTGTCTTTTATTTTCTTTGCTGCTTCCTTAATGTTTATGGTAAGGGTACTTATATTAATTATTCTTATAATTACCTCACCAATCGCATTTTCAGCAAACGTGCTACCTGGTACAAAATTCTTGTCCGATAAATGGTGGAAACAACTCAATAGTAATGTTTTGTTTGCACCCGTCTACATGGCTTTAATGTTTATTACATTAAAAATGATTTGGGGAGGAAGTAATCATGTTACAAACTTGCTGTCCTTGCTTGCTAACGAGAGCGCAAGTGGTATGCAATCTATAGTATTCTTCTTGTTACTATCTGCCATGTTGGTTGCCTGCCTTACTGTAGCGTCATCCTTAGGTGCAACAGGGTCTAAGACAATGCAAAGCTGGGGAAAGAGTGCTAGTTCAGGTGCAAAGAAGTTTGCAATAAACAGAGCGGCAGCTCCAGTTAGTTACATAGCAGACAAGGCATCTAAAAATGCTTTTATAGCAAGAAATGCACCTATACTTCTTCAGGGCGCAGACAAACTTGCTCAAGCAAAACTTGGTGGAACTTCAACATATAGATCTAGAGTTGCTGATGACAAAAAGATGTATCAAGCAAGAGGGGATTTAGTTAAAAATGCAGTTACAGGAGAGCTTATCAGAGGTAGAAACGAAAGCTTAAAAGCTTTTGATGATAGAAAGAAAAACCAAACAGAAGCCGGGGAGATGGCACAAAGGAAACAATTAGGAGTGGGTGAAGGTAACGAAAACGCCTCAATGAGATTTAATAAGGGGGCTCAACAAGCTAGACAGGATTTTATGAATAAATCTGAATCTAAAAGTAAAGACAAAGAGGTCAGTGCCGCAACGGTAGAAAAAAATCAAAAAGAAATATCTACTGGAGCGATAGCTTTAATCTCTTCAATGAAGGCGTCTGGGGCCCTTAAAAATTTACACCCCGATGAAGCCAAAAAAACAGAGGATATAATGAAAGAAATAACTGATGCAAGTGATGCAAAAAAAGAGGTAACACCAGAAATGATTGGAAAGCTTGTTCAAGAATCAAAGGCTCCAATTGATACCTTATCAAAAACAATAGCAACAATGGAAAAGAACATGGAGAGATATGCAGGGGTGATTAAGAACACAAGAGATCCATCAATGCTACTTGCTGCAACTCAAAAACTTGGGGCTATGCAAGCGTCCCACACAATAGCTTCTCAAAAGAGGACTGATATTAAAAATCTTGTTGAACAACAAAAAGCTTTGGCAAAAAGGTCTGAAGATATAGCAATGCAACAAAAACTTAGAACAGTCACTGAAGAAAACAAACCTAAAGTATAATTATGACAACATTTACAGAACAAGAATTTATAGACAAGATGAATTTACTGCCTGCAGAGTTACAAAAAAAACTTCTTTTACTTGATTATGATGATGATTTCATTAGTATCATCAATTATAATAGTATTAAGCCAGCAGAAACTATCAACGCAATTGGTTTGGCCGTTAGGTTGGTAGCTCTTGGTTTTTCCTCAAAGCAAGAATTATTTGAATCTGTTTCTAATGAAGTCTTAGTTGAAGATGAAGCCAGACACATATTCAGTGAAATAGACAGAACAATACTAGTACCAAACAACCTTAAGGGTATTATCGAAACAGGAATAGAATTACACACTGAAGGACAAGAGGATGCAACAAACACTGAAGACAAGTATTCAACTCACAACATCACAGAAACAGCAGAAGACATTCTGAAAGAAATTGAAAATCCAACACCAGCTACGTCCTCAATGGTTTCTAGTTTTAACAAACAAACTACCACAACACTGACGGCTGTAGGGCCTCATGATCAGCTTTCAGTCGATGGTTTAACTAATGAGTCCTCAAATATTATAAAGAATCCTCAAAACACAGCAACACCAACCGATACAACACCTGCACCAAACAAAGAAGGACAACTTGAAGCAAAATTAACAGAAACTGTGATTCAACCAGTAAAATCAACATATTATAAGGTAGATCCATATAGGGAGGAGATGTAGGTACCTATAAATCAATTGAATAATTAAAAACATGACAGCAACATCCATAGAAAGAAACACAGAACAATTTAACAAGCTTCCTGAAAGCTTCAAAACAGCAATTAAAGCTAGCGATTATGATAAATCACTAGCTTTAATTTCAAAGGAACATAAACTACACATTGATCAGTCTTCTATGTTAGAGGAATTATTAGCAAAACTTATTTTTGGAGATATTGAATCTGAAGATATCATTTCTGAGATGAAATCAAAGTTAAATCTTTCAAAAGAAGAGGCAACAAAGATTGCCGCAGAACTTGATCAGATGATAATTAAAGAAATTAAACGTAATTTAATGAATATTCAGAAGGAGACAACTGTAAAAGAAGACGTAGAATAATTGTCATGATATAATTGTTTTGATAAATGAGATATCAAACACCACAATTTATTGAGGAGGAAACAAAACTATTTGGCCCACTTACTTTTAAGCAGTTCGTATATCTAATTGGAGGAGCTGGTATCTCTTTTGCTGTATACAAAATGCTTCCGTTTCTTTTGGCAATACTAATAATCGCACCTGTTGCTGGAGCCTCGCTTGCTTTGGCTTTCTATAAGATAAATGAAAGACCTTTTATAGACGCCGTGGAAGCAGCCTTCTATTTTATTATATCAAACCGTCTTTACACGTATCAAAAAATAGATAAACCTACTCAGCAATTAAGAACTTCACAAAAGACAATGATTGCCCCCGTACCTAAGATTGGGGCATCCACAAGCAGACTTAAGGATTTGGCATGGAGCTTAGATATCAATGAGAATATAAAAGATAAAAGTAAGGACAACTTTGATATGGGGGTTAATGATAAAATAAAAATATAATTAATAAAATGGCATCAAATCAAGAAAATTTTTCAAAACCTACACAAGATTTTGTCCCTATAAAAGAAGTTAGAGATGGAATTGTTATATTAAAAGATGGTTCTATGAGGGCTATTCTTCTTGCTTCTTCTATTAACTTTGCATTGAAGTCTCCTGAAGAACAACAGTCTGTTCTTTATCAGTTTCAAAACTTTTTAAATTCAATAAACTTTTCTATACAAATCTTTGTTCAATCAAGAAGACTAGATATTACGCCTTATATTAACCTTCTTGAAGATAGAATAAAATTCCAATCAAGTGAACTTATGAAGGTTCAAACAAGGGAGTACATGGACTTCGTTAGAAATCTAACTGAGTCAGTAAACATTATGACAAAAAGTTTCTTTGTTGTTGTTCCATATTCTCCAACTGTACTTAATAAAAAAGGGGGTGTGTTTGGAGGTATGTTTGGAGGTAAAAAAACATCTAAAGAATCTGAGAATGACGAGTATCTTCAGTTTGAAGAATTTAAAAGCCAACTTCAACAAAGAGTAGAGGTTGTAGAACAAGGTCTTGTTAGATGTGGAGTTAGAATCGCTCAACTTGGAACTGAAGAAATCATTGAGTTCTTCTACAAACTCTTCAATCCAGGTACTGTTGAAAAACCAATAGATATGTCTAAGTAAGTTTTGGTTTGTTGATATCTGGAATTTTTTTATATTTTAGAGTACAATTAAAATAATAATATGAGCCTATTAGATTTTTTAAAGAAGCCTCAAGAGGAATCTTCACCAATTAGTTCCATTCTACCTAAGGAAATTTACCAATCTGGTGTTTTAGAACTACAAGACATAATCGCACCTTCTGGTTTAAAAATAAGTCCAAAGACAATCAACTTAGGAGAGAAGATTGTTAGAACATTCTTTGTTATTTCTTATCCAAGATTTTTATCATCGAACTGGTTTTCTCCAATAATTAACCTCGACAAGGTTTTTGATATTTCGATTTTTATACACCCAGTAGACACAGCTACTGTACTTAGACAATTTACAAAAAAAGTTGCTGATATTGAAGTTGATATAAGTACGAGAGAGACTAAGGGATTAGTTAGAGATCCGAAGTTAGATACTGCCTATCAAGACCTAGAAGAGCTGCGTGACAAGCTACAGCAGGCACAGGAGAGACTTTTTGACATAGGTCTATACATTGCTATATATGGTGAAGACGAGCAAGAATTAGACAAAATTGAATCAGAAATAAAATCTATTCTTGAATCAAACTTGGTTTTCATTAAGCCCGCCCTTTTCCAACAAGAACAAGGCTTTCAAAGTGTTTTACCAATTGGTGAAGACAAGCTTGGGGTTCACTCTAAATTAAACTCTGAACCACTATCAAGTATTTTCCCATTTATTTCTTTTGACCTTACATCAGATAAAGGAATTCTTTACGGTATAAACAGACACAACTCAAGTCTTATTCTTTTTGATAGATTTTCACTGGAAAACTACAACTCTGTAACATTTGCTAAAGCTGGTTCCGGAAAATCTTATCAAACAAAACTAGAGATTATTAGATCTATGATGTTTGATACAGATGTTATAGTACTCGACCCAGAACGTGAGTATGAATACCTTGCTGAAGCAACTGGTGGTAGATATTTTAATATTTCCCTAACATCAGATCACCACATCAATCCATTTGACCTACCGGTTCCAAGAGAAGGGGAATCATCATCAGACGTTCTAAGATCAAACATTATTAACCTTGTTGGATTATTTAGAATAATGCTTGGAGGATTAACAGCAGAGGAGGATGCTGTTGTTGATAGAGCCATCACAGAAACTTACGCCCTTAAAGATATTACTCCTGAATCAAACTTTGCAGCCGCAGAACCTCCACTTATGTCAGACTTTGAGCTTGTTCTTAGTGGAATGGAAGGGGGAGAGTCATTAGCACAAAGACTTACAAAGTACACAAAAGGAACATGGGCTGGTTTTATCAACAGACCATCAAACGTAGACATCAACAAGAAGTTTGTTGTTTTTTCACTTAGAGATATGGAAGAAGAACTGAAGCCTGTTGCTATGTATATTGTTATGCACTATATATGGAACGCTATTAGAAAGGAGCTTAAGAAAAGACTTTTGGTCATTGATGAGGCATGGTACTTAATGAAATCAGAAGATACAGCTTCATTCTTGCTTGGTCTAGCAAAAAGAGGAAGAAAGTATTATTTGGGACTTGCTACAATTACACAGGACGTTGAGGATTTTTTGAAGTCTCCATACGGTCTTCCTATTATTTCAAACTCTTCTATTCAAATCTTATTAAAGCAATCTCCATCTTCTATTGATATTGTTCAAAAAACATTTAACTTAACGGATGAAGAAAAATATTTACTTCTTGAATCTGATGTGGGGGAGGGGATGTTTTTTGCTGGTCTAAAACACGTAGCAATCAAGGTTATTGCATCCTATACGGAGAATCAAATAATTACATCTAAGCCATCAGAGGTTCTACAGATTAAAAAGGAAAAGGCAGAACTTGCTGCACAAAAAGAAGAGGAGATGGATAAATTAAAAAAGGTTCTATAGAAAAACAAACACCCCACCGCTCATTTTATGAATAGTGGGGTGTTTTTATATATTATTATCTTGAAATCTGTTAATATATAACTAATGAATGAAAGGCAGGCCAAAAATCAACAGCGTCTACAGAGTGGTAAACAACTTGGTCAGGATTCTTCTGTTGATTCAAAAAACAATGACACGTCTGAAGGCGGTGCTGACAACAGCTCTGGTGAAAAAAAAATTACCCAATCTGTTTTTTTTAAACTGTTAACTGTTTTACTAATTCTTGATATAATCGGATTAATTCCATTTATTGGATGGGCAATAAGCACTGTTGCATCGCTTTTAATATTTAGAAAATTTGGGGTTAAATTTCACTACAAAAACATCATGAAAGTTGGTACTTGTGACTTAGTTAAGGTAATTCCAGGAGTTAGTCTTATTCCTACTTTTGTAATGAGTGGAATTTTAACAATTGGACCTATGGTTAGCGGTCTTGGAGAAGGAATTCCTGGAGGGCAACATGTTGCAAACAAAGTACAGAAAGCTATTTCTATGACTAAAAAATAAAGTATTTATAAAGTTATAAACAAAAAATTACTTTCGTTGTACAATTAGTGATATAATTAATAAGATGATTAAAAAAAACAAACACTTACTTATTTCAACACTTTCTTTGATTGTTTTATTTTTAGTTTTTATTCTAATAAACAAAACAGAGGCACAGGTAGGGGATCCGTCTAGTATTCCAATTCCACAACAAATAAAGGAAATAAAGCAGCAGTTAGATATAAACATTTCCCCTGAGGTACCGGAACCAAATCAAGACGTGACAATAACAGTGGAGGCCTATGGTTTGGATTTAAATTCCACAGATATGCAGTGGTTGATAAATGGTAAAGAAAAAGTTAGGGGTCTTGGTGAGAAAAAATTCACTTTAAATGTTGGGAACTCTGGGCAAAGTACGGTTACGTTAAACATTACACCCAAAGACCAACCTTTGATTTCCAGAGTTTTTGTTTTTAATCCTTCCAATGTTGATCTTTTGTGGCAAGCCGAAACTTATACGCCCCCATTTTATAAAGGAAAAGCTTTATTTTCCCCAGAATCGTCAGTGACAATGGTTGCTATTCCAAATTTTATTAATGGTACCACAAGGACAAATGATTCAAATGTTGTATACAAGTGGAGTATAGACAGAGAGGTTCAGGGGGACTACTCGGGTTATGGAAAAAATTCTTTTCAATACACATCAGATATATTGTCTCTGGATACAGAGATAGAGATCGAGGCTTATCCTTCTAGTCAACAAACAAGAAAGGGTGTTGGTAGCGCCTTGTTGTCTACAAAAAATGCTTTTCTTCTGTTTTATGAAGACAACCCAACAAACGGTGTAATGTTTAACTACTCTCTTAAGAATCAGGTTAATTTAGGAACAAGAAACGAATCAAAGATAAGCGCCTTTCCTTTTAACTCTAGTTCAAATAGTAAAAGTTCTGGTTTAGAATACACATGGTATGTAAACTCTGAAAAGATTGATATACCGTTGAGTACAAACACAATAACAATCAAAAAGAACTCTGCTCAAAAAATTGATGTTGCAAGTATACTTGTTTCCTTATCAAACCCTACACACATAATGCAAGAGACCCAAAATAGCATCGATTTTTTGTTTAACAAT
The DNA here is from genome assembly GCA_037127815.1 of bacterium. NCBI lineage: Bacteria > bacterium. Next base: position 174,563 of record JBAXXP010000001.1, read on the forward strand.
AATTAGTACTTTTGCACATTATTTTTCCTTCATAAATATACACAAATCTTTATTTGTTGTATTATATTAGTAATGAATATCCTTAGTAATAATAAAAACAAAATTGGTGGCAAGTTTTTAGCAGCAACAAGTATTCTGTCAATATCATTATATTTATTTTTTGGGATTGTTAGTGTTGTGGAGGCGGTTGATTTTCCCGCTTCTTTAGGGGGAGGTTCTATGAGTCCAACAACGAACAGTGTCACAAAAACAGCCGCTCCCACACTAACTGATTGGAGTACTTTTAATTCAGGTTCAAACTATAATCCAAACTCTACCCCCAACTCTGCACAGCCAACATCTCCAGTAATAACTCCAGGCTCTCAAGCTATGCTACAACAGATGGGGCCTCCGAGCAGTGCCGCTTGTGGAATATCTGTTTCTGGTAGTGGTGGTAAAGGAAAATGGAATTATTGTATGCTTGCTCCTATAGGAGGCCTTATAGGGACACCGTCGGGAACTGGTAAGGACGCAACGGAGATTGTTGATTTGGAGAAAGGCCTACAACCATTCTTTGCTGGGGTTTACAAAGTTGGTGTAACAGCAGCTGTTGCTCTTTCAATTCTTGTTATTTCAATAGGTGGAATTAGAATGGCAACAATAGACTCCATAACAGCCAAGGAGGAGGGCAAGAACATGATCAACGCAGCTCTTTCAGGGTTGTTTTTGGCTCTGTTTTCTTATGTTTTACTTTACACAATCAACCCAGCTTTGATTGGTAATGGGGAGGGGTCAATTTTTCCAACCTCAACAATTCAAATAAATGTAAACCCGTCAACACCAGCAAAAAAATAAAAATGTCTAGATCAAAATTAATCATCTCTATTGCACTAATATTAAGTATAGCCCTCGGTATTCTTGTTGGTATATATTTTTATACAAAAAAAACCACCCAAGGCAACCTTCCAACACAAACTGATAAAACAATCTTTGGTGGTGTTGGTGGGGTCAGAACTGATCTGCCAACAGACAACACAAACAACCCCCAAGGACAAACTACCTCTGGTACAGAAAAACCAACAGGAACGTCAACACCAAAAGCAACCCTACTTAGAAGAATAGCTATTGGACCAATATCTGGAGATGATTTTGTCATGAGGGATGTTTTTGCAACAACAAGTAATTCTTCAACAACACAAACTGTTGGAACTTCTACAAAGAAACAAACAATTAAAGTGACTGTACCAGCTAAACCAAAACTATTAGGTCAAGAAGAAAAAATCAGATATATGGAAAGGGGAACGGGAAGAGTTTTTGAGGCTGAAGCAACAACGTCCACAATTCAAAGAATAACCAACTCAACCTATACAAGAACAGTTGAATCATTTTTTGACAAGAAAGGTGATAATGTTCTTTTTAGAAATCTTTTGGAAAACACAGATACCATACAAACAAGACTTGGAACAGTCTCGCTTGACACACCAACATCCACAGAATACTCTTTAAAAACAAAGGACTTTCCATATAATCTTCTTTCTGTTGTCACATCACCAGAAAAAGATTCTTTTGCATCTTATTTTGAGTCAAAAGGAGTGGGTTCTTCAATTAATATTAGTAGATTTGATGGAACAGGAGTTTTTACAGTTTATAAGTCACCATTTAGAGAATGGTTGTTGTCCTGGCCAAACACAAATACTTTAGTTTTGAACACAAAACCTTCAACCTATTCTCCCGGCTATGCATATTCTATCAATATAAAAACCAAAGCTTTTAGCAGAATAACAGGGGGTCAAAATGGTTTAACAACGCTTGTTTCACCAGATGGTTTAAATGTTTTAGTGGGGGAGAGCATTGATGGATCTATGAAATTAAGTATTTTAAATCTTAAAACACAGTCTTTTAGAGAGATATATACAAGAACCTTACCAGAAAAATGTGTTTGGTCTAAGTTAGAAAAAAGTGTTCTGTTTTGTGCAGCAAGTGAGTCTATTGTATACGCTCCTTACCCAGATGCTTGGTATCAAGGTTTGGTATTTTTTGATGACAATGTTTGGAAAATAAACATCGACACACAAGAAAACAAGCTGATTGCTGTTGTTAAAGACACGGTTAAGGATGGTTTAGATATCACAAACATGATTTTAAACAAGAATGAGGACTATATGCTGCTTACAAACAAAAAAGACTTAAGTTTGTGGGGTCTTCAAATAGAGAAACCTGTTGCTGTGGTGGCCACCACAACACCTTCAAGGGTTAAAAACACAACAACTAGCACAACAACAAAAGCCACATCGAGTAAAGCAACGAATACAAAGAAGTAATTAAACGAAATAAGGATTATTAACAACTTAATTAATATTTTTATAACAAACAAAAACCGCTTATTTAAGCGGTTTTTGTTTGTTATTTTGTGACTTATTTTATATCCTTTTTGATGGTTTTTCTAAAATATAATTCTTGGGCAATAGCAAAAATATTTGAAGTTATCCAATATAGTGAAATAGCTGAGGTTAAGCTAAATGAGATCAAAAAAACGATAGCTGGCATTGTATATCTCATTTGTACATTCATACTTCTTGCAAAATCTTCTTGCTTTCCACCCTTACCTGTTGGAACAAAAGCTGGAACAGAGTATCTTATTTGGATGAATTGTGTAATTCCTACCACAATACTAAGCCAAATATTCTTCTTTGTTATATCCAGTAATCCTAAAAACAAAACATTAACTATTTGTGGATTTGGAATAAAGCTATACAGTATTTGTGGATCTATGTGAGGCAAACCTGATGTGTAAAAAATTTTTGCTAAAGAAAGGATGATGGGTAGCTGAATAAGCATTAAAAGAATACCTGAAAATGGATTTAGGTTGTTTTTCTTATAAAAATCTAACGTGAGTTTTGCTTGTTCCTCTTTATTATTAGCAGTTTTCTCTTTAATTTTATTCAACTCAGGCTCCAAAGCCTTCATTTTCAGCTGTGTTTTAACAGAACTTTTTGATAAGGGGATTAATATAAACTTAACAACACAAGTAAAAAGGATAACAGCAACACCAAGATCAGCTCCTGGTGTGTGATTTATTATAAATACAAGTCCGTTATATAGTGGATTATAAAAAGTGAAACTAAAAAAATTTGATATCATTGTTTTATTATATCTTCTTTTACTAAAATTTGCTTAATATCTGAAACGATTTCTCCAAAACCTGCGTTTTTTGACGTTTCTTTTGAAAGGAACACAAAAGAGGGGATTGTAGTGTTTTTATCTTCAAGCCCCAACTCTTTTATGGCTGTAACAAAAGCCTCTCTAAGCCTTCTTTTAGACTTGTTTCTATCAATAGCTTTTATACAAACCTTTTTAGAACAAACGAACGATCCTTCCAACTGATTAACCTTATCTTTAGGCACAACAGGCCCTGTTTCTTTTTTTTCAAAAACTTTCAAAAGAAAAAAGCCTGAATTATAGGCTCTTCCTTTTTTCATTATTAAAGCAATTTGGGTTGAAGAAAGGCTTTTTATTGTCATAGATGGCTTTATTTAAGGGTATTTTACAAACAACCCAAGCATGCAAGACTATACAGCCAACTTCTTTCTACCTTTTGCGCGACGAGCGGCCAAAACACGACGTCCTCCATGTGTTTCTGATCTCACAAGGAAACCATGTGTAGTAGCTCTCTTTCTTTTATTTGGTTGGTATGTTTGCGACATAAGGAGGATATTACATCATTTTTGTTTTTTTGTAAACACCAAAAATTAGAAGTGTTGTGTTTTAAAGTCTACTAAAGTTATCCACAGGTATGAACATACTTTTATGTATAGTTCAAGTTTCTTTTAAAAAACCAGAGGGTATAATATTTAACACTATGGAAATAAAAAAACTATGGGATGATCTATTGGCGCAAATGGAAATTGAAGTTTCTAGAGCCAACTTCTCTACATGGTTTAAAGATACATACATAAACAAAGTAGATAGTGGTGTTGTTTATATAGCTGTTCCAAATACTTTTGCAAAGGAATGGCTTTCTCAAAGATATCACAAAAAAATACTTGAAATACTTAGGGTGGGGGATGAGTCTATTAGGTCTATTGAATATACTATTTCTGCATTAAAGAAAAAGAAAGATGGTGCTGATGAGGAAAATTCCCAAAACAAAGAACTCCCATTAAGCGGCTTATTTATTAGCCCGGACGACAATTTGAACCCAAGATATACATTTGATAATTTTGTTGTTGGTCAATTTAATGAATTAGCGCACGCTGCTGCACAAGCTATAATTAAAAAACCTGTTGCTTATAACCCTCTTTTTTATTATGGAAACACAGGTTTGGGTAAAACACACTTAATGCAGGCTGTTGGAAACCATATAAAGAACCATAATAAAGACCGCCGTGTTTATTATGTTACTTCTGAGAAATTTACAATGGATTATGTAACATCACTCCAGTCTGGAAAGATAAATAATTTTAAGGAAAAGTATAGAAAGTATGATGTTTTGATAATGGATGATATTCAGTTTCTTTCAAACAAAGAGAAGACTCAGGAAGAGCTTTTTCACTTATTCAATTATCTCTATGATAACAATAAACAAATTATCTTTTCATCAGATGTTCATGTAAACTACCTTCCAAACCTGGAGGATCGTTTAAAATCAAGGTTTATGGCTGGTATGATTATTGATATCTCCCCAGCTGACACGGAGTCTAGAATTGCAATTCTTAAAACTAAGGCTAGGATAAACAACTTTTATATCTCTGATGAACAAGTAACCTTCCTAGCAACAGCTGTTAGTGGTAGCATTAGAGAGCTAGAGGGTGTATTAAACACCGTAATATGTCAGTCTCAATTAAAAGGAAGAGAATTAACACTCGCTGAAATTAAACAGCACACAAAGAACACGGGTGGTCCTCATAAGAACGTTTCTGTAAAAGATGTTGTTAAAGCTGTTGCAGCCTTCTACAATCTAGAAGAAGAAACTATCTACAACAAAACAAGAAGACAAGAAGTTGTAAAACCAAGACAGTTAACAATGTACATATTAAGAGAATATTATAATATCTCATTACCTTCAATTGGTCAGAAACTGGGAGGTAGAGACCACACAACAGTAATCCACTCATGTGAGAAAATTAAAAATGAATTAAAGGTAAATCTTGAACTACAGGGGGAAATCAATCAGATACGGGCCATGTTATAGTTTATAGCTGTTAAAATTAGAGATATCAAAAGAAGGAGGTGTATTGAAAAATACCCTCTTTTTTATTATTCAAGAATATATAAAACATACATATCCTTAATTACTTATGTGCATAAGTCTGTGTATAAAGTGTTTATAGATAGTTAGTATACTGTTAAGAACCTGTATTCAACATGTTATTTAAAAAGTATAAGCTGTGTACTAAAAGGTAGTTATAAACAGGTCTATAAAAGACATGTTCTGAATCACCATATAAAACACTGTCTTTTAGTCTGTCCTTTATTTAAATACGTTTAAATCATAGGATATATCAAAAAGTCCACATATCCACAGGTATAGTAGTAATAGATGTTTTTTATTAATAAAGATATAATCAATACATTATGAAAATTGAATGCATCAGAGAAAGATTAGCAGAAGCTGTTTCAAAAGCTGAAAAGATTACAAGTAAGAACGCGTCATTACCTGTTCTTAAGTGTATTCTTTTAAAAGCAACTAAAGACGGTTTGTTTATAAGTGCAACAAATCTTGATATTGGAATAGAAATAAAAATACCAGCAAAAGTTGAAGTTGAAGGGTCTATAGCAATCCCTGGTTCTATACTAAATTCTTTCTTAAATAGTATATCTTCAGAGAAAACGGTTAAACTTGATTCAGAAGATGGTAACTTGATTGTTTCTACTCAAAAGACAAATACTGTCATAAAAATATTTCCAGATGATGATTATCCTTTGATTCCTAAGGTAGACACCGGTAAAGGGTTTGAAATGCCTACAGAGAGCCTTGTGACAGGCATTAAGTCTGTTTGCTATAGTTCTGCTACTTCTAGTATTAAACCAGAGCTCTCAAGTGTTTGTGTGACTCCAGAAGAAGATTCCATTCTCTTTGTTGCCACCGATGGATTAAGACTTGCTGAAAAAACAATTAAATTAAAAAATAATTTTGATTTTACACAAATATTAATACCTGTTAAGAATGCGATTGAAATAATTAGGATTTTTGAAGGAGGGGAGGATATGTTAAGTATCGTTATTGAACAAAACCAAATCGCTATAACAGCAGGAGATACCTATTTGGTTTCAAGGATTGTTGAAGGTAATTTTCCTAATTACAAAGCTATTATTCCAAAAGATTTTGTTTCTGAGGTAACTGTTTTAAAACAAGACTTAATGAATTGCTTCAAAACAAGTTCTATTTTTACAGATGCTTTTAATCATACTAAATTTGTTGTACACGCGGAGGAAAAAAGTGTTGAGATTATAACAAAAAATAATAATGTCGGTGAAAATTCGACATCTATATCAGGAAATGTTGTAGGGGAGTCATTAGATATTAATTTTAACTATAAATACATAATGGAGGCGTTAGCTTCTATTAACTCTGATAGCTTAATACTTTCCTTTAGTGGGGTTAATAAACCTATGATAATGAAACCTGTGGGCGATTATAGCTTTCTTTACCTATTAATGCCTATGAATAGATAATATTGTAAATAATTTATTAATATATATAAAATGGTAAATATAGGTGATTTATTGAAAGATTATTTAAAAATTAAAAACCCTTTAGTTGATAAAGTGTCCTTGTCTGATGAACTAAATAAAGAATTTAATTTAAATATCAAAGAAGAGCAAGTTTTTTTTAGAAAAAATGTACTTATATTAAAAGTTAATGCTGTTCAAAAAAGTTTTGTTTTTATGAGAAAAAACGCTGTTTTAGAAACTGTTAACAGAATATGCCCTGATAGATTCATAGATACAATACAGTTCTAAGACAAGTAATAAAAAAACACACTACTTACAAATAGTGTGTTTTTTAGGTGGTTGTTGTTGAACTTTTATTTAATTGAAAATACTACAGTTGCCTCTCTTTTGTTTCCATCAGAGTCTGTCTCTATAGCTTTTAGTTCATCTTCAAAATCACTAGAAGGTGTATCTTTGGGTGTGTAAGAGAAAGTAAAAGGGGATTCCGTTGATTTACCTATTGAAACTCCGTTTATAAGATATTCAATTGATACAGTGTTTTCTTTTGCACCAGAAACTAAAATTGTTTGTCTCGATGTTTTATCTATTGTTGCAAACTTAACTGGGGATATTATCCTAAAGGTGTTTGTGATTATGTCTTGATTGTTGACTGCAGCTTGAGAAATTAAATTTTCTGCAACTGTACTTTTTGACCAATTTAATACCCCGAATTCCCAGTTGTTGAATTGTTCGTCTCTTGATGACAACCCTGGTGCTGAACCCTTTGGGTTTGTTCTGTCTATCCAATAAAGCTCTGAATGTACCTCATTACCTGGGCCAGCCCAAGATCCTGTTAGAAATGGTTTAAGACCTGTTTCATAAGATTCAGGGGAATCAAAATTCTCAACAGGGATTCTTGATAGTTCAAAATCCATTATACTTTTAAATAAAGGCCCAACTATTTTTGCTGATGCTTGTTGGGACATAGGGGTGTTGTCATTGTTTCCCATCCATGCTCCAATTGAAATACTTGGTGTGTAACCAATCTCCCAAGCATCTCTTGAGTTGTTTGTTGTTCCGGTTTTTATTGCAACATCTCTATCTCCAAAAGTACTTTGTGAAAATATAGAAGATCTAGCTTTTTTGTCTGATAAAACATCATTAATTAACTTAGCTGACTGTTCTGTTATAACCTGTCTTGTTGAAACCTTGTCGGGAGCCTGTTCCAAGATATCCCCTTTTTCAGTTTCTATTTTTAAAACAGATATTAGTGGAGCTTTTTGACCATTATTTGCAAAAACTCCATAAGCCGAAGTCATATCAAGTGGTGAAACTTCCCCACCTCCAAGAACAAGTGTTAATCCATATTGAGAAGCAGGACCAAGTTCATTAATTCCTAGTGCTGTTGCTGTCTTAATTGTGTCTGCTAAACCAGCTAAATATAAAACCTTAACAGATGGAATGTTTCTTGACTGAGCTAATGCTGATCTAAAGTTCATTAAACCTTTATATCCACCTTCATAGTTTTGTGGATTATAACAAGGTGAACCGTCTGAACTTTTTGTTTCAGTACCTGTTGGAGAACACTTAACATTAAACTCTGTTAGAACGTCAAAAACAGGTGTTTCAGGGGTGTATCCTTTTTCAAAGGCTGTTACATAAGCAAACGGCTTAAAGGCTGAACCAGGTTGTCTGTGTGCAGTTGTGACATTGAAGTTTCCATCATTTTTAGCATCAAAGTAATCTTTTGAACCAACCATTGTTAGAATTTGACCTGTCTTTGGGTCAGTTGCAACAACAGCCGCATTATTTGCTTTGAAAGATGGGCCTTCCTTATTTACATAATTATAGACCAACTCCTCGGCTTTTTGTTGAAGGGTGTAGTCTAGTGTTGTTGTTATTTTTAAACCCCCTTTTAATAATAATTCATCACCATATTTTGCTTCAAGATATTCTTTTATGTACATAACAAAATGGGGAGCCTTAATTCCAGCTATTGATTTTGGTTGAAAAACAACTTTTTCCTTTATAGCTTGATCGTATTCTGCCTGAGTAATCATTTTTGAATCAAGTGTTTTTTGAAGAACTAGATTTTTTCTATCTTCTAATTTGTTTTTGTATTTTCCATAAGGTGAAAGAGTTGTAGGGGACTGTGGAAGAGCAGCAAGATATGCAGACTCCGCAAGTGTTATGTCTTTTGATTTTTTATTAAAATACAAAGAACTCGCTTCCTCAATACCATAAATATTTCCTCCATAAGGAGCTTCATTTAAATACATATTTAAAATTGTATCCTTGCTAGCGTTCCTTTCCAGTTTAATGGATAGAATCCATTCCTTAACTTTTCTTGCTATTGTCTTATCTTGAGAAAGTAGTGAGTTTTTAACAACCTGCTGTGTTATTGTTGAACCTCCTTGGCTGAATTTAAGGCTGAAGATATTGGCAATAATCGCTCTTATAATAGATGTTACTTTAATGCCCCCATGATTGTAAAAATCAACATCCTCAATCGCAATTGTTGTTTTTTTGATATTTGAAGAGATCTGATCAAAGGGTGTTACTGTTCTTCTTACTTTTTCACTCAAGTCATATAATAAAATATTTCCAGTTCTGTCATAAATCTTAGCTGATTGACCAAGGAGTCTGTCGTCAAAAGAAGATAGGTCTGGGGTTTTAATCGTTGCTGCCCAAATTAAAAACAATCCAGACAAAATAATAAAACAAATTATTAATGCTAAAAAAATATCTCTAATAAGAAACCTTTTTTCTTTTTTTGTTTTAAATTTATTTTTAAAACGACGGGGGAGCCCCAACATGGATCTAAGACTCCATTTACTGTGTTTTTTATAATGTGATTCTACTGAAGATTCATTTTTATAGTCATTAAACATTTTGTTTTTTTAATTGTTTGTACATCATACATTGTATAACAAAACACACACTATTTACAGTGTGTGTTAGCTACCGAAATTGAGATAAATAAAATATATATCGATTAGAACAAGTCCTCGCTAATCTCATCCTCCACCTCATCTTCGTCGTCTGTTGTTGGGGCTACGTATTCACCATCTTCATTAAGCTCACCAAAAGCACCGAAGCCAAAAGGGTCTTCCTCAGGACTAACAGCAGCTTCCTCCTCTACTGGGTCTTCTGCATCATCACCAGAAAGCTCTGCTGGGTTTATGTCAGTAATTTCCTTATCATCATCTGTATCTGCTTCTGTGTCATCCCCTCCAGCTTTTATTGTGTCATCTAATTCGTCAGACATATTATATATTTGAATTATTATTAAAACTTATTTGATATATTTATCATATCATTAGAAATATGCAAGTGGAACTGTGGATATCAACTTATTTAGATAAAAACCTGAACGAGGTCTATTGTAAAAATACCTAAAGATCAGTTTCTTATAATAGCTGAACATGCCAAACCGCAAGCTATTGCATCATATTCATCATCGGTTGCTTTCTTGTCCATCTTCAAAATCATCTGAACCATTTTGATCATTTGATGTTTATCGCTCTTTCCGTCACCTGTAACTGCAACCTTAATTTCCATTGGGTTAATTTCTTTTATTTTAAGATTATTGTTTGACGCAATATAAATTATTGCCCCTCGTGTTTCAGCAACCCTCATTGCTGTCTTTGTGTTTTTACTGAAAAATAAAGTTTCTATGGCTAAAACAAAAGGTTTGTGTGTAGATATTAAGTTTTCAATTTTGTTTCCCACCAGAAGTAGTCTCTCTTCAAATGGAAGTTTGGCGTCTGTTTTAAAACATTCAGAATGAAGAAGTTCTTCTTTTTTACCCTGCTCCCTGTTAATAATAGCAATACCTAATCTTTCATATCCGGGGTCTATAGATAGTATTTTCATTTTAAACTAAGTAAATTTAATTTGCCTTTCAGTAGGATAATCTTTTCCTAAGTGAGCATAACCCTGTTGTGTAACCACACGGCCTCTTGGGGTTCTTTCTATAAAACCAAGTTGTATTAAGTATGGTTCACTAAATTCTTCAATTGTAGCCTCGTCCTCTGAAAGGGAAGCAGAAATTGTACCTAACCCAACCGGTCCGCCTTCATATTTGTCAACAATTGTTGAAAGAATAGACCTGTCCATAGCCGTTAGACCTCTATTGTCTATAGAAAGCAAGGTAAGTGCTTCCTCAACAACCTCTTTTGTTAATTGTTTTTTGAGAACCTGAGCATAATCCCTACATCTTTTTAATAAGTAATTAGCTGTACGAGGTGTAGAGCGGCTTCTTTTTGAAATTTCTGCAATTGCCCCAGAATCTATACTCATATTAAGTATTTTTGCAGATCTTGAGATAATTTTACCTATTTCATCCTCAGTATAGAACTCAAGTCGGAAAACACCACCTGAAAACCTAGACCTAAGAGGGGAGGATATCATTGCGACTCTTGTTGTAGCAGAAATTAATGTAAAAGGAGGCAGGTCTAATTGTATTGTCCTTGCGGAGGGGCCTTTTCCAATAATAATGTCAATTTGGCCTGATTCCATAGCTGGGTACAATACTTCTTCCACGGTTTTGTTTAATCTGTGGATCTCATCAATAAAAAGAATGTCTCCAGGGGACAGGTTTGTTAGTACAGAAGCGAGGTCTCCCACACGCTCTATTACAGGCCCAGAAGTAACCTTTATTTGAGACCCTGTCTCTTTAGCTATAAGATGGGCCATTGTGGTCTTACCAAGTCCTGGAGGGCCGTAAAACAACAAGTGTTCTGGTGGGTGATTCCTTTCTTTTGCTGCTGTGAGTAGTATTTTAAGGTTGTTCTTTATTTGTTCTTGTCCAATATACTCATCGAAATTGTTAGGTCTTAGTTCTTGGTCAAGCACTTTATCACCCGTTTTTTCAAGGGTTTCATCTGTTACAGGTTCATCTATATGGGTTATATTAAAATCTTGAGACATTGTGTTTTTTTCTTACCCATTTTAACCCCTAATTGGGATAATAACCGCTTGACAGAAAAAAATAAGTATGCTACGATACTTAGGTAAACGAAATGCACTTGCCACACGGTTGTGGAAGATGTAAAATAGATTTTTGTAATCAGTTGATTCAAATAAGAAGAGATTTATTCCCGTGTTCACATGAACTAAACGGCTCCTTAAATCTCTAAGCGATACAACCTTCGCGGGTCTATCGGTTTTTCTTAAAGGACGTTCTGGTGCGGGCTTTATGCCACGTTCCTGGTGCTATCCTTAAAGAACTATCGGGCTTTAGGTCTTAGGACTTAAAGCATCGCTTAGAGATTTAAAGTGCTGTTTTTTTATACCTCAATTTTGATGTGCTTATATTTTTGAATAAGCTACCTCTGTATTACAACTGTGTTTCAAAATCGATAAGGTAACAATACCTGCGAGGCCACATGAAGTCAACGGACATGTACACAGTTTTGATTTTCATAAGTTATTTCTCAGGCTGTCAAATGAAACCAACAAAAAAGACTTGCATTGCAAGTCTTTTTTGTTGGTTGAAATCAGGAGGGTGGTTTATATAATCAAATATTCTTTCTATTTTTCCTCCTCAATATAATCATCTTTTGTTAAGTCTATAACTCTCTCTAATTCTTCAAAAGAAGTTTGCCCTTGTAAAACTTTTACTACACCATCTTGTCTCATGTCCATAAAGCCTTGTTTTTTTGCAACAGCCCTAATCTCTCTTTCACTTGGGTTCTCTCTAACAATCTTTTCAATAGAAGCGTCTGTTAATATTAATTCATGAATACCAACTCTATCTGCATACCCAGTGTTGTTGCAGGCAACGCACCCAACAGGAACATATATTTCAGTTGGTTTTTCAGGGAACTCTTTTGCTTCTTCCATGTCTTTGATTGAATCAAGAACATCGTCAACCAAAGCTATTCTTTCAGGTGGTATTGGCATCTTCTTTTTGCATTTTTCACAAAGCACTCTAACAAGACGTTGAGCAATAGCGGCATGAATAGCCGATGTTAATGTTTTTGGATCAGCACCAAGATCTATTAGTCTAGTAAATGTTCCTGCGGCATTGTTTGTGTGGAGTGTTGAGAACACAAGGTGTCCTGTTAGTGCGGCGTTAATGGCAGTAACGGCTGTTTCGGCGTCTCTGATTTCTCCAACCATTATAATGTCTGGGTCTTGTCTCATTGCAGATTTTAAACCAGCCTGAAACGTATAACCTTTGGCATCTTCAACTTGTGTTTGAACAATTCCAGGAAGGTGATATTCAACAGGGTCTTCAATTGTAATAATCTTATATTCAGGACTTGATACCTCTCTTAAAAAGGCATAAAGAGTTGTTGTTTTTCCAGAACCAGTTGGTCCTGTTGTTAAAATTAAACCATTTGGTCTAGCAATTTCTTTTCTAATTGCTGCTAAAAAACGCTTTGTCATTCCTAATTTATCCATAGTAACCATAATAGATTCTGGATTTAGAATACGCATAACCACAGACTCACCATATGAACCAGGGATTGTTGATGTTCTAATTTCTATGTCACTTCCCTTAAGTTTAACTGTAAATCTTCCGTCTTGAGCATTTTCTTTAACGTTTAATTTTAATCCAGACAAAAGTTTTAAGCGTGAGAGCATAAGGTTGTATGTGTCCTTGTCGAATTCTGCAACAGTGGTCAAAACACCATCAATTCTATAACGCAGTCTGGAATTAAATTCTCCAGCCTCCATGTGAACATCGGATGATTTTGTAGAAAGAGCTCCAGCCATCATAATAGAAAGCATTTTTGAAACACGGTGAGTTTTCTTCATTTCAAGAGCTTCTTTTATCCAAGTTGCAATATCCTCTAGTTTTTTTGTTCTCTCAACCAAAGATTCAATTTCCTCACTTGAAATATCTAATGATCCAGCCTCAGTTTGAGCCGCAAAAGAAAGGTCTTTATATCTTTCCCATGCCTTTTCTAAACTATGTGTTGATGCGATAAAAAGTGTTACTTGATAACCCTTTCTACCCAGATTATCTAGTACATCCTTTGTTTCAATACTATCTGGGGAGTGAACAGCTAAAGATATTTTAGTACCAATTATATCAAACACTGCGGTTTGGCTTGATTTTGCAACCTCCTCCTCTATCATTTTTAAACCATCTGAGTTAATTGGAACAGTTGTTAGGTCAATGTAGGTAAGATTGTATTTATCCGCCAACATTTGCATAGAAGCTTCTTCTTCATCAATAAGAAGTTGTTTCATTCTTGTGTCTTGTTTTTCTTCATCAAATTGAATTGTCATAGCATTATTTTATACTGTTTTTAGGTATTGTGCCACAAATAATTTGCATAATCCATTTTGTAAACAAGATTACATCCTAAAATCAACATTGTTTGACGAAAGATGTTGACGAGGATACAATTATTGTATTCCTATCGTTATTTAATACGGTATTTAAAAATAATAAAACAATTATGACTGAAAGACCGTTACCACCTGAGGGTTTACCGACAATACCAAACCGGGCAAGTGAAGCTGTGATTGACGTTGATACTGAGGTGGAAGTCTTAGAGTCGGAAACAGAAGAGCCTACGACACCAGAGATAAACGAACCCGCAGCTGAACCATTGGACAGCCCAGAAGGTATTCCTGTACAAACAGAAGTGACGGAGAGAGAAAGTGGTTGGTTCAAAAGTCAAATTAATAAACTGGGTAAAAGAATGGGTTGGGCTGAAGATATTATTACTTATGTAAAACTAAATATTGCAGACAAACTTTCAATGGAGAAAGAAAGTTCATCTGAGGACAAGTTGATATCTAAAAAAAGGGATGAAATTTCAAGAATCGAAGAAAAAATAAAAAAGATAATCGTTGAAGATAAAAGAAAACAGGAAAATATTGAAAAAATAGATAGATTGATTGAAGAAGCTCAAAGAACCTTAAATAGTGAGCTGGAAGCCGCACATCTAAGAGAAAAAGAAAGGTTGCCTAAAGTTGGGGAAAAGAGGGGTCAGCTTGAGGAAGAAAAAAAATTCTTAACTGGTCAACTAGAAAGATTTGGAGAGAGAAAGGTTGGAGTACTTGATAAGTTTGTAGACAGAATAGAGCTTAAAACAGAGGGAATTAGACAAAGAGAGGGTTATCAAGAAAATATAAATAAACGTCTTGAGGCGAACAAGGAGATTGAGAAAATGATGGGTGTGGTAAGCGAAACGGAGAGTCAAATAACTGATATTAGAAAAAAATTAGAAGAAACCAAAGACAAGAAAGAAAGGGATATATTAAAGAAATCACTGGGAGATAGTGAGAAAGCACTAAGTAAGGCTAAAACAGCTTATAAAAAAGCTGAAACATCGAGACAAAAACTAACAAAATCTATAGAACGTACTGATAGTAGGACAGACAGGTTTGACGCACTCAGAGACAGGTATGCAAAAAGAAGCAATATAGAAAAAAGAGCTTGGCAGCGCCTTTTTGCGAAAGGTGAGGGTTCTGGCACAGAGAATCTTAGTGAAGAGGAAAAGGAATTCAAAAAAATCAATGATGATGTAAAAGAACTTGGTGTGTTAACAGAAAAATTGGGTAAGAAAAACCATCCTAAAATTCAAAAAATTCTAGAAAACATAAATGCCTCTTTGATAAAGGTTTTGAACATGGATTTCTTGGAAGAGAAACAGAAAGATATTTTTGAAAACTCAGTATCGCAAATTGAAGGTTTTTTGAATCATATTAAAGGAGAAAAAGGGGCAATTACAAACGATATGTTCTATATAATTAAAAAATTCCAAAAAAATATTAGAAAAAGAATAATTACTAAATAAAATGAATGCAACACCAAACGACAACATAATCCCTGATGATGTAGGAGGAATCAGTAATCTTCATGGAGAAGAACTCGAAAATTATCTCAAACAAAAATTAGATGAATTCAATGAAAAGATAGACGCAAGCGAGGCTGCTTTAGAAAAAATGAATGATTATGTCGAAAGTGGTACCTTGATCGATGAACAAAAAACATACGATGAGGATACGGATGATATTTTGGAAATAGAGGATCAGCTTGATACAGATCTAAATAATGCTGTGTTGGATTTAGCTACAGAGGATAGGGTTTTGAAGGATATAGAATAAAAGTAGTGGTATAATGTAAGTATCTTATAAAATAATTAAATGAAATATGTTTGAATTTTTTAAACACAGTAATGTTGGCAAACCAGAATCAGAAACAGTTAGCTTTTCAGAAGTTATCAAAGAAACCCCCACAGAGGCTGATGCAGATGGGTCTGTAGAGCTTTTTTATGTGTCTCCAGAGTATAAAAGTGTAGAGGCAGTATATGAGTTGGTGGGTCCAGAAGAGTTTTTTGTAGAACTAAACGAGCAAATTATCGAAAAGTCAGGTTTTTATGAGGGTGATTGGGGTGCTGATTTGGATGCTGTTGATTCAGAAGAAGAGGTTAAGGATAAAGAAAACCCTGTGGAAAAAAAGGAGGAGTCTGTGATTCCATATGGTATGGTTGTGGTTGGAAACAAACTTCTTTCCGCTGCGGCTGCTTTGACACTGGCTTTTACAGCTTGTAACAAAAAAACCGAAGTGGAAGCTTCTCGTTCTGGTGTTGAACATACAGCCTCTAGTCATAATATTTCAGAAAAAGCCCCAGGTTCAACCCTAGTAAAAAAAGGGGGAGCAGGAACAGAGGTTTTTGAAAAATACAGCAAAGAAATATTACCTTCAGGAGATATTGAAAATGGTTTTATTAATCTAAACGACACTACAGCAGATGCTGTTGCCGCTGGTGCTTTAAAGCCTTTTTCAAACCTTGAGATTTATTCACTTGAGGGTGCCAAGAAACCCAGTGTGCAAGGTATTCCATTTAAATCTATTTGGATATTAAAAATGAGTGAAGGTAAAATCCCAAGACCTTTGATTGGTGGAAATGCAACATTTAAATCGTATTGCACTAAAAGCAAAAAGGGTGCACTGGAGGTTACACCCGCCAAGATGAAAAGATACAGAGAGGATGTTGCTGCAAGTGTTTCAAGACTGGTTGCTACAAATGAAAAAGGAGAGTTTAGTCAAAGTAAGTACAAGAAAATTGTAGATGAATCTGAAAAATTTGCTCACTTGGAAATCGAAGCTATTTTGGAATTCCAAAATGCAAGTCCGGCGGAAAAAGCTGCTCTAGTTCAAAAATGGGTTAAACCATATCAAGGAAGAACAGGTACTACTAAAAGTAAATAGTTAAAATAGATATCGCAGCCTTGTATCATTTCAGTTAAACACCGATAAGTATTAGCCATACTTATCGGTGTTTTTACTACTAGATTTTTAATATTTTTCTGGCATCATTATATTAATGAATAAGACAATATCGTACTCAATTGAAGATACTAAGAAATTTGCTCAATTTGTTTTAGATGAGGTTTTTAGGTCTAAAAAGGAGGTTGAGTCTGCATTCCAAAATGACTCAAAAAAGGAAGCTACAGTTATAATTCTAAAAGGAGACCTTGGAGCTGGAAAAACAGCCTTTACAAAATGTGTAGGAGAAATAATTGGTATAAAAGAGGAAATTACTAGTCCAACATTTGCAATAGAAAAGAGGTATAATATAACAAACAAAAGTGAAGATTTTGGAGGAATTGAAAATTTAATTCACATTGATGCATTTAGACTGGAATCCGGAAAGGAAATTCTAGCAATAGACTTTGAAAGAGAGCTTAAAAACCCTAAAAATCTAATTTGTTTTGAATGGCCGGAGATGGTTTCAGATATTGATATATTGCCCCAGGACGCTCCGATTGTTGAATTTGAATTTATTGATGAAAACACAAGAGGACTATCTTTTAGCCCAACACCCTGCGAATAGTGGGTGTTAAAAAAAAGTAAGGAAGTGGAGGTTTGATAAAGCAACAACAAAATGATGACAAAAACAGAAAAAACAAAAGAGAAAAAAGATAAAAGTAAGTCTAAGACGCTAGTCTTACTAGACTCGCACGCAATAATACATCGTGGTTATCATGCACTCCCTGATTTTGCTACATCAAAAGGTGTTCCAACTGGAGCACTTTATGGATTATCATCAATGTTAATTGGAATAATAGAAAAGTTTAATCCAGATTATATTGTTGCATGTTATGACCTTCCTCAACCAACATACAGACATGAGGCTTATAAAGATTATAAAGCCGGCAGAAAAAAGAGTGATGGAGAATTGGTTGAGCAAATAAAGCTATCTCGGAAAATTTTTGAGAATTTTAATATTCCCGCATATGACAAAGCGGGTTTTGAAGCCGATGATATGCTTGGAACTATTGTTGAACAAACAAAAGACAATCATAATCTTAAAATTATTATTGCATCAGGAGATATGGACACACTTCAACTTGTTCGTGATAAAGAAGTTCAAGTTTTCACGCTAAAGAAAGGAATTAAAGATACTGTAACTTACGATGAGGATGCTGTTGTTGAAAGATTTGGTTTTCTTCCAAAATATTTGCCTGACTATAAAGGTTTAAGAGGCGATCCATCAGATAATATTATTGGAATTTCTGGAATTGGAGAAAAGACAGCAACAACTTTAATTTCTCATTTTAAAACTGTAGAGAATATATATAAAACATTAAATAAAGGTAAAACAGGGGAGAGAGATGAGAAGGGTATTGCTGAAATAAAGAAGCTGGGAATTACAGACAGAATCATTGATTTACTTGTTAATGGTGAAGATGAAGCTATATTCAGTAAAATGCTTGCGACAATCAGGCGGGATGCTCCAATTAAGTTTGAATTACCAGAACAAGCATGGAAGGAGTCATTTGATATTAAAAAAGCACAACAAGTTTTTGATGAATTTGAATTTAGAGTTCTTGGTGCTCGACTTAATAATATAATAGAAAGGAATAACGGAACACAAGTAGAAGGGCAAGTTTCTGGACAAAGTAATGGAGTAGTTGTTGTATCTAAGAAAAAAGCTGATTTGATTGTAGAAAAAGAAGAAGAGGAAGAGGGAATTACAGAAGAACAAAAGAAAAAAGTTTGTATCGCTTTATGGGTTCTAAATTCCAGTCTAACAAACCCATCTTATGATGATGTTATGAGATACTCAAAATCTAAGAAATACGCAGATATTGAGAAATATCTTTTGTCAGAGATTGAAAAACAAGGTTTAACCAAAGTCTTGAAAGATATTGAATGGCCACTAATTCCTGTTGTGGAAAAGATGGAAGAAGATGGAATATTGATTGATAAAAAATATCTTAAAAAATTATCTGAAGATTATCATGTCGAACTAGCAAGGCTAGAAAAAGAGATTTGGGAAATGGCTGGTAGAGAATTCAATGTTGATTCACCAAAACAATTAGGTGTTGTTATTTTTGAGGAAATGAATCTTGGGGAAGGCTTGGGAGCAAAACGTTTGAAAAAGACAGCTTCAGGGGCAAGATCAACAAAAGAATCAGAGTTAGAGAAAATGAAGGGGGTACATCCAATAATCGATAAGATTCTTGAATACAGAGAGTTGGCAAAACTTTTGTCTACATATATTGATCCTTTGCCAAAACTAACTGATTCTAAAGACAGGCTACATGCTAAGTTTTTACAAGCTGGTACAACAACAGGTAGAATGTCATCCCAGAGTCCAAATCTACAGAATATTCCAATAAAAACTGAATTAGGCCGCAGAGTTAGAGGTGGATTTATTGCAGAAAAAGGTCATGTATTACTTTCTTTTGATTATTCCCAAATTGAATTAAGAATAGCCGCTATAATGACGGAGGATAAAAATCTGATCGATATTTTTAAGAAAGGTCACGATGTACACACTGGAGTTGCATCAAAAGTTTTTGGAGTAGAAGAATCTGAGGTTACAAAAGAAATGAGAAGAAAAGCAAAGGTTATTAACTTTGGAATACTTTATGGAATGGGAGTAAATGCACTTAAAACTAATTTAGGTGGAACAAAGGAAGAGGCTCAAACTTTTTACAATGAATATTTTAAGACCTTTGTTGGTGTTGCTGAATTTATAGAGAATACAAAAAAGTTTGCTGAGCAGAATGGTTACACAGAGACTCTGTTTGGAAGAAGAAGATACTTTGAGGGTATAAGGTCCAAGTTGCCTTTTATTAGGGCTGCAGCGGAGCGTATGGCCATCAATGCACCCCTTCAGGGAACATCTGCTGACATTATTAAGATCGCTATGCGCAATGTTTACGATTTAATAAATGATTCAAAGAATAAGGAAATATTTGGTAAGGTAAAAATGTTATTACAGGTTCATGACGAACTTGTTTTTGAAGTAGAGGATAACAAGGAGTTTATTAAAAAAGTTTCAAAGAAGATTCAGGATCATATGCAGGACATACTATCAGATAGTCAATCAAAAGGTGTACCTCTTGTTACATCTGCTAATATTGGTATGAATTGGGGAGAGATGAGTGCAATTGAAGACTTTATTAATGATTCAAAATAAATTACATTTAACTCAATAACTTTAATGCTTTATTTAATTCACGGTACAAATACAAACAAAGTCCGAGCTAAACAAAAAGAGCTTATTGGTATTATGCAGAGTAAGCAACCAAATGTTTCATTGTATAAAGTAACAACTGAGAATTGGAGTGAAATCATGATGGATGAGTTAATGTCCAGTCAGGGTCTGTTTCTTGCAAAATATATAGTTACTTTGGATAAGATATTGGAAGATAAAGAGATTGGTCCAACTGTTGTTAAGGTTTTGAAAGAATTAAAAGAAAGTGATCACGCTTGGATAATTATTGAAGAAAAAATACTTTCTGTAAATCTAAAAAAAATAGAGAAGTTGGCGCAAAAGGTTTACGATTTTAATGAGACTACCGAAGGGGTAGGTGGGGGAACTTTGGCTAAAAAACAAAAACCTACAGCATTTAACTTTGCAGAACAGTTTGCTGCAAAGAATAAGGTTGGAGCGTGGAAAGAATTTTTACAATTAAAAGAAGCTGAGCTTGCAGGGGAGGAAATTCATGGAGTCTTGTGGTGGCAAATGAAGTCTGTGTATTTGGCTAAGTTTTGTAAAACAGCGGAGGAGACTGGGTTAGCCCCATACTCTTATACTAAAGCATTAAGATTATCCAAAGGGTGGGAATTAAAAGAGTTAAATAATTTAATGGATAGTTTAGTTGGGATGTATCATGAGGCACACAGAGGAAATGGGGACTTATTGGTAGGTTTGGAGAAAGCATCGCTAACACTGTAGAAAAGGCCTATTTCAGCGTCAGGCGAAGATGTTGGATTATATAACTTAATAAGTATTTGCAAAAATAGAGTAACTTTATAAAGTTACTCTATTTTTGCAAAACTTTATAAAGTTTGCTAATATACAAGTATTCCAATAATTCATAAATAAACCTTATGACAATATCTAAAAAACTAGAAACAATTCAAAAAGCCTTATGTTTAACACAATCCAAACTTGCTGAAAAAGTTGGGGTGTCTTTTCCTTCGTTAAATAGTTGGATGTCTGGTAAAAGTATTCCAAGATCCAAAAATAGTAAAATTATTGAGGATTTATTTCTGGAAGTTACGGGTCAAAAGCAAATCCCAGAAGAAAATTTACAAAGAAAGAAGCGTATACTCCTTTATAAAACCTTAGGGTATAAAAGTGTGTTACGTGAAGTCTTAAACAACCCTGATATTAGAGATCAATTTGTTCTTAAGCTTACCTATCATAGTAATAGTATTGAAGGTAGCACCCTAACTGAATCGAACACAGCCTCGATTATTTTTAACGATATTGCTCTAGCAAACAAAAGTCTTGTTGAGCACTTGGAAGCAAAAAACCATCAGACTGCATTGTTGTATATCTTTGACTATTTAAATAAGGGACAAAAAATAGATGAAAATTTAATACTTAAACTACATAGTATTTTAATGAATGGTATTAGGCCTGATGCTGGAGTATATAGAAATCACACCGTTAGAATTGTTGGTGTTCATTTACCAACTTCAAATTACATGAGTATTCAGAAGAATATTAGCGAACTTATAAGTTTTGCCGAAAAGGTGTTAAGCAAGAACAAGCCGGATATTATTTTTCTAATATCAAGATTTCATAGTAGATTTGAACAAATATACCCCTTCTCTGATGGAAACGGGAGGGTTGGAAGATTATTAATGAATGCTTTCCTTCTTAATTTTAATATTGCCCCAGCCATTATAAGGCAAGAGAAAAAACAACTTTATTATACTTACTTGTATAAGTCTCAAACAAAAGATGATTATAGTCAATTTGAGGACTACGTTTGTGATGCAATAATGGATGGATTTATGGTTCTGGAGAGGGAGGACACAGTTTGGTAATCCAAAAAAATGTGCCAATTTGTCCGCTCGGTAGGAATCGAACCTACGACCCTCTGCTTAAAAGGCAGGTGCTCTACCGACTGAGCTACGAGCGGATATATATTTGATTTGTTTCTATCGTCAAATAATGTTAAAACTATATCAAAAAATCAAGAAATGTCTATTATTAAACACAATAATGAGTTAGAAGGCCCAGAAACAGTGGTCAAAGCTTCAAAAAAGCCTAATTTTGATGTAGTTGTTGTTTTGCCTGACATAAGAAGCGCTCATAATGTTGGTTCTGTTTTTAGAACATCAGATGCGGCTGGGGTGAATAATATATATATATCTGGTTATTCTCCGACCCCATTAAATAAGTTTAATAGACCTCAGCCTGAAATTGCAAAAACAGCATTGGGTGCAGAAAAGAGTATTCCTTGGAAATATTTTGAGAGTCATACTTCAATGTTAAATAGTCTAAAAAAGGATGGTTTCAAAATTGTTGCAGTGGAACAAACGAAGGACTCAGTAAGTTATAAGAATTTAAATCTTATCGATTTTTTGGATGGTGGTAAAAAAGTTGCCTTTATCTTTGGTAATGAAGTTGATGGGTTGCCAAAAAAGATTTTGAGTAAAGTCGATATTTGTGTGGAGCTACCAATGAAGGGGATGAAGGAGTCCTTAAATGTTTCAGTCACAGCCGGAATCGTGCTTTTTCAATACTTAGTCTAATTATATTTTATTTGATGATGGTCACAATAGTGTGTACCTCTTCCTCCTACTACTATTCTTTTAATATTGCCATCGCAGCCTTTTTTGCTGCACTTTTGATTTGTCTTTCTATAGGCATTGTGCTTTTCTTGAAACGAACCTTTTTCTCCGTCTATATTTCTGTAGTCTGACATAGAATCTCCTCCAAAATCAATTCCGTTTCTTAATACTGTTTGAATAGAGGTAAATAATTTTTTGAGATTTATTGTGCTTATTTTTTTGACTAGGCTCTCTGGGTGAATATTTGATAGCCATAGAGATTCATCTGAATAAATATTTCCTATTCCTGCGATAATTGTTTGGTCTAGTAAAACACTTTTTATTTTACCGTTTGGTTTTTTAAGTAGGCAAGACTTAAAATCATCGAAAGTAAATTTTTCTTCTAGTGGTTCTGGTCCTAGGTGCGCCAAGTCAGGGGAGTGAAATATTTTATCTGTTTTTATTACAGTTACCTTGGCAAATTTTCTTGTATCAGATAGAACTAGATGCTTGTTGTTTTTTAAAGTCTTCGTTTTGCTTGTACTAGGGCTTTCAAGGCTAAAAACAAGTCTTATGTGTGAATTAAAAGGATCGTTTAATGATTTGTTGTCTTTATCTACAGGTACCCAAGGGTCATCCTTCTTTTTTCCAACCGCAGCATATTCACCAAACATTAAATGACCAGTCATTTTCATGTGTATTAATATCGTTTCATCATTACTTAAGTTTATTAGAATATTTTTTGCCCGTCTTTCTGCGCTCTTAATTGTTGTTCCTATTATTCTTTTTTTAAATTCAGTAAAAAAATCTGGGTCTTTTATGTTTTGTTTTGATTTATAGTATGAACTGTTGTAAATACTCCATACACTCACAATCTTAAATCCCTTAACCTTTCGATTAATTCCATTAACTGTCGTTTGTACCTCAGGTAGTTCTGGCATGGAAGTTAAGTTGTGTTTAGGCTAAAACTTTTAATGTAGCCTTCAGTATTGTTCCTACATCCTTTGTATCCTTGATTTCTTTTGAAATATTATCAAGTGCGTCACGAGCTTCTTTTTGTGTGTAACCAAGCGCTTTAAGTGCTTCAAGTGCTTCAAGTTCAGAGCTTCTGCCTTGTTTGTTGTAGTATGTTGAGTCTTTTTCCTCATCGCTTTCCAAAACTTTACCTTTAAGTTCTAATACAATTTTTTCAGCAATTTTTTTACTTATACCAGCAATGCCTGTTAGGTATGATGAATCTTGAGAGGTGATAGCCTGTCTTAAGTTTTGTACATTTGCAAGACCTAGAATGTTTAAGGCTGACTTTGGTCCGATTCCAGAAACACTAAGTAGAAGGTTGAAGAAATCTAAAGCTTCTTTATTTTTAAAACCATATAGATCTATAGCGTCATCTTTTACAACAGTATGAATCCAAAGTTCTACATGAGATTCCGCCTCCTTTTCAAATATAAAATCTGGTGTTACATAAACTTTATAACCAACACCATTTAGGCCGTTCCCTGTATTTATTATAAGGAACTTTGAATCTTTATAGAATATTTCTCCCTTTAGGTATCCAATCATATTGGTATTGTAACATATATAAGGACTTGTTAATTAAATTAAAAAGTTGTAGGATTTTTGAGGGAATAGGGTTGGAACCCTATTTGTTTTTTGAGTTTAAAACAAACATATAACCAGCTATGAGCTATAGAACACAAATGAGAGTAGATCATCCTGTTTTGAGCGGTCACGCTTTGAGAAGGGCGGGAAGAAGTCTTCGTTCTTATGAGATTGGAGACTTGTTACACTGGAATCGAGCTGTGGAAGTCAGGCAGGATGATCCAAGTTTGATGGATCGAAAGAAGTATAATTTTTGGAATTCAGTGCTTGATACGCACATGATAGCAGTGGTTTCCAAGGATTTGTGTGTGGTGACAGCCTACCCCGACGAGCACAAGTTGAGCCATCGGGAAAATACAGGTACAATGGTATCTCTTGCAAAGAATCCATTCTATCTTCCTGTGTTTAATACACCGCTTTGCGGAAAGGTAAACATCACAGTTGTGGCCCAAAGTAACTGGTCTAAGAAAGGGGAAAGCCCTACCACGTTTGTCGCAGGCCGCATTTTTAAAGCCGGTAAGACTTGCCGAGTTTGGCAGGCATTACAAAACAACACATGGGGCGGAATTGTTAATTCTATTTGTCGTTCTGAACTGAAGGGTCTTTTGCCTTTAGGACTTTATGTGGACGGCATCAAGATACCGATATCTGCTGTTTTGAACAGAAGGTGTCATAATGAAGGACGAATTGTTGTGCCTTGGGCATTCAGGGTTGCCCATAATTGAGTTTTTGATTTGTAGTGTTTTTTTGAAGCCCGGCGCGTGAGCGCCGGGCTTTTCTCATACCCAAAAAAGCTTCTGAGTCATACTTGTCGCCAAGTATTGTCAAAAATTCATTTCTCTGCTATTGTTCCTGTACATATGCCAATAACCCAATCAGCAAAAAAAGCACTTAGAGGCTCAGAAAGAAAGCGAGTTGTTAATGTTCGCCGTAAGAAGAAAGTTGACATTGCAGTTAAGGATGTTAAGAAGCTTACAGTTACTAACAAAACAGACGCTCAAGCTATGCTATCAAAGGCTTACAAGGAATTAGATAAGGCTGCAAAAAACGGTCTTATTAAAAAAGGTGCCGCAGATAGAAAGAAGTCAAGATTAAGTAAGATGGTAAAGAAGTTAGGCTAGTCAAATAGTTTAATTATTTAACAAAACAAAAGGCCTTAAAAAGGGCCTTTTGTTTTGTTTTCAACGTTTGAATAAAATTACAAAGTGCTCGTCGGGGTGTTGTCTAAAATAACTTCATTTTTTTGGACCTCCTCCATCGACACCTCATTATTCAAGGCCTCTGTCTCAATAACCTCATCTGTGTTGTTGTTGATGATCTCCGTCTCGTCTGTTGTCAAAGGTGTTGGCTTTCCATCTTCTTCTACTAGGACGTGGTTAGCGGAAATCCTTCCGTGTAAATCGTCATGTCTTTCTTCTTTATCTTCCTCTTCCTCCAAAATAAGCTCCATAATTATATCTTTGATTCTCTGAGGATTTGGTACATTTTGAAATAAAAACTTCACTTCTTTACCTGCTGTTTGTATCTCTACAGTTCCATAGTTAAAAAAAGTCGGCATTATACCGTTAACTTTGTATGAAACATCTTGTATTTTACTTAACTGCAATTCAGCTACACTTCTATGAAAAAAACCATTTTGAAGACTATCGACAATTCTTTTTGTTGTAACAATCCAATTATCTAATACATACATACAAATCACGTAAAATAACCTAAACCAAAGCAAGAGATAATATACTATCCACAAAAAAGAAAAGACAGATATTAGATTGTATTCAACAATCGGTTTGCTAAGTGCAACTAAGGCTATAAAAGGCAATGTAGCCAATATTGCAACAATGTATATTTGGCCACTTAATGTATACCAATGTCTGTGTAAGACCAAGATTACGTCCTCCTCATCTTCTTTTCCCTCAAAAAATAAATTTTGCTTCTCAAGTAGTATTTCGGACATATTATTTCTTTATATTTAGCTGAGTTTTTTGCTTCATAATTTCACTTGGAAAGATTTTTTGCCAATCTATTTGCGTATATAACATAAAGCTAATTATGCTAAGTACGATGGAGCCTGCCAAGAAGATTGTCGCAATCCTTCTCGGTTTATTCGTAATACCATACTTTAAAAGGTGATAAACAATAATGAATGCACCCACCCAATAAATCATCAGAAACACTGTGGGTATTAAAAGTGATGAGTTTGTCATTCTTGTATTTTATCACAAAAAAGGTTTTTTTAGCCAAAAGAAAGTTAAAAACACTTAAGGTAGTATATGATTCAAGAAAACAGGGGTTATCCTGTGCGAGTCGTTTGGTGCTCCTGGTAGGAATCGAACCTACATTTTAACTTCCGCAAAGTTATGTCCTATCCATTGAACGACGGGAGCGTTATATAGAAAGTACCACACAATTGCTAAAAACCCAAGCTTTCTAGTATTAATTGAGAAAGTGACTCCTCCATCTCTTTCTCCAAAAGGTTGTATAGCAAGAAGTCTCTGACATCCTCAGTCTCAACTCCGTTAAGTGGTATGACAATTAATGGAACCATAGATTTCCTAGATTTAATCAAAAGGTGTGAAGTTTTATCGTGCTCATTATTATCTTGCACCCAAAAAGATTCAAGTGTTGCATAAGGAAAAAGTTTGTTTCCAATTCTTATACCCATTTTGTTTAATTCAAACAAAATGTATTTAGGGTGTCTAGACCCAACAATACCCATTGATACCCCTATAACAAGAAGCAAAACCCCAAAAAGATAATTTCCAAATATTATAGATAAAAAAGATGCTGTGACAATTAAAATTCCAAGAGACCAATACCAGTCCTTGCTTTTTTCACGGTGCTCGTGTTCATAGGCTTCCCAAGCTATTGATTTTATTTGGTTTTCATCATTCATGTTTTAAATAATTATAACACAAACAATTTAAATAAAATATTAAAAAAAAGAAAAACCGCCAGAAAGGCGGAATCTTGTTGTTCTTAATTGGCGGAGGCAGAACCGCGATTGCTATGCAATCTGTTCTGCACTAGGCCAAATATATTCACTGCGTTCATTATTTGGCGGAGGAGGTGAGATTCGAACTCACGGTCCCCGTAAAGAGACTCTTGTTTTCAAGACAAGTGCAATAGACCACTCTGCCACTCCTCCGTGCTTGTTATACTAGCAAAAATAAGGAAAAAAACAATAGCTGGCACCACCTCCTTAAAATATACAAATAAGCTAGGTTTTACATAGTTTGAGCACTATTGCTTTAGTGGCTACAAACCATTCTTTTTGCTAGACTATGTTTATATTTATGACAACTGACAATATTAATAAACACAGGAGGATCGTAGGGATTGATTTTGGCTCCAAGAGAATTGGTGTCGCTGTTTCTGATGAATTAAACCTATTGGCATTTCCTCTTGTTGTAATCCCCGGTTTTGGTCATGATCCTGAAAAGAGGGGGGTAAGAATAGATCAGACTAAACAAGAGATTCTTGAGGTGTTAAAAGAAAAGGATTCAAACGTTGTTGTTATCGGCCACTCTGTTGATTTGAAAGGGGTAGATAACGCAATAATGGAGGATGCTAATTTTTTGGGAAGAAGTTTAGAGGAACAAGGTTTTAAGGTTATTTATGAGCCAGAGTTATTTTCTACGGTTCAGGCAACAAAAATTCAGGGTGACAGTAAGCATGTTGACGCATCGGCTGCGGCGATCATTTTACAAAGTTATTTAGATAGAATTAAATTTAAAAATATGAATACACAAATACAATCTGATTCAAATAATGAGGCGGAAGAAATAATTGTTGCTGGAACAAAAGAGGAAATAAGTAATAAAATAGAAGAATCTAGGTCTGTGCCTGTCGAGAAGAAAGAAGAATTTATAACAATAGATGATGTAATGAAGGTTGATATTAAAATCGGACAAATTATAAATGCAGAAAAAGTAGAGGGGTCGGATAAGCTATTAAAGCTCTCTGTTGATTTTGGAGAAGATCTACCAAGACAGGTTCTTTCAGGAATTTCAAAGTTTGTGGAGATTGAAGATTTGGTAGGGAAGAAGTTTCCTTTTGTTACAAATTTAGCTCCTCGAAAAATGATGGGAATGGAAAGTCAGGCAATGATTCTTGCGGGAAGTACTGGTGATATATTGGCATTGCTTAATCCAAGTAAAGATCTACCTAACGGAACAAAATTAAAATAATTAAATCAATAAGGGTTATGTTAAAATAATCATATCAAATTTACTTTGTTGTGATAGAATAATAGTACATGTCGTACGTAGATTTATTCAATAGATATTTTCCAACCCCGCATTATCTAGAAATGCCACACGCTGGTATTGATATTAGTTCTGCGTCTGTACGTATGGCTGCTTTAAGTAGAACCTCTGGTGGTTTAAAAATAAAAGATTATGCTGAAGAAAAATTAAGTTCTCCAATTTTACCCGGCCAAGCTCTTTTGTCACACAAAAACTTAGTAGAAGTTTTAAAAAAAATGCAGAAGGAGCATAATTTAAAATTTGTTGAAGTCTCTATCCCAGAAGAAAAATCATATTTGTTTACATTAGATGTTTTAGATGGAACAAAAGAAGAGCTTAGAACAAGAATTGAAATGCATATTGAGGAGAATGTTCCAATATCACTAGATGATGCTGTTTTTGACTATCACAGAATATCAAAAAATCAGAAAACTGGAATGCAGTTTGTGGCGGTTTCAGTGGTTCCCCTGGTTGTGATAAATGAATATGTATTGTTGATAGAGTCTTGTGGAATGATACCGATTTCTTTTTTGATTGAAAACCAAGCATTATCTAGAGCTATTGTAAAAAAAGGTGATAGAGAAACATATTTAATAGTGAATATCTGTCACAAAAACACAGTGCTATCTGTTGTTAAAGATGAAGCTGTTCAATTTACTTCAACAGTCGCACTTGGTTCTGAAGATTTTACTACGGCAATTGCTACTAAATTGTCTATAGATAAGGAAGAAGCTCGTGTGGCAAAATATGAAAAAGGTTTTTCAAGAGATTTTGGAAACGAGTCTGTATCGGATGTTATGATGGCTGTATCCGCTGTATTGGTGGAAGAGATTAGGAAAGTTTTTACCTACTGGAATAACATAAATAGTTTAAAGGGCCCAAAAGAAAATATATATTATTTAAAAAGTGACGATAAAAATAACACATCAGGTGATGTTAAAAAAATATTAGTAGCAGGAAAAGAGGCTGGTATAGTGGGTCTTACTGATTTTTTGGCTGTTTCCTTAAAACTTCCCGTAGAGATTGCAAATGTTTGGGCAAATATAATGTCTTTTGAAAACAATACCCCCGTACTATCAATGAAAGACTCGCTGAGTTATGGAACAGCACTTGGTCTAGCTTTACTAAAAGATAAATAAAATAAAATGCTACATTTATTAACAGAACAACAAAGAGACAAAGTACTCAAAGAATACAGAATGAGGCTTGTTACTGTAATTTGCGGAGCAATTGTTTTTTTGTCTTTTGTTGGTCTTTCGCTACTTATGCCAAGTTATTTATCATTTAGAGGAAGAGTTCATTCTGTGGAGGCGGGGAACTTGGCAAAGGAGAGCTCTATTGAAAGTATAAAGTCCCAAAATTTTCAAGAGAAGATTAAGCTTGTTGATTCAAATTTGGAGGCATTAAAGATTTCTATTAAAATCTTGTCTCCAAGGGAGTCTTATGAAAAGATATTAAACAGTTTACCCAGTGGAATAATACTAAGTAGGTACACTTACTCATTAATTGATGACGCTTCAGCCTCTTTAAGTGTTGACGGAGTGGCTGTTGACAGAGAGTCTTTGGTGGAATTTCAAAATAAATTAATCACAAACCCTGAATTTAAAGGCATAGACATACCAGTTTCAAATTTTGCCAAAAAGAAAGATTTGTTATTTTCAATAAAGTTTAATTTAGTAAAACCTGTTAATAAATAACCATGCTGAAAAAAACTATTTATACATTAATTCTCTCTGTGGTAATAGCGGTAATTTCTGTTGCTGGGTATTTATATAGTGTTGTTTATGTTGGTGGTTTAGTGGCAGATCTTCGTGATATGTATCGTAAAGCAGGGGATTTAAACAAAGAAGAAGAAAGTCTAAAGTCTATTAAGAAGGTTGCAGAGAATGCAAATCAAAGAAATGCAGAGCTGTCTAAATATATAGTCCCTGTGAAAAATGAAGGTTCAATAAATTTTGTAAAAACTCTAGAAGAAACAGCTGATAAATACGGTCTTAAGTCTAATACAAATGCAATTGAAATAGTGTCTGATGATGCATTGTCAAAATTAAACAAAGAGTATTTAAGTATAAAAATAACAACGATTGGTTCTGAGGCTTCAGTAACTAGTTTTGTAAAAAAATTGGAACTCCTACCTTTTAATGTAAAGATAAAAAACTATTCCCTTACAAGAGTTCTTGGTGGTCAGGGTGTAGTGGTATCAAAAAATAGTAATTCGATTATAAATCAACAACTAGATATGGAGATTTTGGTTATTAAAGAAAAATAATATGAAAATAGAAACAGCTAATTTTGGGAACGGACTAAAAAATATTTATCTTGTGGGTAGTAAGCCTATACAAGACTGGCAGAGAATATTCCTTTTTTTGGTGTCTATTATAATAGGGGTAGGTATTTGGAGTTATTATTTTAATTTCACTATAAAATCTGAATTAGCATTAGGTATAAGTAATGTCTCGCAATCTACCCCAACAAAAGACAAGGAAGCCGAAATCAAGGACGTTGTAGATAAATATAAAGCTAGGGAGGCATCTTTTGCTGGAATACAGGTAAAACCGTAATTGTTTTGTTAGGGCTGGTCAAATACCAAATAATCTGCTATTGTTTGCATGCGCTCTTGTAGTTCAATGGATAGAACTGCGGACTTCTAAGCCGTTAATGTAGGTTCGATTCCTACCGAGAGCACCAAACAAAAAAACAACACCGGCATATGTCGGTGTTGTTTTTTTGTTTGGTGGGCGATAAGGGACTCGAACCCCTGACCTTCTCAGTGTAAATGAGTTGCTCTACCAACTGAGCTAATCGCCCTCATTTGGTTCTCATAATATATACTATTATTGAAATAATATCAATATCAGGTACTATAGCAGTAATGTTAACTATAATATATCAAGACAAAGACGTACTAATCATAAATAAACCCGCTGGTATTATGGTTCACGGAGATGGCAAAACACAAGAAAAAACTTTGTGTGATTTCATTATGGAGGAGTTTCCAGAGATTAAAGACGTTGGAGAGCCTATGCTTATTGGAAGAGGCCCAAACAAAGAGGCTACAATCCTACCAAGACCGGGTATTGTTCATAGATTAGACAAGGAAACTACTGGAGTTATGATTGTGGCTAAGAATCAAGACGCTTTTAATGTTTTAAAGAAGCAATTTCAAGATCATGTAATAAGAAAGGTTTATAATACTTTTGTTTGGGGTTATGTAAAAGATGATGAGGGTATGATTGATAGACCTATTGGTAGAAGTAAGGGTGATTTTAGAAAGTGGAGTGCCCAGCGTTTTTCAAGAGGTGAGCTTCGTCCTGCAATAACCGAATATAAGGTTTTAAATAGATTTGATGGGGACCCGGTCCTAAATCGAGGTGCGATTCTTGTTGGAAAAGGAAACTCAAAAATACCTTTAGTATTTTCTCTTGTAGAGGTATATCCATTAACTGGGAGAACACATCAAATTAGGGTCCATTTTAAGGCCATAAACCACCCTATGGTGGGCGATAGCTTATATGCAGAGAATCACCCCTATGCTCTAGGATTCTCTCGTTTGGCACTGCATGCACGTAGAATAAAGCTTGTTTTACCATCAGATGCCGTTATTGACCAAGAAGGTGGAATAAGTGGTAAAATAAGCGAATTTGAGGCAGAATTACCATCTGATTTTGCAACAGCAGTAGCTAAATTACCCAAAGAACAGGAGGAGGCCTAATTGGTTGCATGATTTATTTGCAAAAACCTTCTATCTCTGATATATTGCTCCCTATGACAGCAGCTAAAACAACAGCAACAAAGGAGATTAAGGTGGCTAAACAAGACGCTACTAGAAAGGAATTTGATATGCGCGTAGGTGATACCGTTAAGGTGTACCAAAAAATTCAAGAAAAAGGCAAAACTCGCCTTCAGGTTTTTGAGGGACTTATTCTTGCAAGAAAGCACGGCAATGAAGCTGGTGCTACTTTTACAGTAAGAAAAGTTTCTGGTGGATATGGAGTAGAAAGAATCTTTCCATTGTTTTCACCAAGTATAGATAAGATAGAGGTTGTAAAACGTGCCAAGGTTCGTCGTGCTAAATTATATTATATTAGAGACAAAGCAGCCAAAGAAATCAGTAAGAGAATGAAAATGGAAATGACAAAGCGTGATTCATCTCATCTTACAAAAGCAGAAGCTGCAAGATTAGAAGCAGAAGAAGCTGCAAATGCAGTTGTTGCTCCAGAGGTAGAGATCGCAGCAGAGGAAACAGTAGTTACAGAATAATTTATCCAATCTAGCGACAAATAACAAAACAGACCAATCAAAAGTTGGTCTGTTTTGTTATTTGTTTTATAAGGAATGCATTGTTTATATGTCAGGATAGTTGCTGTTTGAAGCTATTAGAATAACTATATTGTTATCACCTCTTCGCTTGGGATGATCAATTCAGTGAATACATCAGTCTTCTTAAAATTCAGAGAAAGATGATTGATAACATCTTCGTACATAACCTTTTCAATATTATCTATTGTCTCAGTAAGTGTTTCTATTTTTTTATCAATATTTAAATTGAATTCCGCACCGTCTGCAATTTGGCCCGATACTCTTTCTCTCGCAAGTAGGGAATCAATACTTGTCTGCTTATTCATTTCAAAATCCTCTACGTATTGTTTGTTTATGAGATCTTCTATTGTTTTCCATATAATGTTTTCTGCGTCCTTGGCATTTTCAGGTGATACCTTAACCTCAATACTTTGATTTGTGTAATCTGGACGTTCTTGAAAATTTACACCAACAGAGTAACACCAACTATTTTCTTGTCTTAGTTTTTTAATTAGTAAATAATAAAGAAGGTCAGTTGTAAGCCCAAGGACAGCGTCTGTAGACGCACTTCTCTCTAATAACCTTAATATGCTCAATGTTGACTGCTTCTTCTCAGAAATACCAATGTCTGTATAGGTTTTGGTCCAAGACCTCTCGGTGGCCTGAATTATTTTATCAGGTATATTCAATTCTGTGTTTGTATTTCCGGATGGAATATTTTTAATCACAGCTTCAATTTTCTGTAACAATTCCTCAGTTATACATCCAGCTAAAACAACGTGAGTATTTTCTTTGACATAACTTTTGTGTGCGTTTTGTAGGTCGTCTTTTTGAATAGACGCAACTGTATCAATCCAACCTCCTGGTGAGGTCATTCTTTTTTTAGTTTCAATGCTTTGGAATACGTTTGCGTTAAGTTTTTTGAGATATTCAATATGAGCTGGGTTTATTAAATATCCCCACATTTCCTGTGTGATAACCTTTCTTTCATGTTCTATATCGTCTTCCTTTAAAAAAGGTTTATACACAATGTTATAAATAGCATCTAGGGCTGTATCTGTGTTTTTTGCCAAAAACTTACATGTTAAAACCGTGTTGTAAAAACTTGTATAGGCGTTGATGCTGTCTAGTAGGTACTTTCTAGAGAATATATCAATATCCGTTTTTTTGGGGAACATGGGGTTTCCGTCAAAAAGCATGTGTTCAAGGAAGTGAGCCGTACCTTCCTTTCCTTTAATATCATGCATAGCACCATTTTTAATAGACCATCTAATTTGTACGCAGGGGGCTAGAGGTATATCTTTATAGTAAATTTTTACTCCATCAACCTCCTTTGTCTTAAACTCATAGGGATCATATTCTAGTTTTTTCATTTCTGTAGCATAGCATTATATGGCTGTACTGGAAAATTTAACCTACTCTGTCTTCTGTTGTCTATTTTAATCTTTAAACCACAAAATGAATTAATTTCAACGTGTCTGTTTTAAACTGTTTGGTATAATCAATTTATGCTTTACACAAGAAAAGGAGATAACGGAACAACTGGGATTTTTGGGTGTGACCAAAGGATTTCTAAAAGCTCTAATATTACGGAGGCTCTCGGTTCTCTTGATGAGGTTAATTCATTTCTCGGGTTAGTTAAGGTTAAGTGTAATGATGTTCAAGTTGGTGTAATGAAAATATTAGATACTAGCTTTGCTAAAATCGTTAGCGATATTCAGCAAAACCTTTTTATAATTCAAGCAGAAGTGGCGGGGTCAAGGATGTCTATCACTGAAGAGAAACTAAAAGAATGTGAAAATTACGCAAATGAAGGGGAGAGACTACTTCCCCCTATTAAGACATTCTTTGTTTCTGGAGGTACGGAGATCGCCTCAATTTTTGATATTTCTAGAACATTAGCAAGAAAGGCTGAGAGAAGGGTTGTTTCAGTTGCAGAAGAGACGTTGGAGGATAAAAGACAAGAAATAAGTCACCTAAGTTTGTCTTATTTAAATAGACTTTCATCGCTTTTGTATGTTATGGCTAGGTTGGCGAATCATAATATGGGCTTAGTTGAGGAAGTCCCGAACTATAAGTAGTTAAAGTTTGATAAAATGAAAATCTACGATCTCCAAACAATAGTGAATATAAAATAATAATTAAATCGATAAATGCAAAATCTTAAAGAGTCTAAAATATTCAAAAAATACTTAGTGTACACATCTATGTTGGTATTAAGCACTGCTATTATTCTATTTTTTTCCGTATTAATATTTGAAGGAGGAAATTTTGTAATTAATAGCTACAAAGGATATCGTCAAAGGGAGTTACTAGCTTTTGTGAATGGAACTTCTGAACAACAAGGTTTTGTGTACGATCTTGAGAATAGTATATTTAAGACCATAGATAATATAGGTCAATATTTTGAAGGAGGCTCTGAAGAGGGTACTACAACAGAAGGAATAGATGCTGTAATAAGTAAAAAAATCGATCCAGAATTGTTGAATCAAATTTTATCAAATCAGGCAACATCAACAGCTTCAACTTCAGAGATACAATACGTTATATTCTCATTTGATGGATCAAGGTCTATAAAAATGTGGAACGAGACTCGTCAATTTGCAAAAGAGATGATATCCAAAGGAAAACCTCTCCATTTTTCATATTTTATTAATCCTATATATTTGATTACAAAAGAGGTTGCGATGAAAACATATCAACCACCGAGAGCTACCCTAGGATCATCACTAATTGGATATGCTGATAGTGAGCAAGATGTTAAAGATAGGGTAGAACAAATTAATCTTGCTTATAGTGAAGGTAATGAGATTGGATCACACAATGTAGGCCACTTTAATGGTGTTAAATGGACTCATGATGAATGGTTGCAGGAGTCTAACTCTTTTGATTCTATCATGGCTAATGTCCAAAAAAATAATCCAAATACAGTAATTCCTGCTTGGACGTTTGATACTACAAAGATTGCAGGTTTTAGAGCTCCAGAGCTCGGTGTAAACAATAACCTTTACAAAGTTCTGGCTGAGAAAAAATATCTATATGACGCTAGTGGAATGAGAATGCCAAATAAATATCCTGTAAAAGATAGTAATGGTATTTGGCATATTGGTTTAGGAATAATTAAGATGAAAGATGCTGGAACTTCTCATTATGTGCTTTCAATGGATTACAATTTTTGGATGTTGCAGTCAAATGTTAAAAATGTTGCTAAAAAAGGAACACCACTTTGGGATAAGTTTTTTAAAGAGGTAACAGGGGCCTATGAGGATTATTTTAATAAAAATTATAATGGAAACCACGCCCCTGTGGTTATTGGTCATCATTTCTCATCATGGAATGATGGTGTTTATTGGGAATCAATGAAGGCCTTTGCTGAAGATGTTTGTGGAAAACCTAAGGTTAAATGTGTGACTTTTAAGGAGTATGTAGATTATCTAGATAAATCGACTGTTAAATAAAATTCATAATATAAACTTGAGGTAGCTTGGGATTGGCTAAAAAGCAGCATTTTTGACGAAAGTAGAAATATATGGTACTTTGTTCTAAACCTTGTTCATTGAACATATTTAAAACAACTCTCAAAAATAGAAAGAAACGATTGGAATGAAAAATAAAATGTATGTGGCATCTGTGGTGTTGGCCGTTTGTTCTTACGTAACTATTATAAGCAAGGCTGTTGTGGGGACTGAAGGTCTTTCCTTAAGCACTTTTTCATTATGGGCGTTATTGGCCGCAATAATTGGCCTTGCTCAAAAGGATGACGCCACAGACCCAGCCCTGGCTATGGTCTATGGAATAGGTGCGTCCATAACGGCCTTGGTACTTTTTGTAAAAGGACAATGTGTTTGGACGCCACTAGATACAACTGTGTCTATATTAGTATTTGTATGCTTGGTCCTTTGGAAAACATTAGGTTCAAAGTGGGCTATGACCTTAGCTATTCTCAGTGGAGTCATTGCTTCAGTACCTTATGTAATGCTGACGTGGAAATTTCCTCAGAGTTCACCGTACGTAGCAAACATTATGTTTTTGGTTGCAAACACACTAGCGTTCATGTCAGTTGATGATTGGGCAATCACAAAAGTGTTGTATCCAGGAGTTAACGTCTTGATGGGAATTATTATGTTGGTTCCGTTATTCTTCTAAATTCAACTAAGGCCCGGACGAAAGTCCGGGCCTTTAATCTATCCAAATTTTACCTAGTAATTTTTTAAATAAAAGTAATGGTATAATTAGCTTATGTTTTCCGTATATATATTAGAGTGTAGAGATAAAACACTTTATGTTGGCTGCACTAATGATTTAGAAAAAAGATTAAATCAACATAATAATCTAAAATCAGGTGCTCATTACACTAAGATTAGACGTCCTGTTGTACTGAAACATTTTGAAATTTTTGAGACCTTACTAGAAGCAAGGGGTAGGGAGGCAGAGATTAAAAGGTGGACAAGAGAAAAGAAACAAGAGTTATTAAATAGCAAAAATAGCGGGTAGACCGGTGTATTTAAATAATTTTGTAGTATAATATCAAAATGATTCAATCAATGTATTTTTTGAATAGTCTACTGTCATTTGCAGCGTATTTTAGATACCCACTTATTGCTGTGGGTGTTATTTTTGAAGGGCCAATTTTAATGATAGCTTCCGGCCTTCTTTATAGAACGGGGTTCTTTGAGCTGGCCCCGCTTTTTATTGCAATTCTAGCTGGAGATTTGATTGGTGATGTTTTTTGGTACATGTCTGGAAGATACTTTGCTGATCCGATTCTTAAAAAACACGGAAAATTTATAGGAATTACTCCAGAGAAATTTGAAAAAATTAAGGATTTATTCTCAAGATATCATGAGAGAATACTTATTTTTTCAAAATTAACTCTAGGTCTAGGTTTTGCGATCGGAATCTTGGCTGTTGCTGGAATGACAAAAGTATCATTCAAAAGATATATGATTATTAATATCATAGGTGAATTTTTCCTTGTTTCCATCCTGCTTTCTGTGGGTTATTTCTTTGGAGAATTATATTTGGGTATATCAGATAATCTAAAAGCTGCTTTTATTGCTATTGTATTTGTTGTTGTAATTTCAGCCTTCTATTTTTTCTCGAGATATATTAGGAATAAAAGTAAGGAACTTTAATATTTAAGCCACGTAATTGTAAAAAATGATTTCTTTTATTATACCCACACTGAATGAAGAGAAGACTATTGAAGATACATTGAAATCTATAATCGCATTTGAGGGTCAAAAAGAAATTATCATATCTGATGGAAAAAGTAGGGATAATACAATTGAAATAGCAAAAAAATATACTAATAAAATAGTAATTCATAGCACTCCCGAAAAACAAAATATTGCACAAGGAAGAAATGCTGGGGCAAGGGAGGCAATAGGGGATTATTTCGTATTTATGGATGCCGATGTGATAATTCCTAATGCTAATGTTTTTTTTGCAAAAGCTCTGAAATATTTTGAGGAAGATGAAAAGCTTATTGCTTTAACTGCAGAGTGTGTGGTTCTGAAAGAGATGGCTAACTTTTTTGATATAGTTATTTTTAAATTAGTTGGTTTATATTTCTCTTTTCTTAATTATATTGGTTTTGGGGGAGCTGGAGGGGAATTCCAAATGATTAAAAAAGAATCGTTCCTTCAAGTACATGGTTTTGATCCTCATTTATCAGTTAGTGAAGACATGGATTTATTTTGGCGATTAGCAAAGAACGGTAAAACTAGGCTACCTCTTGGCCTAAAAGTCTATCATACAGGAAGAAGGGCTCATAAAATTGGGTGGCCTAGATTATTGTGGCAGTGGGTTTCAAATACAATCTCTGTTTTCTTCTTCAAGAAATCTGATGACGAATGGGTAGAAATTAGGTAGTGTTCTGAACTATTCATTAGTTTTCTTGTTCACTGTACTGTATTATATATTCATAAATGAGAGAACTAAAATTATTCCCGAAGCCGGTTTCTTTAAAGAAACTTATCGGTCCCAGCTTTGTAATTCTTGCTCTAGGGCTTGGTTCAGGCGAGGTTATTCTCTGGCCTTATCTGGTTTCAAATTATGGTTTGGGAATCGCCTGGGGAGCGCTACTTGGAATAACATTTCAATATTTTTTAAATATGGAAATAGAACGCTATGCCTTGGTTAAAGGAGAAAGTGTTTTTGTAGGTATACATAAAATTTTTAAACCAGCTATATACTGGTTTATTGTGTCTACATTTATTGGATTTGGGCTACCTGGAATTGTGGCTGCATCAGCACAGATCGTGGCTAGTGTTCTTGGGCTTACAGACTTTAAATGGCTTGCTGTAATTCTTTTAATATTTATTGGTCTTATTCTTAGTACAGGAAAGACTGTTTATAATAGAATGGAGGGGCTTACTAAAATATTGCTCGCTGTTATTATTCCTTTCTTGTTTATTCTAACAATTTTCGTTTGCTTTCAAATGGATTGGTTGCATTTGGCTCAAGGTTTGATGGGTAAAGGTGAGGGGTATTGGTTTCTACCAGGAGGAATAAGTCTTGCAACCTTCCTGGCTGCATTTGCTTACTCAGGTGCAGGAGGAAATCTAAATCTAACGCAGTCTATTTATATAAAAGAAAAAGGTTATGGTATGGGTGTTTATTCACAAAAAATTGCTAGTCTTTTTTCAAAAAAAGAGGAAACAGAAATTGTCCTAGATGGCAAAGATTGTGCGGGAGTACCTGAGGATGTTAATCGTTTTAAAAAATGGTGGAAGTTAATAAGCCTAGAGCACGCATTGGTTTTTTGGTTGTTGGGTTTAATTTCAATGATTTTTTTGATGATTCTTTCATATACAACAACTTATGGTTTACCAGGGAATACGCAGGGGATTAGTTTTGTAATTAAGGAAGGACTTATTATTGGGCAAAGAGTTTTTCCTTTTGCAGGTACTATTTTCCTATTCGCAATTTCTCTGATGCTATTTCAGACTCAATTAGGAATAATGGATTCAACTTCTAGAATAATGGCCGAGAACCTAGCTATTAAAAAGTTAAGAGGAAAAAGTGGTGGAAAAATCAATCTTTCAAATCTATACTATTATTTTTTATGGGCTCAGATTGCATTTGGGAGTATTTTGTTTTTATTTAATATATATGAACCAAAAACCCTAATCGTTCTGGGGGCCGTAATTAATGCCTTTGCAATGTTTGTTCATTTAGGACTGGTATTTTGGCTTAATCACAGTGTTCTACCAAAAGTCTTCAGGCCTTCATGGTTCAGAAAAATTATTATAATTTGTATCTTTATTTTCTTTGGAGTGTTTAGTCTTTATGTATTACTAAATAATTTTATGGTCTTTTGATAGTTGTTGTAAGGCGAGGAATTATTGAAATAAGAAACGGTGTCATTTTATGGATTTAATATGGAATTATAGATATACTTAAGGCAATGGCATTTCATATCGTTTTCAATAAAGTAACTTGGTATTCAAAATTACTGTCTGTAATATTTTTATTTGTGGTTTTTCCTTATATTGTTTTTATAATAGGGCAACGTTATCAGGAATACATAGATTTGATGAATGGAGCAAACTACATGTCTTTAGATTGGCATAATTCTGATTATCAGCAGGATTATAATCCTCGTAATAATGAGCAATATATATTAGAAAATAAAATAGAAGGAAAGTGGAGAAATATTAGCGATGCAAAGTTCGTTTTAATTTTTAGGGATTTGAATAGGTATTTTGAATACTATGATGGTTCAGTCGTAAACTCAGGTGCATGGTTTTTAAAACAAAGTCTTGCTAATACAAAGTTTTCAAACCTACCATCTGACAGTGGATACGTAAATTCTGGAGGTAAAGAGCCAACAACCTACTTATACGAGAGGTTGATTAATGGTTCGCAAAGCTCTCAGTCTGATGCCAAAAAAACGCAAAATAAAAACAGTTTGGATTTATATAATAATGATTTTATATACAAAATAGCATTTTCTCCTGACTATAGCAGTTTAACTTTAACCTATCTTGAAACTGGAGAGGTGATGAATTTTGCAAGGGAACGTTATAATCCTGGAAGCCTAGATAAGGTTAATTAAATTGATTGCCTGTTGATGAACTACTTGAGTCAGTTGAACTTGCTGTTGTCTGTGTACTGGAGGAGTTGAGATAATTGTAATTCAAAAAGTCCTGAAGAGCGATCTTTTCTGTAAACACATCATTTGCATTATCAACACCAATATATCTAAAGTGCCAAGGCTCATATATGTATCCAGTTTCTGCTTGCTTTTTGTCTGGATAACTCATTATAAAACCGTATTTATAACTATTTTGAGCCATCCATTTTCCTTCTTTACTTTTTGAAAAAGCAACTGACACGCCAGCATAGCCAATACTTTTACCGGTGACATCTACAGCTGTACCAAGTTGATGCTCAGAATGCCCAGCTTCAGCAATTCCAGCCTTTGCTGCGTTTCCATCCTTTCCAACCCACATTGAGTATAAAAACTTTTGCATTTCTGCACTTCTGTAAGATGATGTTATTGCGATATCCAACTTTTGTTTTTTTGCATCTGAAATCATTTCATTTAAATGTCTCACTATTCTTTCAGAAACACACATAACACCAATTGTTTTTATTTTATCAGAAACCCTTACAATATCCTGGGGTATATAATCAAAAGGAACTGATGTTGATCTATTTAAGTTCTCAAAAA
This sequence comes from bacterium, assembly GCA_037127815.1. NCBI lineage: Bacteria > bacterium. The sequence goes on from JBAXXP010000001.1 coordinate 216,021, forward strand.
CCTTATTAAAATCACTCTCAACCATATTGTCTCTTCCAATAACTCTGATTGCGGTTGGGCACAAGACTTTGTACATTAGACCGTTTAGACCAACTCTTGTTGTAAGGTCCAGAATTCCGGTGACTGGAATATTTAGCTTTGATTGAATCGCTTTCACTCCAGCCTCTGTCTTGGGTCCAAAGTGAGAATTAATAACAGATCCAGATGTGTCATTTAATAACGACTTTAAAATAATTTGAAGTACTTTAACATCATTGCTGTTAGAACCGTATTTAAGTGTTCTAGTAAACTCACCGCTTTCCTGCCAAACTTTTACTGCATTTATTGAAACTATGGTTGACGTACTATTATTTAAGTTGCCTGTGTTGTTTGAGCTGCTAGCATTGAGTATATCGATTAGTGGAGAGTAGGGAATTGTTGTTGTTGCTTGGGCTTTAGAATCCATAAGAATAAAACACAATATGAGTGTTATTATTATAATAAACCTTGGGTTCGATAATTGGGTTGAGGTCATTCTAATTTTAGGGTGTTTAAATTATTTTATCTATAGTTAATAAGTAGTATACTATAGGTATGACAAAATCCGTTAATAAAGCTATTGGTTCATATAGGTCTTTCTACGGTTCCTTTGGCTATGCATTTAAGGGTATTAAACATGTGTTTAAGAATGAAAGAAATTTTAGACTACATATACTAAGCTCTGTAATGGTTTTGTTTTTGGCCTTCTATTTTAAATGTGATTTAATAGAGTTTGCTCTGCTAATAATTTCTATGACAATGGTTTTTGTCGCAGAAATTATAAATAGCACCATAGAATATACATGGAACAAGCTGGAACCAAATCATCACCCTGTTGTCGCTGTGATTAAGGACAGTATGGCGGGGGCAGTACTGATTTCTGCAATATCAGCGTTAATGATCGGTATTATCGTAATTCTAAGACATTTATAAAAAGTCAGTATGAACTCTCAATTACTTTTAATAGCAAGAAAAATAGACCTAGACGTTCTTAATTTTATACCAAGTATTAGGAATGCGTTTGGTATCAAAATTGCGATATTTGTAAGTGCGATTGGAAGTCCTCAGGCCTTCTTTCTCTTCATGGTTGGTTTTTGTTTATTATTTTGGCTACACAAAAAACCCTATCATTTAGTTCAATTTGTAATTACAGTAGCCTCTGGCTCGCTCATTGTTTACCTGATGAAGATATGGATTGCAAGGCCTCGACCTGCCGAGGCACTTGTGGAAGTTAGTGGGTATTCATTTCCAAGCTGGCATGCTGCTGCATCCACATTGTTTTGTTCATTAATTATATTTGCATATAAGAATCATTTCAAAAACCCTATCTTAAGGTTTGTTTTTATATCTTTTTTTGCGATCTCAGCTTTAGCGATATCTTTTAGTAGGGTTTACTTGTCTGTGCATTATTTGAGTGATGTTGTTGTTGGCATTATTCTTGGTCTATTTTTATCATCATTATCTGTGTTTATATTTGAAAATTTTTATAAAAAGGAAGTTCTGCTATAATAGGCTCAATGAACATAATACATGCAATAATTCTGGGGGTAGTTGAGGGAATAACTGAGTTTTTACCAATATCGTCAACTGGGCACATGATTCTAGCCGCAAAACTACTTGGGCTACAGGAAACAGATTTTTTAAAGACCTTTGAAATCTTTATTCAATTAGGTGCCATATTAGCTGTTGTTTTTCTGTATTTTAGAAGATTGCTAACATCAAAGGATACAATAAAGAAGGTTATTGTTGCTTTTATACCAACAGCAATACTCGGACTTCTTCTGCATGGTTTTGTTAAAAAATATCTCCTTGCTAGTCCTCTAATCGTTTCAATATCATTAATTGTTGGTGGTGTATTGATTATCTGGTTTGAGAAATGGAATGCAAAAAAACAAGCACCATTAAATATTAGTAAGGGAGAAGATTTGAATATTGGATATGTCCAGGCTGTACAGGTTGGTTTATATCAATCGATAGCTATGATTCCCGGAGTATCCCGCTCTGCCGCTACAATAATTGGAGGACAACTTTCTGGAATATCTAGAGTTGAGATTGTGGAGTTTTCTTTTCTTCTTGCGATACCAACAATGTTTGCAGCCTCAGCTCTAGACTTATACAAGGGGGTCGGGGAGATTGGACGTAATGAAGTTGTTCTTTTGGCTGTCGGTTTCTTTACGGCATTCATTGTGGCCTTCTTAGCAATAAAGAGCTTTCTATCATATATAAGGAATCATAATTTTGTGGGTTTTGCCGTTTACAGAATTATTGTAGGAATCCTGTTCTTATCTTTGTTGTATTGGTTTGGCTTCTAATGTAAAATTAGCGGTATGAATAAAGAAAATAACTCTCAAATATTTAAATCGAGTTTTGTAATTGGTATTACGATATTTCTTTCAGCTGTCTCTGCTGCGTATGCATTCTATAGTGTAAAAGCAATGGATGACGCTGTTGTTGTTACAGGCTCTGCAAAGAAAAGTGTTATATCTGACCAGGTAAATTGGTCTGTAAATTTTATGAGACCAATAACATTAGATACAGTTAAAGATGGCTATGTAAAAATGAATAGTGATCTTAAGGTGGTTAAAGATTTTTTTGCGAAGAATGGTTTTGTTGAATCTGATCTTACAATTTCACCAGTTTTAATGAATGAGGTCTATGAAAGTAATACTCCTGCTGGCGCAGCAAAAAAATATGATCTTGTTCAAACAATAAGTATCTCTTCTGTAGATGTAAAAAAAGTTGATCTAATATCAAAAAATATTCAAGAGCTTGTGCTTGGTGGTGTAATCGTAAATCCTCAAAGTCCACAATATTACTATTCAGGTCTTCAAGAATTAAAAGTAAGTCTACTACCAGAAGCATTAAAGGATGCAAAGACAAGAGCTGAAGCTATTGTTAAGCTGGCCGGAAGTTCAGTTGGAAAAATAAAATCAGCTGGAGCTGGGGTTGTTCAGGTTCTTTCGCCAGGCTCTAGTGATGTTTCTGATTATGGATCATATGATACTTCAAGCATAAATAAGGATGTGATGGTTACTGTTCGTGCATCTTTCCAAATTAAATAAAACAAAGATGATTCTACTTCGCGGTGTTGAAATTAGAAATAATAAAAGAGAAAATCTTAAGATACAAATTGAGACTATTAAGAATAAAAAAATAGATAGTTTTATTCCGCCGGTTCTTGTGATATTTCAAATAGGGGATAATAAAGCGTCAGGAGTTTACATAGAACAGAAAAAACAGTTTGCTGCATATATTGGAGCAGAGGTATTACACATTAAGCTACCTGATGATATTGAGGAGGAAGAAGTGCTTGAAGAAATAAGAAATTACAATAACGACAGCTCTGTTCATGGAATTATTGTTCAATTACCAATACCTAAAAATCTTTCTGTACACAACATCACAAATGAAATTGATTATAGAAAAGATGTCGATGGATTGAGTAGTACAAGTCTGGGTCTTTTGGTAGACAGAGATTTTAATGAGAAAAAAAACAGTGAGAGTAAGATTGTTGATGATGATTTTAGGAAGTCTGTATTTAAAGGTTTTATTCCAGCTACAACCAAAGGCGTTCTGAGTTTGTTTGAATATTATGATATTGAATTGGAAGGAAAGAATGTTTGTATTGTCGGGAGATCGGTTCTTGTCGGTAAACCGACAGCGCTTGTGATCCTAGCAAAGAATGCAACGATTACAGTTTGTCATTCCAAAACTAAGAATTTAAAAGATATAACTAAGGCCGCTGATATTATAATTTCTGCTATTGGCGTACCTAATATGATAGACGAGAGTTATGTCTCTTTGGGTCAAACGATAATTGATATTGGTATAGTTTCCAGAGAAGAAAAAAATGAGAACGGCGAGAGTGTAAGAAAATTATGTGGCGATGTTGCGTTTGATGAAGTTTCTAAAATAGTTAATGCAATAACTCCAGTACCAGGAGGTGTTGGTCCTTTAACTGTTGCGTCACTTTTTGAAAATTTATTTGAATCTTTTTACAATACTCTGCTATAATATATTCATGGCAATAAAAAAAGATGTTAATGAAGTAATCGGAATGAAAAAATTCCTAGAATTAAATTCTCTATTAAAAATAGTTTCAATATTATTTATTTTATCAATAACTGTTTTGGCTACAGTAAATATTTTTGAGAGAAAAGAGGGGGACTCTAAGAATCAAAACCAAATAGTGGTCTCTGGCCATAGTGAAATAAACGTAGCTCCTGATACGACAAAGTTTACAATTTCAGCAACAGAATCAGGAAAGGACATTAAGTCATCGCAGGATGCGGTTACAAGAAAGATCAATGATGCAATCTTGATTCTAAAACAAAATGGCGTTCTAGATAAAAATATTAAAACTGCAAACTTCAATACTTATCCTAGATATAGTTCAAGAACTGCAGCTTGTGGGACAACAGTTCCAAGTACATCAGGTGCAGTTTCTGTTGGTGGAAAGGGAGTACAAAGTTCTGTTGTTGCACCTTCTTCATTAACATCTTTAAAAACTCCTTCTATTGCAACAGGTTCAGCTGCAGTGAATGGTAAGGCAGTAGTTTCCAGTAAAGCTATTTCTGTGCCTAATAATTGCTTAGATAAGACTACGGAAATTATTGGGTATGATACAAATCAATCTATAGAGGTGAAATTGGTAGATATAACTAGAAATCCAAGTCTTGCAGGAACTCTGGTTACTGCTATCGGCAGAGTTGGTGTGCAGGTTAGTGATATTACAAGTTATCTAGATAGTTTAGATAAGGTTAAAGAAACAGTGAGAGATCAAGCGATAAAAAAGGCAAAGGTTCAAGCAGAAATTATTGCGGGTTCTCTCGGTATAAAACTAGGTAAAATCACATCTTTTTCTGAAAACTCTGGTGGAGGATCTTTGTACCCTATGATGAGTTATAAGATGTCGAGTGTTTCTGCAGATACTGCAACTGGCGCAAGCTTACCAGTTGGGGAAGATAAAATATCATCGGATGTTTCAATTACTTATAATATAAAATAGTCCAATAATAGGTAGGTAATTTAGAAAATAAAAAACGGGCGCCCCGAAGGGGCGCCCGTTGGCATATATTTTTTTAATTCCGCGTCTTTATTCCAATCAATCTATTTAATCCTTCGACTGAGGAGTCAGAAATTTTCCAATAGTGGCCATGAGTGGCGTTCCGCCAAGCGCCTTTTGGAAAATCTCCACAACACTTCCGCCACCCAAAAGGTGTTGAACGGAAAGGTTTTCAGTCAGTTGTCCCATCAAGGCGGTATTACCCATATGGACGATTGCCTTGGGGAGCTCTTCTCCCATGGCGGCCAGCCTCTTTTCATAGGCTTCTACCTCGATCGCAGTTTCCTTCCGCAGGTTTTCGATGCGTGACTCTTCTTGTAACTGAATCAGTTCCGCCTCCGCTGTTTGGATAGCCTTGCTGATTTCAGCGAGTTTTTGTCCTGATAAAGCCTCGGCCTCCTTTCTGGATTGCTCCAGACCCTCGGACAAAGCTTTGATTTCTGCAGTTTTCTCAGCCCGATGCCGTTCTGTTGCAAGTTCAAGATTGATGATTTCGAGCCTTGTTGAGAGAGCCTCCTTTTGCGCCGAAGCGGTCGCTAGGGCAGTTTCCTGACCTCGCTCAATTTCACCTAGATTATAGTCATGCTGGAATACAGACATTTGATTCTCATCGATCAGGTTTTTGATCTCACGATCGCATACCATCACACGGAGAACATCCATGTCATAAACACGCATACCGTTTTCCTCGAACTTTTTCCCAGCTCGGGTACCCTCCGGAACCGCCTTACCAAGAACCACATCCCGGACAATATCGGCAGCTTTTTCCAGGAACGTATTTATCCCATGTTGTTTTGCAGCCTTCCGGAGAACCGAACGAAGTGTTGAAGTGAGGAGGGCCACATAATTGCTGACATTAAACCAGCGTTCATTGTTGGACCCCTCAAAGTTAACACGATATGAAACAGTTAATTCCACATGACAGAGATCTGCGGTTTCAACTTCGACACGGTCAGATACCGTGTTTGCAGTTACTTGCAGATAAACCCCTTCAAACAGATTGGTATCCGTCTTTGGGGTTCCTGTGGAAAGAGAGAAGCGATGAAGCATTTCATCGTATTCAAGCAGGGTCGAATTCGGCCCAACAACAACACGACGTGTCCCATCACCCCGAACCACCATAATAGCGGAACCAGGCCAGACCTCGACCTTCACCGCACCGTCAAATTTTCCATCGAGCACAACTGAGCGTGGGGGAGAATATTCTGTTCCCCGATTAAACGAGGACGCTCCACCCCCGACAGTTTCTGATGTTAATCCACGAGTGAATGCCTCAGCTCCATCCGGAGATGAATGGCTGGCAAGGAGATGTCTCTCCCCTGATGATTTGGAACGGAAGGCCCTGTTAGCCTCCGCCACCTCATTGTTGTTGGGGTAAAGAAGTTGAACTTCCTTTTGTGTGAGAATCCTCCGCGCAATGACTTGCTTGATTGGGTTAGGGAGAAATTCACAAGGTCCTTTGACCAAGGTAATCTCGCCCTTCTGTCTATCAAGAACATAACGCCCTTGCCCTAATGGGATAGCAATCCCGTAGTGCATTGTCGAATCGCCGTAGCGAATAATGGAGTGCTCAGGGCGTGGGAAATAAATCCTTTGCTCTGCGCCGGTAATAAAGAGCTCATCACCACGACGGAACTCTTTTCCATCATTGCCAGTATAATCCTCGGTGACTTTGACGTAGATGCCTTTGGTTTCATCCAGTTCAATGGCCCTGAATTTTGCTGTTCTGAAGCCATCATTTGCCTCCGTGACAAAAGTCTCGGTAGGAGACGGGAAGACCACCATTGGCCCTTCTTCAATTCTGCGCCCTCCGTTTTCATCAAGCAGGGTGCAGTATTCAAGTCGTTCCAATGACACCGCCGTGCGAACGTACGCCGGCCGGCCCTCGATTGTTTCAGGGACGACTTCATAGCCCGTTGGTGGGATGTAACAGGAAACCTCGGTACCCTTCACGATAAAGCGATGCCCCAACGTGGTTTGATAGTCCTCCAGTATTTCCGATACTTTTTCGCCTGCCGACAGTTTTGCCCGGCGTGTAAAGCCTTGTCCTTTGTTTTTTTCTGCATTGGTTTCGTCATAAATGACGACCACAAGATACTGATCAGTACGCAGAATGTGTGCATCCACCACGCTTGCGCGTTGCATCGGCCATAAAGGAAATGAAGTTGGACCAGGGATAATCACCCGATGACCCATATTCAAATCAATTTGAGCCGTTATTGCACCAATCCCTGGCTTCCGGTCATCCGGTGCTGGGTTTTCAAGTATGATGTACTGCCCCTGTTTTGCAGTGGGGAAGCGCATGCAGGATTCTGCAATCGAGCAGCGAACCAACCTGTCCGTCCTGGAATCAAGTTTGATTGGCTCCTCACTGCTGGCCGTAAGGCTTTTTTGGTGAGGTCCAACAACAACAGAGACCGTTCCTTTGGAACGGTCAATCACAAAAGCTTGTTCACCCGCTGGGAGCACAAGTTCAGTCGCACGCTTACCCGATTGTTCTTCATCTGTAGCCATATAATTGGTCTCTATGTATTTTGTTGTCAATATTCGAATCTGGTCTCATTGAGGAATTGTTCCATAATGTCCGGTCGTATAGTACAATCAAGGATGACAAATGTAAATAGCTGTGGCTCTTATTTTTGCAATCTTTATGACCTTTTGAATTAGTTAAATTATCGTCTGAATTTGACACATCACAATTAAAGATATATACTTCCAAGCGTTAAAATAACACATTTAGGCACCCGAAAGGGTGTTTTAAAATACCAAAATATATGTCAATTAACCAATATATACGTGATACGAAATCAGAAATGAAGCATGTAACATGGCCAACAAGAAAACAAACTATTGTTTACACAACATTAGTTATTGTTGTTTCTTTAGTTGTGGCTTTGTATGTTTCAGGCCTTGATACTGTCTTTACAAGTTTGTTCACAAAATTTGTACTGCGTTCATTTTAAGAGCTAATTTTTAAATAACCATGTCAAAACAAGAGCAAGGAGAGAGAAATTGGTATGCAATTCACACATACGCAGGTTACGAGAATGCTGTTATGAGAAATCTAAAACAGCGTATCGAGTCACTTTGCATGGATGATCGCATATTCAATGTAATCGTTCCTACAGAAAAGAAGATAAAAATTAAAGGAAGTAAAAGAGTAGAGGAGGAAGAGAAAATATACCCCGGATACATCTTGGTAGATATGATTGTGAACGATGATACATGGTACATGGTCAGAAACACACCAAGAGTTACAGGGTTCGTTGGATCAGGAACAACTCCAGTTCCTCTAGAAAAGAAAGAAGTTGAAGAATTATTTAGAAGAATGTCTAACGATAATGTTAAGCATACTATCAATCTAAATATCGGAGACCTAGTTAAGGTTGCTGATGGTCCATTTAAAGACTTGGAAGGCAAGGTTTCAGAGATTGATACAGAGAAGGGGCGAGTACGCGTTCTTGTGTCAATGTTCGGTAGAGAGACACCTGTTGAGCTAGACTTCTTGCAAGTTAAGGCAATATAAGGTAATTTATAAGAATCTTGGCCAGATACGCCTGCGCTTCTCTCGCGGATTATGGTCATAAATAAAGAAAAACAATTAATATATATTTATGGCAAAAAAAATAACCAAATCATTAAAATTACAAATCCCTGCTGGAAAGGCAAATCCTGCTCCTCCAGTTGGTCCTGCTCTTGGTCAAGCTGGTGTTAACATTGGTGAATTCGTAAAAAGATTCAACGATGCCACAGCTTCAATGGTTGGAGACATTATACCTGTAATCATCTCAGTATATGAGGATAGAACTTTTGACTTCGTTCTTAAAACACCACCTGCAGCAAGTCTTATCTTAAAGGCAACTGGGGTAGAGAAGGGTTCAAGTCATCCAAACTCAAAGAAGGTTGGAAAGATTACAAAAGCTCAAGTTCAAAAGATTGCAGAGCAAAAGATGCCTGATCTAAACTCAAAAGATCTAGCAGGAGCTATGAAAATGGTAGAAGGAACATGTGCATCTCTAGGAATAGAAGTTGTTGCATAGTCTAAAATAAGTACCAATAAAACAAAACCCCATGGCTTTCCATGGGGTTTTGTTTTATTAATCACTGTAGGCTAGGTTTATGTATTGGTATTGTATTTACAAACTTCGAAATTTATTGTATGTTATTTCAGCTACAAAGATTGTAGTTTGTACATTCAACAGCCAACCCTTATTTTCAAATGAACACACACGAAGTTTCTGACGATCTTTTGAAATTACCAACCCCAAAAATCATCCTGTCTGGCAAGGTGGATTTAGATATGCGCATGCACGCATTCAGATCTTTGGTCTATCTAACTTCCAAAGGCTCTCCTGACGTGGAAATTGTCATTGAATCTGCTGGTGGAGATATAGGTTATGGTCTGGATATTTATGATGCAATTCGTTTATACAAGGGCAGGAAGACAGGGATTGTTATCTCCAAAGCAGCGTCGATGGCTGCAATTATTCTTCAGTCCTGTGACCGTCGTCTTTGTTCTTTGCATGCCAACATCCTTGTTCACAATGGAAGCGTATCTATAGACCATGATATTTTGTCTGACGATTTGGCCTTGGCAAGTTTTAAGTTGCAAAAACAAAGAACTGTGTCTTTGCTTCATTTAATTCTTTCGGTTAGGACCGGTAAAACAATACCTGAAATCGCAGATATTTGTAAGCAAGACAGGTGGGCGACTTCACAGGAGGCCTTAAGTCTCGGTTTGATTGATGAAATCATCTGAGACAAAATCTCTTGTTGTTCATTCCTACAAACAGCGTTATCCAAGTGATGACGCTGTTTTTTTGTCTGGAATATTTTGCATTAATAAATTACCTGCTATAGTTTAAATAATTATGCTTTACAAAGACCTGTTAAATACAATTACTGAATGCCCATTTTGTGAACCCTTACGAATGAATAAAATCATTGCAAAAAATGAGGATTGTTTTTTAACATATTCAATCGCTCCATATCATCAACATCATGTAATGGTTATTCCGTATCGCCATATTAGAAGTTTTACGGAGCTAAGTGAAAAAGAAACAAAATCTGTAGATGATTTATTGCGTAAAGCAGCAGGTCTATTGGGTGCCTTGGGTTACAATGACTACACAATTCTAGTTAGGAACGGTGAGACTATTGGTAATAGTGTTAAACATGTGCATTATCATATTGCGCCAGCTGCTATTATTGGTGATTTAAAGAGAAAAAACGCAGATAGGATTGTTCTTGAGCAGGGAGACATAGATAAATTAATGAAGGATTTTGAAGAGGCAGAATCAAAAATCCAGCAGAATATCTGTATCTAACATATTAAGACCTGTCAGCTGTGCTGTTGTATTGTGATTATCTAATTGCATGATAATATAACTCCTATGAAGAAAGTTATTAACGAAGCTATATTAAAGGCTGTTTTAGAAGCTAATCCAAACAAAGACTTGGAGGCTGTACTCTTTGGTAAGAATCTACTGGATAGACCTGGAGACTTGTCTCATGGGGATTATTCTACAAACGTTGCCATGCTCCTTGCTCCAAAGCTTGGAGTTAAGCCAATTGATTTGGCGAAAGACCTAGTGCAAAAATTAGAAGGCGTAATTGAAGGCGTTTCTAAAATAGAAGTAGCGGGTCCTGGCTTTATTAACTTTTATCTATCTCAAGGGAAATCGTTAGACCTAATCAAAGAAATTTTAGATGAAAAAACTGGTGAATTAAATTATGGGAAATCAGATTTAAACAAAGGAAAGAAAATAGTTTATGAGTATACCGACCCTAACCCATTTAAACAATTTCATATTGGGCATTTGATGTCTAATGCAATAGGGGAATCCTTGGCAAGAATTACTGAATGGTCAGGAGCAGAAGTAAAGAGATATTGTTATCAGGGTGATGTCGGTCGTCATGTGGCATTAACATTTTACGGATTTGATTTGTTAAAAGCTGATGGTGAATCTGTTTGGCCAAATGAAAGTTTACCGCTGAGCGAAAAAGTAGCTTTTTTGGGTATGATATATGCAAAAGGTGCTACATATTTTAAAGATCATCCAGAAGATGAGGAGAAGGTTCAGGAAATAAACAAAAAGATTTATGACAAATCTGATGAGAGTTTGAATGCATTATATGATCTTGGTAGAAAATGGAGTCTGGAACATTTTGAAGAGCTATATAAAGTGTTGGGTACAAAATTTGATGAATATTTCCTTGAGAGCGATAGTTCTGTTATCGGACTTGAGGAAGTTAAAAAAGCCTTGAAAGCTGGTGTGTTCGAGGAAAGCGAAGGGGCAGTAATTTTTAAGGGTGAGAACTATGGATTGAACACTCGTGTCTTTATAAATAAGTTTGGTTTGCCAACATATGAGGCGAAGGAACTTGGGCTTGCCTTACTTAAAAATAAAAAAGAAGATAGCGATACTTCATATACAATAACAGCTAATGAACAGGATAATGTTCTTGCTGTGTCCTATAAGGCAATTGAACAAATCTACCCTGAGATTGCTAAGAAAAATTTTCATATCTCTCACGGAATGCTAAGGCTTACAACAGGTAAGATGGGTTCAAGAACTGGAAATGTAATTACAGGCGAGTCTTTACTTCATGATATGACAGATATGGCGCTTGAGAAAATGAAGGAAAGAGAAATTCCTGAGGGAGAAGGAAAGGAGATTGCACAACAAATTGCCGTTGCAGCCATTAAGTATACTGTTTTGAGACAGACTATAGGAAAAGATATTATCTTTGATTCCCAAAAAGCATTATCATTTGAAGGGGACTCAGGGCCTTATCTTCAGTATTCTTGTGTTCGCGCAAAATCAGTTTTGGATAAGGCTGATAAGCAGGGGATTATATTTGATACCAACACATTGGCAGCAGAGAAATTGGAGAAACTTGGTGTTTGCCAATTAGGTTGGGCTGGAGGAAAGCTGGAAAAGATGTTGATTAGACTACCAGAGGTTCTTCTTCGTGCGGAAACTGAACATGCACCACATTATGTAGGACAATACCTACTAGACGTAGCATCTGATTTCAATTCATTCTATGGAAATACTCAAATTGTTGTTGATGGCGATGAACTAACACCATATAAACTAGCGTTAACAAAAGCAACGCTAACGGTTTTAACTAATGGATTAAATGTTTTGGGAATTAAGGTTCCAAGTAGGATGTAGGGCGTAGGGTTTAAAGGCTGTTAAAATATTAAAACTAAAACCCCATACATGATGGGGTTTGTTTTGTGTATAAATAAGTGTCATACAATAATTTGCTATGCTAAACTTAACAAAACCTTATAAAATAATAATATTGTTGGATAAATCAAAATGAAAAATAAAACACAGCTTAGATTCAGAAAATTGTTAAGCATAAACAAAACTTTAGTATTCTCTATGTTAACAATGGCTTTACTGTTTTCAAATCTATTGGTAGGTGTAAACAAAGTATCGGCTGTAAGTATCTCAGAAGCTTCCAGAAAAGTAGTGGCTCCAACAATAACAGTAACTTCTCCAAACGGGGGTGAGATGTTTACTGTAGGTAAAACATACAAAATCAATTGGAAAAGTACCGGAGCTGCAGCTTCAAGAAAAGTACAGATAGGCATTATCGATACTCGTTTCAGCACAGAAGGTGGAGAAAGAGCTGAACAAATAATTGCTTTTTCAATTCCAAATGACGGAAGCTATTCTTGGAAGGTGCCTGCAAAAATAGGTACTATGAACCTAAATGTCACAACACGTCCTGTGTATAAAATAATTGTACATTCATATTTGGATTTAGAAACAGGGATAGGGCTTGGTGATTTAAGTAATGGTCCTTTTGCTATACAAGATCTTTCTCCTGTTATTTCATCGCTTTCACCTGTAAATGGTTTAGTTGGAAGTAAGGTAAAAATAACTGGCTCGGGTTTTAGACTCCCAAATAAAGTTATTTTTGTAGGCTCTACAAACGCAGTTGTTGGGCAAGGTTCAGACACTGTTTCTCCAATTAACGGTGAGTTTGTTAGTAAAGATGTAAAGCCTACAGATGATAATAATTTGGTAGTTACTATTCCGTCAAAAATGTCAGCACAGGGTGGCGAGGATGGGAAAAGCCATCTGGGGGCAGATGTTATCCCTGGTAATTATTACTTTATAGTTGAGACAGATAATGGTAAAAGTACCCCCACCTATTTCAAGGTTCGTTCAAAGGATCCGATACAAAGTACGTCTACTCCGGTACAAGTTTCTCCAACAATTACATCAGCAGGGGAACCAGGTTTTGTGAAGGCTATGGCACGACCTGATCAAACTGGGGCTGCTGCAGATATTTACACAGCAACTTTTAATGTGAAGATTAAAGCTGAAGGAAAGGATGTTGTCCTTGGTCTCTCAAACTCACCATGGCCTTTATTTGGAAAAACATCTGACTTTGTACAGATATATAAAAATGGTTCTATGGATCCATTGCTTTATGGTTTAAATGTAAACTATGCTGTGCCAGTAGGGGCAATTCCTTCTACTGATGGTATGACATTTAAGGTTCTTGCTGGAAGTAGTGTTTCGGTTCCAGTGATGTATTCTTTTCAAGTTAAGGATTCTTCTGCAAGTCTTTACGGAATTCAGTTAAAGGCCGTAGGTTTTGATTCTAAAGTTCTTGGTTTTAATCCACTAATGTCAGCTGGACCAGGAGTTCCTTCAGCCACAACTGCAACTATTGCACCTGTTGTTACTACAATTGGTACACCTCTGTTTACAAAAAATTATTCAAATGGCCAGACTGGAGCATCTTTCTATACAGCTTCTTTTGAAATGAACATTGCAAATCCTTTAAATACAGACATTGTTCTAGGGCATCCAAATTCTTCATGGCCAGCATTCGGGACAAGTTCTAATTATGTTCAAATAATAAAGAATGGAGTTGTTGATATGGCGGATTATAATTTATCTGTTGTGTACGCTTCACCAACTGGTGCTATTAATTCTACCGATGGAAAGACATTTAAAATTCTGGCTCGTAGTGTGGCGAATGTAAGGGTTAGCTATTTATTCAGTAAAGCGAGTCAATCAGCTGATATCTACAAGGTTAATTTAAGAGGACTCGGATGGGGTACTGTAACTCAGCCAAATCAGATAGTCCCACTTAGTATCTCTACTCCGTTAGCTTTTGATATCAATAAGCTTTCCCAAAAAGCAAATGTAATGGATGCATTTGGGACATGGATTATGGATATATGGGATGGTGTGTTCGGTATATTTAGATAATCTAGGTTACGTAACAAGTTGGTGAAAAAACAGTATAGTGTAGCCCTTTTTTGGGTATCATAATATGCTGTTTTTTTTGTGTCTCTGTATGAAGCTTTTTATAACAAAACCACTTTTTTATGATAGTATGTTTTCATGACTGATTTAAAACAAGAAGATAAATTGTTAGAAGATAAGGACAAAGGGGTAGAGAGCGCTATAGGCGATAAGATTACCACTGACGCTGTAATTGACGAAACTAAGCAAATTACAGAAATCACTGAAACCCCAATAACTATTAAAGAAAAGGCTATTTTAAATTTTTGGAATGATAATCAAATTTTTGAGAAAACCCTGCTAAAAAATTCACCACTTGGTAACTTTGTGTTTTACGATGGTCCACCATACGCAACTGGGCTACCTCACTTTGGACACATGGTGCCAAACTCGTTAAAAGACCTTATCCCAAGATATAGGACTATGAGAGGGTATCATGTAGATAGAAAATGGGGATGGGACTGTCACGGTCTTCCTGTTGAGAACCTGATTGAAAAAAGATTAGGACTTGCTGATAAAAAAGCTATTGAGGAATATGGTATTGATAAATTTAATATTGCAGCCAAAGAGAGTGTTTTAATTTATGCCGATGAATGGAAGGAGAGAATTCAAAGAATTGGTAGATGGTCAGACATGGACAATGATTACAGAACTATGGATTCTAGTTATACAGAATCTGTATGGTGGTCATTTTCAGAGTTGGATAAAAAAGGTCTTGTATTTGAAGACTACAAAGTAATGCAAATTTGCCCAAGATGTGGAACTCCGCTTTCTAACTTTGAGGTTGCGCAGGGTTATAAGGATATTGTTGATATTTCATTATATGCAAAGTTTCAAATAAATGATGAAGCTTCTTTTTCTACTATAAAAAAGTTTTACGATATAGATCCCGCAGTTAAAACTTCTTTTGTTGCTTGGACTACTACTCCTTGGACTCTTCCTGGAAACGTGGCTCTTGCAGTAAATCCAGAATTAAATTATGTAATTGTCTCAGCTAAATCAGAAACTGTTGCCGGCGGGTCAACAGAAGGTACTCTTGAAAATTATATTATTGCAGAAAGTCTTTTTGAATTACTTAAAACTAAAAAAATAATTCCTGAAGATTCTACATTGTTGTCACTGCGGGACACAAAGAATTCATTAACTGGAAATGATTTGGCTGGTGTTTCTTATGAGCCAGTTTTTGATTACTACAAAAAAGAGGGAACACTGGAAACTTCAGAAAAGGATAGAAAAAATATTTGGAAAGTTTATACAGCTCCTTTTGTTACAGCAGAAGATGGTACAGGAATAGTTCATATTGCACCTGCGTATGGAGATGATGACATGAAGTTGTCTAAAACAAATTCAATTCCCGTGATTAAGCACGTTGGATACGATGGACATTTTGTTGATTTAGTTGAGGAAATGAAAGGAAAAATTGCTAAACCAAAGGAAGATCATCAAAGTTCTGATATTGAAATCATCAAAATCTTAGCTCATAAAGGCGTTCTGCTTGCAAAAGAAAAGATGACTCACTCATACCCACACTGTTGGAGATGTGAGACACCATTAATAAACTTTGCAACATCAAGTTTGTTTGTTAGAACAACAGCTCTTAAGGATAAGTTAATTGCAGAAAATAATAAAATAAATTGGGTGCCAAAAGAAATTGGATCCGCTCGTTTTGGCGATTGGTTGGAAAATGTTAGAGATTGGGCAATATCAAGAACGAGATTCTGGGGAGCGCCTGTTCCTATGTGGAAATCAGAAAGTGGAAAAACAGAAATCCTAGGATCATATGCTGAGCTTAAGGAAAAAATTAGACAAAGCTCAAATAATAATAAGTATGTACTAATGCGACACGGTGAATCCGAGTCCAATGTACATGACATTATAAATTCACACGATCTTAACCTTTATGGTCTAACTGAAAAAGGTGTTGCTCAAGTTGAGGCTGCTGCAAAACTTTTAGACGCTACTGGTGTTGTATCAAATGCTGTAAACAGCGATGCTGAGGAAGGTTCAAATGACAGTGTAGATAAAACAGGAGCGAAGCGTCCAATAACAAAAATGTATTGTTCAGATTTTAGAAGAACAAAAGAGTCTGCGAAAATTTTGGCAAAGACTTTGGGAATTGATGAATCGAACATAATCTATGACGCAAGACTTAGAGAGTGTGATGGTGGCGAGCTTGAAGGTCGTTCTTGGAATGAAAGGCTTACATGCTTTATGACAGAATGGCAAAAAGTATTTCTAAAGCCATATGGAGGGGAGTCAACTTTTGATATTAAAAAGAGAGTTGCTAATTTTCTTTATGAAACTGACTCTGCAAACAAGGACGAGAATATCTTGATTGTTACACATGGACTTCCTGCAAGAATGATAAAGGAAGTTGCTAAAGGGCGAACAACAAGAGATATGATAAGAAGTGGATGGCAGGATCGTTCTGATATAAATGCTTCACTTCACTACATTGATTTCGTTCAATGGCCTCACGATGATAATTTTGAACTTGATATTCACAGACCTTTAATTGATGCTGTAACTTGGAAAAATGAAGAAGGTGAATTAATGAAAAGAATTCCAGATGTTTTTGATGTTTGGTATGACTCTGGTTCTATGCCTTTTGCTTCTCAGCATTATCCTTTTGAAAACAAGAAGGAGTTTGAAATGCCAGATAGTAAGATATTCCCAGCTGATTATATTGCCGAAGGATTGGATCAAACAAGAGGTTGGTTTTATTCTCTACTTTGTCTTGGTGTTGGATTGTTTGATAAGTCACCATTCAGAAATGTTTCAGTAAACGGACTTGTTCTAGCAGAGGACGGCAAGAAGATGTCAAAGAGTCTTAATAACTTCCCAGAGCTTATGGGGGTAGTTGAAAGATATGGCGCTGACTCACTTAGATATGCATTGGTCACATCGCCCGTTGCACAAGCTGAGGATTATGCCTTTTCTGAAAAAGCATTAGATGAAGTTAATAAAAAGCTATTCAATAGATTGGATAATGTTTATACATTCTACAAAACTTATCGTGACATGTTTGGAGGTGAAATTGAACAAAGTTTTTATCAGCTTGTTTCCAAAAATGTCTTAGATCAATGGATTGTGGCAAGACTTAAGAAATTGAGTAATGACATGACGAGGGATCTTGATGCGTATCTGATATCAAAAGCTATTCGTCCAATAAATCAATTTATCGATGATCTATCAACTTGGTATTTAAGAAGATCAAGAGACAGATTCAAAGGTGATGATGTTGAAGATAGAAACTATGCGATTTCAACAATGAGATTTGTCTTAATTAATCTTTCTAAATTAATAACACCAGTAACACCATTTTCAGGAGAGGATTTGTATCAAAAGATTAAATTAGATAATATTGGTGATTTAAAATTAAGTGTGAACCTAGAGGAATGGCCAAATCTTGGCGAGCTTTCTGATGAAGAAGAGACACTGCTTGCTAATATGGAAACAGCGAGATCTCTTGTTGAAACTGGATTGTCTCTTCGTGCAAAATTTCAGATAAAAGTTAGACAACCTCTTGCTTCATTTGTTTATGCAAACAAGGAAGGAGAAACTCTACCGGTGAGCATTGAGGAGATTATTAAAGATGAACTAAACGTTAAGTCTGTTGTAGCGGGCAGTGCTGTAGCACTCGATATAAACCTAACACAAGAATTAAAGGAAGAGGGGATGTCCAGAGATCTAATTAGAGCTATTCAGGAGGCTAGAAAAGCTTTTGGTTTTTCTCCACAAGATAAAATTATTCTGGAATTAGAAGATAATGCTGTTGGAAAAATGTTAGAGTCTAAGTATTCTGCCTCAATTGCAAAAACTGTTCTCGCAAACAGTTTGGTGCTTATGGATTTTGAGGGAGGAGAGGCTGTGTCTATTGGAGATCAAGAAATACATTTCACAATTAAGGCTGTTGTATAAGCTGTATATAAGTGAAAGTGTGTTTACTACAACCCTATTCCTAAGTTATTTAATTTACTACTATGTCATATAGAATTTATCACACCGATGGATATATAATAGATAGTTCAAGCTCGGGGGAGTCTAATAAAGTTTTTACAATTCTAACTGCAGAGCTAGGTACTATTATTGCTATCGCACAAGGGGTGCGTAAATTGCAATCAAAACTAAGATATAGTTTACAGGACTTGAGTTTTGCTAAATTTGCCTTAGTTAGGGGAAAGGACATTTGGAGAATTACGGGGGCGGAAAAAATCGTTAATATTTATGACAAAAAAGTTCCAATTCAAATTAGACAATCCTTGGCTAGAATTCTAACTTTCATTAAAAGGCTTTCGCCGGGTGAGGCTGTAAACAAAAAAGTATTTGAGGAGTTTGGAAAACTACATAAGGTTTTAATCTCATCGAAGCTTGTAAGAGATAGGAATGATTTAATTGCAATAGAAACGCTTGCATGCCTTAGGGTTGCTCATCATTTTGGATATGGAACACCAAGTGAAAAATTGAAGGACATTGTTTATTCATCAGTTTGGGATGAGGGAGTGAGAGACTCGACATTAATTTCAATTGAGGAAGCTAAGAGAGAGCTGTCTTCTGTCTTGGCTGAAGCTCAACTTTAATTTGTAATTAGTTTATCTAAATAGCACTATATGTGACTGATGGCTGTATCCCCGCTTCTGTGAGGTGATTTAGTAAAATCACCTACTGGGTGATTTAGCCAAATCACCTACTGGGTGGTTTAGCCAAATCACCTACTGGGTGATATAATTTATGATATGAATGATGAAGAAAAAATCGAAGAGCTGAAAAAAAAGCTTTACTCTCGAGTAGATAATCTACCAAAAATGAAACATGCCAAACTGCATGAGCATCATGTCTTGGTAAACAGAGACTGGGATGAAAAGGGGGAGCAGGCAGGGATACCAAAAATTGAATATGGAAAAAATAAAACTCACTCATTCCTAAAAGGTATGGCTGTTTTTGCTGTAATATTTTTCTTGATTGCCGCTGCAATAGCTTATTATTTTTTCATGGTCAGCCCCAATACAATTTCTAATGCAAATATTGGAATAAACATATCAGGGCCTATTACAGTTTCTGCAGGCCAAGAACTTTCACTGGACGTAAGTATATTCAATAATAATAGTGTAGCAATTGAATCAGCAGACCTTGTTGTTACATACCCAGAAGGAACAAGAAATTCTGTAGATAAGGTGACGAGCCTTGTAACCGATAGGACTCCAATAGGAGATATAGCGGCCGGCGCTAATCAAAGAGTTACAATAAAGTCTATTCTTTTGGGGGAGGAAGGCTCAACAAAAAATATATCTATTGCTTTGGAGTATAAAATGCCTGGTACAAACAGTCTTTTTATTAAGCAAAAAGATTATCCAATAGGCATAGGAACAGGTCCTGTTTCCGTGACCGTTGATTCTGTTAAGGAAATCACCCCAGAACAAAATACAAAATTTACTGTATCTGTTAAATCTAACTCTTCAGATGTTATCAGAGATGTTGTTCTTAGGTCAGAGTATCCTTTTGGATTTAATTATATATCTGCAGTCCCTGGTCCGTCATCATCAAATAATAGTTGGAGACTGGGAGACATCGCACCAGGTGAGGTGAAGAAAATTGTGGTAGAAGCAAAGATTTTTGGGCAAGCTAATCAAGAGAGAACTGTTAGATTCTATGCTGGAACTGCGCAAGCCAAGGATCCAAATGAAATAGACACGACCTTCGCTTCATATTCACAGACGGTTAATTTGAAGGATCCATTCTTAGGGGCTGATGTAGCTATAAATGGCAAGGGGTCAGAAATCGTTATTGTTAACAGTGGGCAGTTTATTCAGGGCGATATTCTGTGGAAGAATAATCTCGATGTTTCTGTTCATAATGTTCAAATTCTAGGTGTTCTAAATGGTGTAAGCGTAGACAGAAGCTCAATTATTGCAGAAGGTGGATTTTATAAATCTAGCGATGATACCTTATCTTGGGAAAAGAGTACCAATCCAGAACTGGAAGACATCGCACCCAATCAAAGTGGCTCAGTCCATTTTAATATGAAAGTTTTTGATTTAACAAAGGATCTAGCCTCAAATTTAAGAAGACCAGAAGTAACATTGGTTTTTTCGGTTAAGGGAACTAGATTAAATGAAAATAAAGTTTCTGAGGAAGTGACTTCACAGGCCTCAAGAAAAATAAGAGTTGCGAGTGATCTAGCTCTAGACACAAGGTTGCTTTACAATGATGGACCATTTGAAAACACAGGTCCATTGCCCCCAAGAGTAGATAGTAAAACAACTTACACGGCAAATGTGAAGATTTCAAACTCATATAATAATGTTAGGGGTGTAATTTATACGGCCTCGCTACCGATATATGTAAAATGGCTGGGGAATGTAAGTCCAATGACCGCCAGTTCAACAGTTGTTTATGATGCTGAGAACAGAACTGTGACTTGGAATGCAGGGGACATTGCACCTGGTACTGGTTATATTTCTAATCCAAAAGAAATGACATTTCAAGTTGAGTTGTTGCCAAGTCTTTCTCAGCAGGGCCAATCTCCAATTATTGTAAGTAATCAAAGAATAGCTGGTACTGATAGTTTTACTAATACAGTTGTTACAGCCAATGGGTACTCCTTAAACACCCAAATTAAGCTAGATTCAAAATATGATATGGATTTGGACAAGGTGGTTGGGAAGTAGTACTAACTGAAATTTTTTATTCACCAATACAGTAATAATCTGGGAATGTTTCCGTGATGCCATTATAGGTATAACTAAATTTTTCTCTCAAAAGAGAATCTAAATTATAGTTTGGTGAATTAAAATATAGAAGCCATTGAACAGTTCTGCCTCCGCACATTCTGGGATACCCAGCATTAATTAATACTAAAGGTCCACTGTAGTTAATTGAGATTTGGGAAGTGTCTCCACCGCTATTAATTTGTATTAAACCTTTTGCTAGTTCCGGAGATTTTGAAATAGCTTTATCTAAAACTAGATCATTAAAAAAGTCAATCTCATTTTCGCCCAAAGCGAGGTCTACTTCACTATACGGGTCTACGTCTAAATAGTGGCCATTTTTTGTATAATATATTTCTTGAGCGTAATTAAATTTTTAAGATTTTCAACAAAAGTTATAGCTTGAGCTCGCTGTCTAGCCTTACTTACAGATACAAGCACAACGCTTGAAAGAAGAGCAATTATTGAAATAACAACCAATAACTCGATAAGAGTGAATCCTCCCGCTTTTCTTATTTTAAAACAAGATGTCGGCTTCATGTATATATATTAACACATAAATATTGTATTAATTAAGTAGTCGGTATCATTTTTGATTAATGTGAAAAAACTGGTACTATATTGCTATGGAAGAAATAATTGCTTTAGCTAAAAGACGTGGATTTATATACCAAGGTTCTGAGATATATGGAGGTCTTGCTGGTACATGGGATTATGGCCATTTGGGCCTAGCTCTTAAAAACAACATCAAAGCTCTTTGGTGGAAGCGTTTTGTGCTAGATAGAGAAGATATGTATGGAGTTGACGCTGCCATTTTAATGAATCAAAATGTTTGGAAGGCGAGCGGTCACGTTGCTGGATTCTTTGACCCACTTGTTGATGACCTAAAGACAAATAAAAGATACAGAGCTGACTCATTGCTTGAGGAAGCGGGCCTTAGTATTAAAGGTATGTCTATTGAAGACATGAATAATCTAATTAAGGAGAAGGGGATTAAAAGCCCAGAAGGCAATCCTCTTGGAGAAGTTAGACAATTTAGAATGATGTTCACTACTCACGTTGGGGCAAATCAAGATGAAGATTCAGTTTCATACTTACGTCCTGAAACAGCACAAGGAATGTTTGTAAACTTCAAAAATATTATAGACTCATTTCATCCAAAGCTTCCTTTTGGAATGGCACAAATTGGTAAGGCATTCAGAAATGAGATTGCACCAAGAGATTTTATATTTAGAACTCGTGAGTTTGAGCAAATGGAAATAGAGTATTTTGTTTATCCTGTTGCCTGGGAGGTTTCCTTTGAGCTTTTTAGAAAAGAAATGCATGCCTTTGCCTCAGATGTTGGTCTGAATCCTGCAAAAGTTCATGAGCTGGAAATTGCGCCTGAAGACCTTGCTCACTATTCAAAAAGAACAATAGACTTTGAGTTTGATTTCCCAATGGGAAGGAAAGAGCTGTACGGTCTAGCTTACAGAACTGATTTTGACCTTAAGAGTCACACAAATGCTTCAAAGGTAGATCTTTCTTTTTTCGATGAGGAAACAAAAGAACGTTTTTTTCCACACTGTATTGAGCCATCGCTTGGAGTAGACAGAACTGTTCTTGCTGTGCTAACAGATGCATATTCAGAAGATATTGTGGGTGAAGAAAAAAGGGTTTATATGAAGATTTCTCCTAAAATCTCCCCTGTGTTAATTGCTGTCTTTCCACTCTTGAAGAATAAGCCTCAATTAGTTGAAAAGGCAAGAGAAATTTATAGTACATTAAGAAAAGCTTTTCCTGGAAGAATAATGTTTGATGATAATGGAAATATTGGAAAGAGATACAGAAGACAAGACGAAATAGGAACTCCTTATTGTATAACTGTTGATTTTGATACCTTAGAAAAGGATCAAAAAGTGACTCTAAGATATAGAGATTCAGCCTTACAGGACAGGCTTTCAATGGAGCAAATAATGGATGTTATTAAAGATACTTTGCAGTAGAGTTAATCTAGTGGTATTCTGTAGATGTGCCTGATAAAAGTAATTCGTTAAATATAAAAATAAGCTTTAAAACTCTATTTAAGATAGCTGCTTTTTTGCTTGGTATTTATTTTCTTTATCTTCTAAGAGGGCTTGGTTTGGTCATCCTTACTGGAGTTGTTATTGCTTCAGTTATAGAACCTGCTGTTAAGTGGTTTGTTAAAAGAAACATACCAAGAGTGCTTTCTGCAATACTTGTGTATGCATTGATTATTGGGGCTGTTGCTGGGATGTTTACTTTTGTTATACCGCCTCTTTTGGGAGAAATGGTCTCAGCTATAAGTAGTGTTCCAAAATATGTAAAGACAATAGATATATTTACACCAATAAACAGAAGTGCATATAGTGGAACAAAACTTCTATTCCCTGATATACCAAGCACTATTTCAGTAGGAGATATAATCTCAAACATAACAGACACTATCTCTACCTTCTCGGGAGGAATGTTTGATACAGTTGCTGGATTCTTCGGAGGAATCATTAGTGCTGTACTTATGATGGTTATTGCATTCTACTTGTCAGTTAGAGAAGACGGTGTGGGGGAGTTCCTATCCATCGTTACTCCGCCTGAATATGAAAGATACGTAAGAGGTTTGTGGCAACGTGCGGAGAACAAAATTGCACGATGGATGCAAGGGCAACTCGCTCTTGGGTTAGTCGTGTTTATATTTATATACATAGGTCTACTTATAATTGGTGTTAAG
Organism: bacterium; assembly: GCA_037127815.1. Taxonomy (NCBI): domain Bacteria; species bacterium. The sequence goes on from JBAXXP010000001.1 coordinate 239,823, forward strand.
CACCCGCTACTTCTTGCTTTGGTTGCTGGGGTATTTGAATTAATCCCCGTAATTGGAATGACAATTTCTGCAATTCCAGCTTTCTTCCTGGGGGTACTAGATGGTGGTATTGGTGTTGGACTTTTCATACTAGGCTTATATTTTGTTGTGCAACAATTAGAGGCTCATGTTGTATATCCATTAGTTGTTAAAAAATTAATTGGTGTTCCACCACTTTTGGTTATTATCTCACTTGTTGCGGGGGCTGAGCTCGCTGGAATTGTAGGTGCACTTCTTGCTGTGCCTGTATCTGTTGCGCTCATGGAATACATAGATGATGTAGAAAGACGCAAGAAAGATGCTTTAGTAAAAGAATAGAGACAGTATCAATAGAAAAGATTGAGTTAGCAGGGAATAAAGATTAAGAATAAACCGATGACACAGAATAAAAAAACTTTTTACATCACCACAACATTACCTTATGTTAATGGTGATCCACATATAGGATTTGCATTAGAAATTATTAGAGCTGATGTTATCGCTAGGTACAAAAAAGCCCTAGGCTATGATGTATTTTTTAATACAGGAACAGATGAACATGGTCTTAAGCTTTACGAAGCTGCAAAAGAAAAAGTGGTAGATATAATGGACTATTTGGATGAAGTGTCAGCAAAGTATAGAAATATTTTAACGGAATTGGATATTTCCGAGGATATTCATTTTATAAGAACAACGGATGAGCATCATAAAAAAAGTGCTCAAGCCCTTTGGAATAGAGTGTTTGAAAATGGTTATATCTATAAGAAAAACTATCAAACAAAGTACTGTGTAGGTTGTGAGGAGAATAAGACTGATTCAGAGTTAGAGGAAGGAAAATGCCCATTGCATCCTAATCGTCAAATTGAATTGATCGATGAAGAGAATTATTTCTTCAAGCTTTCCGCTCTTCAAGATGATCTATTTACGCTTTTTGAGTCTAATCCAGAAATTGTGGTACCAGAAACTAGATTAAATGAAATGAGAGGTTTTGTTAAAAGAGGCCTTGAGGATTTTAGTATTTCAAGATTGAAATCAAAAATGCCTTGGGGAATAGACGTGCCAGGGGATGAGAATCAAGTTATGTATGTTTGGTTTGATGCTCTTACAAATTATATCTCAACATTAGGATGGCCTGAAAATGAGGGCGATGAGTTGGGAGATTTTAATAAATACTGGGTTAATGGAACACCTGTTCAATATTGTGGAAAAGACAATACCAGATTCCAGTCTATTACATGGCAATCAATGCTTTTAGCTGCTGGCTTGCCTACAACCCATAAAATTATAATAAACGGTTGGATAACTGGAGAGGGTGGAGTGAAGATGTCTAAATCGTTAGGTAATGTTATAAACCCATCAGACATTTGCTCAGAATTTAGCGCAGATGCTTTGAGGTTTTTTGTAACAAAAGAGTTACAGCCTTTTGAAGACTCACCTTTTACAGTAAGTAAATTTAAAGAAATTTATAATGCTCACCTAGCAAATGGTATTGGTAATTTGGTTTCCAGAATGATGAAGATGGCAACTTCTTATGAAGCAAAGCTTAGTGAGGATGAAATAATGGCAGTTCGTGAATCTGTGGATATTTTGAATGGTAGGGAAGATAAAAATATTGAGGCCTTTAGATTAGACCTGTATGTTCAAGATATTTTCGATGAATTTACAAAACTAGATCAATTTATTCAAAAAGAAGCACCTTTTAAGAAGTTTAAAATAGATCCGGAGGCAGCCAAAAAAGATTTAATATATTTACAGGAGCAATTATTGGCCGGAGCCTATAAACTATCTATCATAATGCCAAAGACCTCAGAAGTTATTGTTGATTGTATAGTGAATCATAAAATGCCAGAAGCACCTTTGTTTCTAAGAAAAGACTAATTTCTAAAACATGGAATTTCAATATATAGATATTCACGCACATGTAAACTCGTCAGAATTTGATAATGACAGAGACGAGGTTATTACGAGGTCGTTAGATGAAAGTGTGTATGTTGTTAATGTGGGGACTGATATAGAATCTTCTAAACAGGCTGTTTTAATAGCTGAAAAATATGAAGAAGGCGTTTATGCCATAGTTGGCATTCACCCGCACGAGGTTATGAATCTTGAAAAGGGAGGTTTGATAGAAAGCACATTGGCAGAACTAAAAGAGATAGCTAGGAATCCTAAAGTTATTGGAATAGGGGAATGCGGTTTAGATTTCTTTAAAATGGAGGAGTATAACAAGGATGTTTTAAATGAAGCTGGAGAAGTTGATGTGAAAAAAATAAAATCAGTTCAGGAGAGGGTTTTTAGGGGGCAAATTGATATTTCACTAGAGTTAGACAAACCTTTAATGCTACATTCAAGGGAAAGCTACGGCAAAACTTTAGGAATTCTTTATGAATATACAACCCTCCCTAGTGTAAGGTTACGAGGGGATGCACACTTCTTTGCTGGTTCATTAGAACAAGCATTGGCATTCATTAGTTACGGATTCACGATATCATTCACGGGTGTCATAACGTTTGCTAAAAATTACGAGGAAATAATCAAGGGAATTCCTCTAAATAAGATTCTTTCTGAGACAGACTGTCCTTATGTAGCACCGATACCTTTCAGGGGTAAAAGGGCAGAACCTGTTCATGTTAAGTTGGTAGTTCAAAAAATTGCTGAAATTAAGGGAATTTCAACAGAAGAAGCACGAGAGCAAATAGAAAAGAACGTAAAAGAGATGTTTTTTAGCTAGATTTGAAGTTGGGAGGTAGATTTTGGTTAAAAACCTAAATTATAGGTATTCGACCCCAGACCGTTGCTCATCCTGGCCTTTTGTGTTAATCTTCTGGCATGGCAAAAAAAGTTGAACTTATACAAGAGGACCAACAGCTTGAAAACAGAGTATATGAACTCGGTTTTCACTTCATCCCTACAATTGCGGAGGATGAGGTCGCTGTACAGTTCTCGCACCTTAAGTCACTTATTGAGAAGCGCGGAGGACAATTTATCGCAGAAGAAATGCCTAAATTTAAAAACCTTGCGTATCCAATAAGCACGACAAATAAGGGTCAGAAGAAAAATCATTTAGCATCATATTTTGGATGGGTTAAATTTGAAATTAATCCAGAAGAGGTAATTGCGTTAGAAAAAGAGATAAAGGCTTTTGCCACAATGCTCAGATTTCTATTGATTAAGACTGTAAAAGAAAATACATTTCTTGGAGCAGTTGCAGAAATTAAGGCAGATTCATCAAGAGCTGTTAAGGCCGCTGATGAGGTTGCAGAAAGCGTAATTTCAGAGGAAGTTGCCACAGCTGTAGAAGCTAGTGATGCAACATCAAATGAAGCTATTGCTGAAGCTGTTGCAGAAGAAGTTATTGATACTGAGAAGGTAGGTGATATCGCAACTGAATAAGCGGTCCAGAAGGATCACTTACGGGGTGACGTATTAATCAAACTAATAAGTATTATATAAATCACTATGTATTTAAACAAAGCGTTTGTTATCGGAAATCTTACTCGTGATCCAGAGCTTAAGGCTTTGCCATCAGGAATGAGTGTTACATCTTTCTCTGTTGCAACAAATAGAGTTTGGAAAGATAAAGATGGTTCAAAGCAAGAAGCTGCAGATTATCACAATATTGTGGTATTCGGCCGCCAAGCAGAAACATCAGCTCAGTACTTAAAGAAGGGAAGTAGTGTCCTTGTAGAAGGCAGAATGCAAACTCGTTCATGGGATGGAGCAGATGGTAAAAAGCTGTACAGAACAGAAGTTATCGCTGACAATATTCAATTTGGATCAAGAGCAGGAGATGCTGGAAGTACTGGATCTTTTGGAAACGGGGGATCAGAGGCAAAGGCCCCATCTGCATTTGCAAAGAAGGCTGATGATACTGGTAACGCACTAAATCAATTAGATTCAATAGAATATCCAGAGGAGGAAATAAATCCTGAAGATATCCCATTCTAATCCGGTTACTTAAAGGATAATTAAATTAAAAATATGACAAAACATTGTTATTTCTCACAAAACAACATCAAGCATGTTGACTATAAAGATACAGAGCTTCTAAAGAAGTTTCTTAATCCTCACGCTAGACTTCTTTCAAGAAAGAAAACTGGTGTTAGTGCTAAAAGTCAACGTAAACTAGCGTTAGCAGTCAAGAGAGCAAGATACATGGCTATATTGCCATTCATCGCTCAATAGGCTGAATAAGCCCAAATAGGGCTATGCGCAAGGTGATGTTGGAGACAAGACAAAAGCCGCAATCCATTATGGATTGCGGCTTTTGTTTTGTTTGGACTAACTGTGTGTTTGTTCACACCTCCGATCCTTCGACCGACTTTTTGAACCCTATTTAACGCGCTCTACGTATTCTCCTGTTTCAGTGTTGATTCTAACCGTATCTCCTTCAACAACGAACATTGGTACGTTTAGTCCAGCCCCTGTCTCAAGAACCACTAGCTTGTTTCCACTTTTTGATGAATCTCCACGAAGTACAGGAGGAGCTTCCTTAACTAGTAGCTCAACCTTTATAGGTAGCTTTACATTAAAGATGTGTTCATTAAAGATTGAGGCTTCAACAATTGAGTTTGGCTTTAAGAATTTTCCACTGTTTCCAAGGACACTTTCATCAATCTTAAAACGAGCTGCTGGATTGTTCTCTTCACAAAACCACCATTCTCCTTTATTTGCATATAGAAACTTGATTTTTTTTGTATCGATCTCAGCTGTGTGAACCTTGTCAGTAGCACCAAAAGAGTGCTCGACAATTCTTCCGTTTAATAAATTTCTTAACTTAGTATCGTTAACTGGCTTTCTCATTTGCTTTCTGAAAATATGAGAACTCATAACTTCATAAGGCTCACCCTCGAAAACGATAAACTTCCTAACTGTAATTTCATTATAATCGTACATAATATGGCCATTGTAGACTATTAAAGAGGGGATGTCTATGCCATATCTGTACGTGAATAGACCTCAGAGATATCTAAAAATATTGTATTTCTTTATAAATTCTTTATGAAAACTGAAGAGTTGTTCTGATAGTATTTAGAGATGTTCAAAAAATTTATAGATTGGATGCATAGTAAGAAAAGAATTGACTCAAAAGAAAGGGCCGAAACGGTTATTAAAGAAAGAGAGGTCTACTGGTGTTCCCTAGGAGAAAATATTGGTGATGAAGAAAATGGTAAAGGCACGGTGTTTCGTAGGCCTGTACTAATATTTAAAAAATTTAACAACCGTATTTTTTGGGGAATACCAATGAGTACGAAAAACAAGGTAAACATTTACTATTTAAAAGTAAAACTAAGAGACATGGAGCAGTCAGTAATGCTTTCCCAGTTGAGGATTTTGGATACTAAAAGACTCGATACAAAAATAGGATATCTATCTGAAGGTGATTTTATAAAAATACAAAATTCTATAATGGATATTATAAAAAATAAACGTTAAGCCCGAGCTCTTTTGGAGCTCGGGCGTACGGGATAACCCATTTGTACTTATAGTTTATCAAATAATTTTTGCTTGTCAAATTTTGCTGGTTCTACAAGCGTTATGTGGTGTATGGGCGACTGGTAAATATATTTTATCTTCGGATTTTCTTTAACTTTTCTTTCAAGAAATAACAGTGCTGGCTTGTTAATATACTTTGATGTTTAAAAAATTCACAGAATGGATTCATGCAAAGATTAATATCGATGAAAAAGAAAGAAAATCTCAAATTAAAGTAATGGAAGTATATTGGTGTGCTCTAGGTGAGAATATAGGTGATGAAGAGAACGGAAAAGGGGATGATTTTTGCCGCCCTGTCTTAGTGTTTAAGAAGTTTAATAATAATATATTTTGGGGTATACCCATGAGTACTAAAGAGAAAGAGAGCATTTATTATATAAAGGTCAGGCTTTTGGACTCTGTGCGGTCCGTAATGATTTCTCAGGTTAGAACTTTAGATACAAAAAGGTTGCTTAAAAAGATAGGCTATATATCAAGGGCAGATTTTACAATCGTACAAGACGCAGTAATCGGAATCATAAAAAACTAATTTTTTATCCGCGCCTTTTTACAGCGCGGACGGTCGGAATAATCCATTTGTAACTAAAGTTTATCAAATAATTTTTGCTTGTCAAACTTTACTTTGCGTAATGTTTCTAAAATTATTATTTACACAAGAAGTTCATTTGAGTAGGTGATTAATAAAAAAAGCGCCAAATTAATGACGCTTTTTATATTTAGAATACTTACATTGCACAGACTGGCTAGTCTAGGTTCGGTATCACAATGTTACTCCTAAAGCTCCTTCAAATGGTCTCTAATCTTCTTCAAAATTTCATTACTAATTTTTGAGTTAGATTTTAAGAACTGACGAGTAGCATCATATCCACGTCCTAGTTTTTCATCGCCATAAGCGTAACTTGTTCCACTCTTTGTAATTATTTTTAGTTTCTCACCAAGTGCAATAAGCTCACCCTCTCTTGAAATTCCTTCATTGTACATAAGATCAAATTCTGTCTGTCTAAAAGGTGCAGCAACCTTGTTCTTTACAACCTTAACACGAACACGTCCTCCCATTATTTCTTCGCCTTTTTTAATCTGAGCAATTCTTCTAATATCTAATCTAACAGAAGTATAGAACTTCAATGCCTTTCCACCTGGTGTTGTCTCTGGATTACCAAACATAACTCCAATTTGCATTCTAATCTGATTAATAAAGATAACAATTGTTTTACTTCTTGCAACAATGGCTGTTAGTTTTCTAAGTGCCTGTGACATAAGTCTTGCTTGTTTACCCATATGAGATGCACCCATATCTCCTTCAATTTCATCTTTTGGAGTAAGAGCTGCAACAGAGTCAATAACAATAACGTCGAGCTTTCCTGATCTCACAAGACTCTCAACAATCTCCAATGCCTGCTCTCCGGTGTCTGGTTGTGATATTAAAAGTTCATCAATTTGAACACCAAGTCTTTTTGCATACTCTGGGTCCATTGCATGTTCTGCATCAATGAAAGCACAAATACCATCTTTCTTTTGAGCTTCTGCAATAACATGAAGTGAAAGAGTAGTCTTTCCTGACGATTCTGGCCCAAAGATTTCTATGATTCTTCCTCTAGGAAGTCCTCCTACGCCAAGCGCAGCATCCAACCCAATTGATCCTGTTGAAATTGCATTAACATCAACTCTTGGTTTTTCTCCAAGGCGCATAATTGCGTCATCGCCAAACTTAGTTTTAATTTGAGCAATAGTATCTTTGATAGAAGAATTTAAATCTCTATCCTTGCTTGCTTTTTTCTTTGAACCAAAAGATGAACCTGAGCCAGATGATAGTAATGAAGAAAGGGAAGGGGAGTCAGACTTTTCTTCGTCCTTTTCCGCCTCCTCATTATTTTCATCATCTGTTGCAACAGCTTGCTTTACATCAGCTGCTGTAGTTTTTTTCTTCACCTCCTCCTTATCAGCTTTCTTTACCTTCACTTCCTCAGGTTTTTTACCAGCTACTTTTTTGTCATCAGCTTTCTTTTCCGGAACTATTTTTTTGTTTACCATAGCATTAAAAAATTTATTGAATTATTTATATTAATTTTCATCCTGTCTACACGCAGTCTTACTTCACGTCCGTTGTTGTACCATCCTTTGTTTCAGTATCTATTTTACCATCCGTATAAACTACTTGAAGCTCCTTTGTTACATGGGATCCAAACTTGTCTTTTGCTTCTAGTTTAATGACATTGTATCCAGGGTAGAGAAGTACTTTTTCTTTAAATTGGCCGAACTCATCTATTGGTATTAGTCTGTCATTCAACATAATTACTGAAACGTTTTTAACTATACCTTTGACGTCTACAGCGCTATTGTTGGCACTAGTTGTGCTTGGACTTTGTATTGTGATTTGAGGACCACTAATTATTTTTTTTGATTGAAAACCTGCGTAACTTCCTATAACGCAAACAGCAAGGACAATAAGAACATTTCTAATTATTGTTTTACCTTCCTTAATGTTTTTGCGCGTTCCTATCATATAATGTTTGTTTAAAGTTTCTATAAAGAATTCCTAAAGAAATCCCAAATATTTAATGTAATAATTAATCTTCCTCGACCTTATTTTCTATTATATCAGAATTATTACTTGAAGTGTTATATTCAGACACATTAATATCGCTATCGTTATTACCTGTATTATTACCATTGTTTCCATTAAGAATATCATTACCAGAATTAGACCCGCTATTTTGCTGTCCTGCTCCACTGTATGTCAATATTTCTCTTGGTCTTGCTCCATCGGCAGGCCCAACAACACCCTTGTCTTCAAGAATGTCCATCAGGCGAGCTGCTCTGGCGTAGCCAACTCGTAATTTTCTCTGAAGATATGATGTGGATGCTTTTCCAGCTTCAATTACTAATTCCTTTGCTTCCTCATACAAATCATCCTCATCTTCATCGTCAGATCCTCCAAAAGATGAACTAAATACAGCATCGGGTGTAACAGATGCGCCTTGCTCGCCATTAAATGATATCTCTTGTGGTAGGGAATCCATTGAGTCTACCAAGTATTTAACCAGTTTCTTTGTTTCATTTTCTGTAACATAGGCACATTGAATTCTAATAGGAGTAGGTGTTTCACCAGAAAGGAAGAGCATATCTCCAGCACCTAACAACTCCTCAGCTCCTCTCATATCCAGAATGGTTCTTGAGTCAATCTGAGAAGCCACTTGAAGTGCAATACGAGCAGGAACGTTGGCTTTGATAAGACCTGTAATAACATTAACAGAAGGACGCTGTGTTGAGATAATAAGGTGAATACCTACAGCACGTGACATTTGAGCTAGTTTAACAATTCCTGATTCCAACTCTCTTGGATATGCCTGCATAATATCAGCTAATTCATCGAGAATAATCACAATGTAAGGCATTGTCTCAGGTGCCTCTTCTTCCTTTGTAAAACCATCGCTCTTTCTCTTATCAAGTAATGGCTTCAGTATGTTTTTGTGGTATGAGTCAATATCTCTAATTCCAAACTTCTCAAGTACGTTATATCTTCTTTCCATCTCTTTTGCTGCCCATTTAAGGGAAAGTATTGCTTTCTTCGCATCAGTAATAACAGGAGTCAGAAGGTGAGGTATTTTGTTATACATTGTTAGCTCAACTCTCTTTGGGTCAATCATGATGAACTTAAGGTTGTCAGCAGAGTTCTTGTATAGAAGGGAAGCAATGACTGCGTGAATCGTAACAGACTTTCCAGATCCAGTTGCTCCAGCGATAAGCATGTGAGGAGCCTTTGCTAAGTTTGTAAAATACGACTTTCCAGAGATGCCTTTTCCAAGTGCAACAAGTAATGGCTTTTCTGATTTTTGATATTCTTCTTGCCCCAAAAGTGATCCCAGTCCAACTGTAGTTTTGATAGTGTTTGGAATTTCAATTCCAACAAGTGACTTTCCTGGAATAGGAGCTTCTATTCTAATAGGGTGTGCAGCTAATGCTAGCGATAGGTTATTTTGAAGACCAAGAATTTTTGAAAGCTTCACACCTTCTGCTGGCTTAAGTGCGTATCTAGTAACAGAGGGTCCGATTGAAACCTCATCCATTTCTACGTCGATACCAAAATTTTGTAAAGTTCTTTTAATAATATTTGCATTCGCTTTGATGTCTCCAACGCCAGGCTTTCCTTTATCTTGCTCCAATATTGAAAGTGGGGGAGGAACAAAAGTTTTACCACTCCATGTGCTCTTTGCTTTAAGTTCAATTGATTCATCTTCCTTGATAGATTTTCCATCCACCTCTGTGCCTTTAGTTCTGTTCAGGGATTTTCCATTATCTGAATCCTCTCCATTTTTTCCACCATCTTTATTTCCAAATTTTGAAGAAACAGCATCTATTAAACCCTTACCTTGAGCTGCGTTTGCACTAGCTTCTGCATCTTTAATAGACTTTGAAATCTTTTCATCTTCTGTTCCTTTGATTGTTCCATCCTTAGCGTTTTCTTCAGCCTCCTCGTCGCCTTCTTCCACTTTTTTATTGAATAGTCTCCAGAACATAATGTGTTCCTTCTTAAGTGACGAATCGTAAATTATAAGTACGGAAATTATGGAAAGAGCGATAGTTATCACATAACTAGTAGGGTAGTCAAAAAGGGCAATAAGTGGTTTTGCTACACCCTTACCAACATAACCTCCACTCTCTAGGTTTATCAAACTAATCACCCCTAAAGATGATAGTAGGAACATTAATGCCCCTAGTGATTTTGATAAATAGAATTTCTTGTTTTTCTCACCAAAGAAGGCGATTGAAAGGAGAATGAATGTAATTGGTATTAGATAGTATCCAAGACCAAGGAGTTTTGAAAACATACTATATATAGTATTGCCAGCTGCCCCTCCTTTATTGAATGATGCGAAGAAGAAGAATATTGCTAATACAAACATAGCTATTCCCCAAACACTTTGTATAGTACTTGCTTTGAACATTGGTTCAGCAACTTCTTCCTCAACTGTGGATAATCTTGGGGTACGAGTCTTAATTTCTTTTTTGATTTTTTTCTTATCTCTATTTGCCATATCTCGTTATTTTAACACGTATTATCTCAGGTTAAAAATGAAAGCAAATTGCAACACATTGTCTTATACAAGGGGACTTGTCATTGGGTATGACTTATATATAATGTCTCTGAACTTGCCATTCGGTTTTGACTTTTTAGGCAAATCTATCAAGGACAAAATTGGGTACAGGTATTAAAGACATAAAAAAGACTATGAATAATCTATCAGACAACGGTTTGGAAAAAATAGTGGAATTGGGCTCATTGAGCTTCTTTAATTCTGACCCATATTTTAATTTTGTATACAAGAAATCAGAAAGGCTTTGCATGGCTATATATCTAATAACAGACTTCTTTCCATCTGAGGATTCAATAAAGGACAATATGAGAAAAGCTGGTGCTGAGCTACTTAAGGTGTCTTTGTCCTTGATAAACGCATCGTCTCCATTGAGAAGAAATATATTAAATGACATTAGTAGACTTTGCCTTGAGGTTACATCTTTATCTAAAATAGCATCTAACTTGGGAATGACATCTGGGCCAAACCACAACGTGCTGGAGAACGAAATTATGAATTTCATTTCAGTAATTGAAACCAGAGAAAGGCCAAATACTACAGGTCAGGGTTTTGTCCTTAATGAAGAATTGCTGGGAGGTAAGGATGATGATTCATCTAAACAATTTAATAAGTCCTTTTATCATGTAGATGAAAAGTCTGGGGTAAGCACCAATTCTTCAACAAGTGACCATTCCACTCAAAATATGGAAACTAATGAAGATGAAGAAAAGTCATCTAGTTTTGTTTCAAAAACGGAGATCCTTGTTTCACACGTTAAGAGTGAGAAAAAAGAAATATTAAATAATAATACCGAAGTGAATAACACTGACGTCTTAAACCATAGCGTAGAGTCGCTCAACATAAATAGTATTAGTCCCGCCAATATAAATAGTATTGGTCCCGCTCCAGTTAAGTCTGTAATGCAAAAGAATGAAAGACAACAAATAATACTTGGTATAATCAAGGAAATAGGGGAATCGTCTATTAAGGACATTTCTGACAACATAAGGGATTGTAGTGAGAAGACAATACAAAGAGAGTTGAATACATTAATCTATGACGGTGTCCTTAAAAAGATAGGTGAAAGAAGATGGAGTAAATATATTTTAGCTTAGTCTTTTGCTGCCCTCTATGAGATGTCTTTTATCACACAAAAAGGACAAATAAAAGACACCTCAAAGTACAAAAAGTCTTTAATTAAAAAGCCCAAATAGAATTTGACTACATTTGATAACTGTTGACTAAAGGCCTGTTTTTCTGTAATATTATGCACTGTACACCGTCATTATGTGTACAGGTTGAGTTTTAGGCCTTTTTATGACATTTTGTTGTAAAATAAGGCTCTAAAAGCTATAATTGAAATACCTGGAACTTTGACAATTAAATAGATAGTTCCTCATAAACAGTAATTCTGCCAATTATCTGCCAATTCAGTACTCAGAACCCCAACTAGTTATGTGCTTCCACCTTATCTCAAGTCGACCCGTTTTATCTATTATTGATGGATTAAACCGTTAACATTGCATAAAAAGGAAATTGAGATGGGGAAGTAAACGTGATCTCTTGATTATGCATTTATTATGTGTAATTAAGTGATCACAAAATTCCTGTTATTCCGTTGACTGTATACAGTCAACAAATGTGAACCCATAAAGGCGCTTAATTTAATAGCAATAAGAAGCTGTAAAATTAAGTTTCTCTACGGGTTCACATAGTTAGTATTAAAAACCCGAGGATATTCTATTCCACACATTAATAATTTTAAAAGTTAAGTGGATGAAAATATCTTTAATAAATTTTATAAAAATTCATATGAAAAGATTCTCAACAATATTAATGTTGGCTCTTGCATTTGCTTTTGCTATTACAGCATCAGCTGCATCAGACACATTTACAAAGACTCTTAAGAAGGGTTCATCAGGTGCTGAGGTAGTTGCACTTCAAACTCTTCTAGAATCAAAGTCTCTACTTACAATGCCTGCAGGTGTTGCTAAGGGATACTTTGGTGCATTAACAGTGTCAGCTGTAAAGGCATACCAAGCTTCAAAGGGTATTGCTACAGTTGGACAAGTTGGTCCAGCTACTCGTTTGGCATTGAATGCTGAAGGAGCAGTTGTTTCAACAGGAGCAACAGCAACAGGAACAACAGCAACAGCTGCTACAACTGGAATCACAACTCCTGGAGTTGAAGGAATCCTTTCTGTAACTTCTGGACCTATTACAACATCAGTTGCAAACATCGGACAGAAGATGGTTCCTATATTAGCAGTTAGAGCTCAAGCTCAAAACTCTGATATAGCAATCCAAAGAATTACTCTTAATCTAGGAACTGATACAAAGGTATACAATAAGGTATACTCAGCTCTATATGTTATGAATGGTTCAACTGTACTTGCTACTATCCCATTGAATTCAACAACAGTTGTACAAAATGGTTCAAGTTATGTTGTTAACGCAACAGGCTTCAATGTAATTGTTGCAAAGAACACTTACAAAGATATAACAATTGCAGCAGACCTTTATGGTGCAACTTCTCTAACATTGCCAACAACACAAACAATCTCAGTTGGTCTTAATGGAGTTCGTGGAGTTGATGGTGCTGGAATCGTACAATACGGTCCTGACAACAGTATAAACGGATCAATCACAATTAATTCAAGTTTGACTGATAACGCACAAGCAAATGTTTCTACAGATCCATCATCCGCACAAACAAACCTAGTTCCAGTTACTGACACAACAAATGGTCAATACCTAGGACTTCCAGTTCTTACTTTTGCAGTTAATGCTCAAAATGACACATTGCATATTCGTAATCTAAAGGTAAACTTTGCAGTTGCTACATCTTCAGTTACACCTGCAACAGCTAGAGCAAGTGTTGCTTACCTATACCAAGGAGCAACAATGGTTCAATCAGCTTCAATCGTTTATACAAGTGGTACATCAGCATCTGCTACATTCAGTAACATAATTAATGGAACAGCTGGAGCTTCAATCCCATTGAATACAACAGTTCCTTATACAGTTAAGGTTGATGTTTCAGGGGTTACAGCTGGTACACTTGCTGTCACAGCTACTCTTGATACTTCATCAGCTACAACATTCTTGAATTCTCAAGATGGTTCAGTTGCTGATAGTACACAAGGTGTAAATGCTAGAGTATTCGGTAGTGCAATTAGCTTTACACAAACTGTAGCCGGAAACGGACCTGCATTTGCATTAGCTTCAGCTCCTACATTGACAAAGGTTAATACAACAGCCGGAGGAGCAACAACAACACAAATGACATATACAGCACAATACTTGTTGAATGTTACTGCTGTTGGAACAGACCTACATATCGGTCTTGCAGCTTCAGGAACAGCTGCTGCATTTGGAACAGCTTCTACATCAGTTAGAACTTACGTTGGAGGTATTGCAACAACTACAGACTACAGTCTAGCAGTTAACTACAGTAAGCCAACAGGTACAACTGATGAAACTAATGGATTCATAATCGCAAGAGGACAAACAATACAAGTTCCAGTTACTTACACATTTGTTGTAACTAACCCAGGATCAAGTACATTCTCTCTAGGATTATCAGGAATCAAGGTTAATGGAACAGTTCAAAACTTCATGGATGGCCTAACAAACTGGAGAACAAACGTTATTTAATCAAGCCTAGGTTTGGTTGGAGATACGCTTAGTTAATCTAAGTTAGTAACAAAAAACACCCCGAAAGGGGTGTTTTTTGTTTTGTTCGGTTTTTTAAAATTTTTATTAGTTTTATGAGTATGTAATTAATACGACATAGGTATTTTAGTTTGATTCACCTCAACCATTAGAAACTATGAAATAGCTGCTATTTTCACTAGTGATATTGTTAAGGTTCTACATGGTAGGTCTTGAAAGATTTTCTGAATCGGTACTGGAATACCTAAAGCCTATAGCAATTTGGTCTGATATTGCCTGGTATAATATAGGTAATTTTTTGCTTGGATGCCTTCCAGCTTTTACAATTGTTTATATTCTAGGGTACGCTGTTGTTACTTGCATAATGCTTTCAAATATTGATTTTAAAGCCTGAATGAAGATGGCAAAAATGCTAATGATTCTAGTTGACATCAAATATGAATTTTGATTAGAATATTGCTAGCCAAAACCAGCAGTATTTTTATGCTATAATTTAAATAATGTTTGATAAAACTTCTTTTCAATTAATAGTCGGATTTCTTTCAATACTTTTAGTTGGTTTTATTGTGTTTATTTCTTCGGCAAATCTTTAGAATTTCTTTATAGAAAACTCATGTCTCTTGTTCATACTAGGGGGTATGAATAAAAAATATAGTGTTATGGTTAAATTAGTTTTTCTAATTTTATTGTGTTTAGTAATTATCAGAATTGTCATGGGCGGAAATAGGGTAGAGGCCTCGGCTGAGGTGGAAGTATTAGCTTTAAAGCCTGTTAAAATAATTGATGGAGCAGTGCCAATAACTGGTAATGAGTTTTGGTCAGCGGATTATGATTATAAAATTTCATCTCAACTTACAATCACATCAAGTTCATCACTTAGTATAGAAAATGGGGCTAGAATATTAATAATTGATAATGGAGGTTTTGTTATAAACAATGGTGCGGTTTTGAATATTGGTTCATCTGTCAGTGACTTTATCCTTCCTCAACCGCAGTCATCATCTCAAGCAAGACCTATAGATTTTCTTGCAGGGGTAAATAATTCTTCAGGAGGAACAATACTTCTTGCTCTTGCTGACGGAGTTTTTGCCTCATCTGTATATAAATCCTCAAATATATTAAATACTAAAATAGAAATATCTGGTTCAGGCTATAATCATGTTTTTGCATTAAATGGTGGAGCTATCTTGAATGCTAGAAAAGTAGATATTAGTGGTGTGCAAAACACTGGTGCTCAAAATGGTGTTTATAATGACATTAAAAGAACTATTTTTGGCTCATATACGGGTTCTAAGCTTAATTTATTTGAGGTAAATGTTAATAATATTAGAGCCTTTAATTATGGTGTTTTTTATGCAGGTGGGGGAAGTAGAACAGTAATATATAAATCAAACATTAATGGCTTTGTAGGGCAGACTTTTGCTGGCTTATACAACGGAGTAACAATGAATGTTTTTGATACAAAGATAAACAATTCAGTGGTAGACAAAGTATTTAATGTTTCATCGTTGAGTACATTAAATTTTCAAAAGTCTGCGGTCTCAGCAACTCAAATAAATATATTATCATCGAGCTCTGGAACATGTATTACAGGCTTTGGAGGTACTACTGTAAATGTGTCAGACTCAGATATCGGACCATGCTTTATGGGTTTTAGTTTCTATGGAACGGGTAACTTTAAAGTAAATAAAAATAATCTTACCGGTAATGGAGATGCAGTAATAAATTTTAGTACAGGCGTTGATGTTAGTAATAATTGGTGGGGAAGTGCTACAGGTCCAAAGCCCGCTGATTTATCAAGCTTGGATCCTAATGGATACTCCACAGCAGATTACATAAGGGTAATCGCAAATCAAAATGCAATACATGATTTCAAAGGTACTGTAACGTCAACACCTTTTGCTTCCGCGCCATTCAGAGATTCTTTATGTTGTTCAAGCGTTCTCTTTATCCCCGGAATTCAAGCCAGTAGATTATATAAAAAAGGATTACTGGGAATGGAAAATCAATTATGGGAACCAAATAGAAATAAGGACGTTGAATCTCTGTTTTTAAACTCCGTTGGAAAGTCTGTTAATTCCAATATTTATACAATGGATATAATTACAAAGACAAACTTTCTTGGACCTTTGGGGTCTTTAGATATATATCAAAGTGTGATTGATGTGCTATCTAAAGAAAAAACTGATGGAAATATATCTGATTTTCAAACACTTGCATATGATTGGAGGTTCCTACCTTCAAATATTCTCTCTGGTGGAATTAAAACGGATTCATATACTCTAATGTTGAAAGATAAGATTAAGGAAATGGCAAAAAAGTCTACATCAGGGAAGATAATAATTGTTGCCCATAGCTATGGCGGGCTTTTGGCAAAGGCTTTAGTTGAGGAATTAGAAAAGGAAGGATTAGACGATAAAATTGAGTCTGTGGTATTGGTTGCTGTGCCTGAATATGGTACCCCTCAATCAATACCTGCAATATTTTATGGCGACAATGAAGACCTCTTGGGTGGGCTTATACTAAGTAAATCAACTGCGGTGTCACTTGCTAAGAACATGCCCTCAGCACACCTTCTATTGCCATCCCCGGCCTATTTTACTCATGCAGACGGTATATATGATCAACAAAATATAATTAATTTAGATACCTGGACAGCCAATCATTTTAAACTTGGATTAACAAAATACGACTCATTTCCTAGGGTGGCAGATTTTCTTAAAAATATGAAAATTGCATCTACTGATGGCATGAATGCTGCTATTTTTGATACGGCAGGGTCGGAACATGATTTAATTGATAATTATTCCTCAGGCTTGTCTTCAAAGACTTATTCTATTGTTGGTGTTGGAATTCCAACTCTCTCCGGAATGACCTATGTTAAACCAAAGTGTAGAGGTTTTTTCTTTTGTGCACCAATCGGAAATAACCTTCCTGATTTTACAAGAAAATATTCTCTAATGGGTGATGGTGTTGTGATTGCACATAATTTTGCATCAAGAACGGGATCTGTTTTTGCGGTGGATATTGGCAAAGAAAATGAAGTCAAAAAAACTGCTCCACTATTTTTTAGGGAGGATGCGATATCTCATAAGGATATTTTTAGGTCATCAGGTGTTAAGGATATTCTGCATGCTATTTTAAGTAGATCAAAAAAGGAATCTGAGATGGTGAATTCTTTTGGGCAATTGCAAAATCCGTACGTATCGTATGTTTCTGGGTTATTATCTAAGCCAGGTCCGATACTTGGAAGTTATGGTAATTCATCTATACTTTCTGGAATTTCAAAAATCGCAGAAGATGCAACTGACGCTGATTTCACTCAAAGATTTAAGAACAGCAAGATTTTGATTGTAGAAGCATATGGTCCGCTGGTTCTGAAAACTAATTTTAAAAATATTAGCGATTTGCAAAGTTTACCATTTGAACAACTAGGTCTACAGAATAGAATTATAAATTCAACAAAATATTCTGATAACAATAAGACTGGGCTTGTATCGGTTGTTTCCTGTGTCTATTCTAATTGTGAAGGTACTGCGGATAGTTTCTTTAAAGCAAATGTTTATGGACAGGGAGGGGGAGTGGGAACTGCACAAATCGTTCTTAAGATTGATAATAAGGAAATTATATATCCAAATATTTCTGTGACGCCATCAACGGGCGTTAAAATTGATTATTCTACAACAACAATTTCTATAGATAATAACGCTGATGGAACAGCCGATAAAACAATTGTTCCAATTCAAATAAACATAGGTACATCTACGGATTCAGATACTGCCACAAGCTCAAAGACTGTGGAGGACCTTTTTGCGGAGGCTAGAGCAAAACTGCTTTCGTTCGGATTAGACACAGGTCCAGGTGCGAGCTCAAGTTCAAGTACAGTCTCAATTAGTATAGGAACCACTTCTACGTATCTAATCTCCAAATACATAGATAAATTAGATGTTGCTGAAAGAAAATACCAGAAGGCGGGAATTTTGCAGTCTCTAAACATCCTTAAACCTTTCTATAATAACTTGGAATTAAATATGGGTGTGATTTCAAATTATATTAATACATACAATAAAGAACAGGGTTTTTATTCTCTTAATAATTTCTCTACTGGTAACAAAAGGATTGTGTTTTTGACTCAAAGGCAAAAGCAAATGAGAGAAGAGATTCTTGCATACACAGAAATATATTCAGTGTTCACAGAGTTAATTCAAGGGTTGGGGGAGGGGTTATAGAAATGAAGTGCTGGTCAACCTAAATAAATAAACTTAATCCCGAACAAACTAACTATAACAAATAAAATAAGTATGATAACCTACGCTTATATAGATGCTTCAAACCTATTTTACGGTGGTAAAAAAACTTTAGGATGGAGTATTGATTATGAAAAATTAATAAAATATTTAAAATTTAGATTTGACGCATCTAATGTGTATTATTTTGGTGGAATAGAAATTAGTGGTTATAAATTTGATTACATGATTAATGATACAGTAGATTTGAATGCTCTGAAATTACATCTATTGGAACGTATTGATAGTTACAAGAAAGACACACTAGACAAAGTCGTTGTAGGCCTTAATCATCATCTAAAACAAGTCCGTTTTTATCAAAAATTAGAGAAATTTGGATATCAGCTTTTTCTAAAGCCTGTAAAGATATATACGGATGATGCCGGCAATAAAAAACGGAAAGCAAATTGCGACGTTGAAATGACATTTTATCTAATGCATCACAAAAGCGAATTTGAAAGAATTGTTATTTTGTCGGGTGATGGAGACTTTTTGTCTGTATTAAAGTATTTGAGAAATATTGAAAATAAAGAAATTTTCATACTCGCTAGCGGGTCAAGAACATCAATGGAAATCAGGAGGTTTGTTGGAAATAAGTTCACAGACATACTTAATTTAAAAGATTGTATAGAAATATCAGAAGAACATATCTAATAATTTAAGAGAGGCACCCCTTTTTAGGATACCTCTCGCGTGTGTTGTGATAAATTATACCAGAATCGACACCTGCGTCAACTTGATTTTTGGAGCTTTGGTGTTGGAATAGAGATGTCTTTGCTTGATTTTTCACACACAGTAATGTACTATCCACCTAAGACTTCAGATACCGTAGGTGATTTATAAGCTTATCAATATAAACTTATAAATCATAAACCCTGCGCAGAGGTTGAGAAATAAGGGTAGATTTGCTTAATCGCAAAATTAAACCTCATTTTTCAAACACTCCTAACCCTGAAGTCCAGCGCAAAAAGCCTGTTGAAAGTACTAAATGTACAAACAATAAGCCAAAAGCACTGGATTTTTGTGTTTAGTCAAAGTCATTCGGTCGAACGGTTAAGTTTCAAATTACAAAATAAAACGCATTGCGTTCATTGATATGCCTATACAAAGAGCAAAAAAAGAAGAAATAGTTTCAAAGGTTAAGGATATTATCGATTCATCAAACAGTATGGTTTTTGTGAACTTTCACAAACTTCCAGTTACTCAAACAGGTGAGGTAAGACGTGAACTTCGTTCACATGAACTTGGATACTATGTAGCAAAGAAAACGCTTGTTAAAAAAGCTCTTTCAGACGCTGGTATCAAAGGGGAACTTCCTCCACTTGAAGGTGAATTAGCATTGGTATATGGTACAGATCTTTTAGCACCAGCTAGAGAAATCTTTGCTTTCCAAAAGAAAATGGATAAGAAAATCTCAATTATGGGAGGTGTATTTGAAGGAGTATATAAGTCAAAGGAAGAAATGGAGTCAATCGCTTCAATTCCTTCAAGAGACGGACTATTGTCTATGTTCCTTAATGTCATCAACTCTCCAATTCAAGGTTTTGTTGTCGCATTAAATGCTATAGCAGATAAGATAGATTCAAAATAAGTTAGAAAAGTTAAAATTAAAAATAATTAATATAAATATATGGATGAATTAAACACAACAACTCCTGCTGACGTTACAACTGACGTTGTAGCTGACACAGCAGTAGAGACAGTAGCTGAAGTTAAGGCCGAGGCTAAGTCAGACAAAGCAGAAGTAGTAGCTGAGGTTGCTGTACCTGCACATTACAAGGCCCTTGTTGAATCAATAGAGAAAATGACAGTTCTAGAACTGCATGACCTTGTTAAATTCCTAGAGAAGAGATTTGGAGTATCTGCAGCAGCGGTTTCTGTAGCAGGTCCTGCAGCAGGCCCAGCAGCTGAAGAGAAAACATCTTTCGATGTTAATCTTAAGGATGCCGGAGCAAACAAGATTTCTATCATTAAGGTAGTTAAGGAAGTTCTAGGTCTTGGTCTTAAAGAGGCAAAGGATCTAGTTGACGCTGCTCCTTCAACAATCAAGGCTGGAATGAAGAAGGAAGATGCTGATGCTCTTAAGAAGCAAATCGAGGATGCTGGTGGAACTGTAGAGCTTAAATAAGCCTGGAGTACACAGTACGATTTACAAAGACACCCAAAGGTAACCCCCGAGGGTGTTTTTGTTTGCCTTAAAATTGCACCGTTAAATAATGTTGTTTTGAAATCAGAAGGTGCCAGCTAGCACTGTTGTCTTATATACTGTACTTTGCTACAGTATATACATGGATTATCTAGAAAAAATCTTCGGTGGCGCTCCAAGAGTTAAGCTTATGCGATTATTTTTGTTTAATGAGACTACTGCATTTCTTCCAACAGAAATTTTTGCAAGAACAAAAGTTGAGGCAACTCGCGCTAGAAAGGAATTAACATTTTTACTTAAGGTTGGTTTAGTTAAAAAAATAAATAGAAGTAATGGAAAGGTGGTTTGGTCTATAAATGAAAAGTTTCCTTATCTTGTCGAGTTCCAACGACTACTCCTTCAAACAAGTTTGATTACTCCACAATCGATCCTTAAAAAATTATCTAAAATTGGTAAATTAAAACTGGTGGTTCTCTCGGGTCTTTTTAAGGAACAAACAGATAGCAGATTAGATATTTTAATTGTCGCAGACAATGCAAAGAAAGGATCTACGGAATCTATTATGTCCAATATTGAAGCTGAGGTTGGAAAAGAAATCCGCTTTGCAGTACTTAATAGCGTTGATTTGAAATATAGATTAGGAGTAGGGGACAGATTGGTGAGAGATGTTTTGGACTACCCTCATGAAGTTGTTTTGGATAAGCTGAATCTATTTAGATAGTTTCGTAAAAAAACCAAAGATAGAGGTGCTCAAGAATGATATTTAAAAACAGACATCCCAGTGTCTGTTTTTTGTATATATTTGCAATTTAAATTATTGTTCGTGGTATAATATTACGTAAGGGTTGTCGCCCTTTTATTAAAATAAATATTTTTCATTATGTAATTATTTATCACATTTGATTAATAATTCGAAAGAATTTATATTTTTTACAATTTATATATATGATTCAATTACAAACTTGGGGAAGCGCAGTAAGAGATGTTTGGGTAAATACTGCATCTAACGTTATTTATGTTCTATTGAACATCCTTGTTGCAATACTAATTTTTTCAGCTGGATGGATTGCTGCAGATTTTGTTGGAAAGATTGTAGGCAAGATTATTGGAAAGCTGAAATTGGACAGATTTTTTAAGGAAATTGGACTAGAGAAAATTCTTGAAAAAGGCAATATCAGATTAAATACAGCTGGATTTGTAGAGGGAGCAATCAAGTGGTTTGTTATAGCTCTGTTCTTTATGGCCGCATTACAAGTCCTGGGATTAGATGCTGTTGCTGGCTTTATACAAACAGTTTTGGTCGGATATCTTCCAAAGGTGTTGATAGCCGTTCTGATTATGTTGGTTTCCCTTATTTTCGGGGAGGTTATTGAGAAGCTCGTGGTAGCTGTTTCATCAGCTGGACACCTTAATTCATCAAAGGCTTTGGGTGCATTGTCTAAATGGGCAATAGTAATTTTTGCAGTCCTTGCTTCATTGGTAGAGTTGGATATTGCTCCAAGTCTAATTCAAATTCTATTTATTGGTATCGTATCAGCACTATCTCTAGCATTTGGGCTGGCCTTTGGTCTTGGGGGAAGAGATCATGCTTCAAAGACTATAGAAAGTGTATGGGAAATGGTTTCAAGGAAAAAGTAGTCCTCAAGCTTCAGTCTGAACAAAATGCACCCTTTAAAATGGGTGTATTTTTATGCCTATTCCACGAAAGAAGGGTATCCCCAGAAAATAAAAAAAACGACCCCCAAAATAGCTTTTTATATAGCCGTATAATTAATGTATCC
Source organism: bacterium (assembly GCA_037127815.1). Lineage (NCBI taxonomy): Bacteria > bacterium. The sequence goes on from JBAXXP010000001.1 coordinate 262,297, forward strand.
CCCAAAAGGCTTGTAGTTGACAATGAAACCTCTTTGAGTATAATTACGACACCTGAATATGTTAATCGTCTTAAGAGCGCAAATCGTAATGATGCCTACAAAATAGGCTTATTATGAAAGACCGCTCTCTTGAAACGAGAGCGGTCTTTCATTTTGAAAAATCGCTCAACTTCAAGAAACGACGAACTCAGCATTCCTGAAATTTGAAAATTAAATTCTGTACCAGTTTTAGTGGATAACATTCATGTAGTTTAGGCCATGTGGCCGATGCTACCTGATACGTATTCTGTTTGGTCTTTTCAATACTGGAGACAGAGCTCCATGAAGTACTACTTTAAGGGTAATGCTGCATGGGGTCGTTATCGTACTTACTCTCAAGGAGTATGATAACAAAACAGGTAACAAACAAAAGTGATTGTGGTCTTTTTATTTCCTAATAGGAAATATAAGGGCGTATGGTGGATGCCTTGACACAACATAGCGATGAAGGACGCAGCATGGCGGCGATACGCTTCGGGGAGGTGCCTAGCAACCTTTGATCCGGAGATTTCCGAATGGGGAAACCCAAGAGACTTGATCTCTTATCTTACTTTTAAGTAAGGTGCGCACCCAGTGAAGTAAAACATTCTAGTAACTGGAGGAAAAGAAAACAAGTACGTAAGTACACAATTTCGTAAATAGCGGCGAGCGAAAACGAAATAGCCCAAACCAGACTTCCACATTGGGGATGACATTTTATCGGTTCTTTAATTTATTAGGGAACTATCATTATGCTGTCTCCTATGTGGCAGTCTGGGGTTGTAAGATAATAATAGGATATTTATATCCAAAGAGTTACAAAATTTTTTGTTAACAGAACGCGTTGGGAAGCGCGACCAAAGAGGGTGACAGTCCCGTATGTGAAAATAAAAAATCTCTTCTTTATTACTCTTGAGTACCCCGAGACACGAGTGGCTCGGGGGAATCCAGCAGAACTAACTGCTAAGGCTAAATATATGTTGTGATCGATAGTGAACAAGTACCGTGAGGGAAAGGTGAAAAGCAGTCCGATGAGGACAGTGAAATAGACCTGAAACCATATGCCTACAAGGAGTCAGAGCGGACGTATTTATACGATCCGTCATGGCGTGCCTATTGAAGAATGAGCCAACGAGTTAATATGTATTGCTCGGCTAAATCCGCGAGGATGGAGCCATAGGGAAACCGAGTATTAATAGTGCGTCCGTATTACATATTAGACCCGAAGCCAATGCGAGCTATCCCTGGTCAGGCTGAACTTTGTCGAAAGACAAAGGGAGGGCCGAACCCGTATGTCGTTCAACTCATTGGGATGAACTGGGGATAGAAGTGAAAAGCTAATCGAGCTTGGTAATAGCTGGTTCTCTCCGAAATAGCTTTTGGGTTAGCGTCGTGTGTTCCTCTTGGGGGTAGAGCACTGGAAGGACTCGACAGGGAGAAATCTCGCGAGTCCTATCAAACTCCGAATACCAAGAACTAAAGCACGGCAGTTAGTCCGTGGGGGCTAAGCTCCACAGGACAAAAGGGAAACAGCCCTAGATCCATATTTAAGGTCCCTAAATCTATACTAAGTGCACTTAAGGTGGTGGAATTTCTGAGACAATGAGGAGGTTTGCTTAGAAGCAGCAATCCTTGAAAGATAGCGTAATAGCTCACTCATCGAGAGATTCTGCGCCGCAGATTCGCGGGGCTAAAGTATAGTACCGAAACTTGGGGTGTCCTACTGCTTCGGCGGTAGGGCGCGGTAGGAGAGTGTTCTTGTCTGCGATGAAGGGGAAGAGGTGACTCACCCTGGAGCGTCAAGAAGTAAGAATGTTGGCACAAGTAACCACAATCGGAGTGAAAAACTCCGACGCCGAAAGAACAAGGTTTCCTTCGCAATGATTGTCATCGAAGGGTTAGTCGGGCCTAAGGGGATGGTGAGAACCGAACCCGACGGACACATGGTTAATATTCCATGACTTCTGTATACAGTGATGAAATGACGGAGTGTAGTATGAACAGCGCATAATCGGATTTGTGTCCATGCTTTAAGGAAGTTCTCTAGGTAAGTCCGGAGAGCTGATTTTAATATCAATTCCAAATAGAGTGGAGACGTTAGGGGTTCGCCTCTAAATAATTGTTCAAAGCACGCTTCCAAGAAAATTTTCTAAACTTATGTATGCGGAAACCGTACCGAAAACCGACACAGGTGTTCAGGTCGAGTAGACCAAGGCGAACGGGTGAGAGGTCTTCAAGGAACTCGGCAAAAAAGCAGCCGTAACTTCGGAATAAGGCTCGCCCTCCCTAAAAAGAGGGTTGCAACAAAAGTATCCCTGGCAACTGTTTATCAAAAACACAGCTCCCTGCGAACTCGTAAGAGTATGTATAGGGGGTGACACCTGACCGATGCCAGAAGGTTAAACGTTGAGGGTACTATCGCAAGGTAGTGCTGATTGATGTAAGCCCTGGTGAATGTCGGCCGTAACTATAACGGTCCTAAGGTTCAGCATTTGTTTTTATTAATGAATGCTGAAGAACTAGGACTGTTCATAGATGTGTTGATAAATAATGAAGAACCAAAGAATGCAAAGGAAAATTAGAGCTGCCTGTTTCAGTAAAATGAAGCGTTCAGACTGACTATATGCTGGTAAATCTGTGTGTGAAAAACACTGTAGTATCTAACACTACTAAGTTATAAAATTCGAAAGAAAATTATTTCAAGTAAAAATGTGATTAGTGCAGACGATCAGCAGGAAAGACTAAAAAGTAATTTTTAGAATCCTCAGAAACCAAACGTCAGACTAAATAGTAATATTTAGAAGATAGAGTTCGATCTTTATAGCGATATAAAGTTAACATAAATTAGCGAAATTCCTTGTCAGGTAAGTTCTGACGCGCACGAATGGTGTAATGACTGGGGAACTGTCTCGAAGACCCGCCCGGTGAAAATGCAATGGAGGTGAAGATGCCTCCTACCTGCAGCTAGACGAAAAGACCCCAGAAGCTTCACTGCAACTTGATATTGATTGTATGTTTTTACTGCGTAGAATAGATGGGAGAGGTTGAGATCCTGATTTCGGTTAGGGTGGACTCGTCAGTGAAATACCATTCTTTAAAAATATACATTCTAACCTCGACGGAAAAAACGTCGAGAGACAGTATCTGGTGGGCAGTTTTAGTGGGGCGCTATCCTCGAGGGTTTAAATTAATTTTTGAATCCTCGAACTATGGCGCCTCCAGAGATTTGTCATCTCGAAACAAATAAAAAAGGGGGACTGTAATAAGTAATTATTATTAGAAAAGTTAGTTATATGCTGGAAAATCTGTGTCTTCAATGACTTAGAATGCAAGCTACCTATTAATTTAGGTAACAATGTTTGCATGCAGACTATCAGCAGGAAAGATTTCTATCACAAAAAGTAAAATTGATGTAATAGAGAAATCCTCAGAGACTATACGCTAACCGTCCAGTAAAATGGATGATGATATAGTCCGATCTTTATAGCGATATAAAGCTTACTGAAAAGTAAGGCTTAGTAAAATAAGTAACATAAATGCCTAAAAAGTAACGGAGGAGTCTATTAAGGTCAGCTAGGCGCGAATGGAAACCGTGCCGATAGTGCAATGGCATAAGCTGGCTTGACTGTGAGGCGTAAGTGCCAAACAGACGCGAAAGCGGAGCATAGTGAACCGAGGGTCCGCATTAGATGCGGCCAAAGATTATCTGACAAAAGCTACTCTGGGGATAACAGGCTGGTTGTGCCTAAGCGTCCATAGCGACGGCACAGTTCGGCACCTCGATGTCGGCTCGACTTATCCTGGGGGTGAAGAAGCTCCCAAGGGTATGGCTGTTCGCCATTTAAAAAGTCACGCGAGCTGGGTTCAGACCGTCGTAAGACAGGTTGGTCTCCTATCTGCTGCAGGCGTTGATACTTGAGAGGAACTGCCCCTAGTACGAGAGGACCGGGGTGGACTGATCTCTGGTGTACCAGTTGTCTTGCCAAAGGCATCGCTGGGTAGCTATATCGGGAATGGATAAGCTCTGAAAGCATCTAAGAGCGAAGCCAACCTCAAGATAAGGTATCGTTTGAGATCCGTGAGAGATTATCACGTTGATAGGCACTAAGTATAAGCATAGTAATATGTTCAGCTGAGGTGTACTAATAAATCGATTCTTATTAGGAAATATGAAGATTCACGATCACTTTTGTTTGTGACCTAAATTACAAAATAATAATTCTGCAAGTTTTATTATAGAACCATGAAAAGACCTTTAAATTGACCGTTTCGTTCTGGTGACTCGTCGGAGGGGCCACACCTGATCTCATTCCGAACTCAGAAGTTAAGACCTCCAGAGGCGATGATACTCACTTGTTGGGGAAAGTAGCTCGTCGCCAGAACATAGCGGTTAATTTAAATATTAAAAGAACTAGCCCATGAAATGAAAATTTTGTGGGTGTTTTTTTGTATTAATTTTGTATTTCTTCTGTATTGCTTTGTTGCTCATCTCAAAAAGATAAACACAAGCTATTTAGAGACTAGTGAGTTGCAACGAACTGAGAGGATTTTCAGCAGAAAATCATCGTACTCTAAATAGCTTGTGTTTATCTTTGTTACTAACTCTGCTAGAATGTATTTATGAACTGGTCTATTCAAAAACAACTTATTTACGGTATTACATTTGTAATGATTTTATCAGCACTAATTGGCTTACCATTGTATTTTAACTTCTTTAATAAGTCACCAACTTGTTTTGATAATAAGCGGAATCAGGATGAGACTGGAGTTGACTGTGGAGGTATTTGTACAAAGGCCTGCACAGCAGATGTAATTGGAACACCGTTGCTTTTGTGGTCTAGAGCTTTTACAATTGCTAATGGAAAAAATAATTTAGTTGCGTATCTTCAAAATCCAAATCTAAATTACATTTCAGAGCCTTTTTCTTATGTATTTAATGTTTTTGATGATAACAATATTTTACTTGGAACAAGGGAGGGTGTTGTAAGTGCTACGAATGAGAAAAATTTTGTTGTCTTTGAACAAGCTTTTGATGCTGGGCAAAGAAAAATTGGTAAGGTTATTTTTGAGATAACATCTCCTGTTACATGGATCAGAAAACCATCAGAAAAGGCAAAGGTCACAGTATCATCGGATCAAATAATTTCTGTAGCTGGTATACCAACATTGACTTCAACGATTACTAATACAACAGTAAAAACGTACACTAATTTTTATGTTGTCGCAATTGTATATGATGTAGATGGAAATGCTAAGGTGGTATCAAGAACATTAGTCGATGAATTGAGAGGAAACGGAAAGGCTGATGTTGTGTTTACGTGGCCATATCTAACAGATTTAAAGTATTCTAAAATAGAACTGTTGCCAAAGATCTAGTTTTCAAACTTATAGAAATTAAATATTCTACAAATAACCTTTATTAAAATGATTGTGATAGATGAAATATTATCCTCAAAGAAAAAATGGCGCCCAGATCTCTATATTTTAGGCGCTGTATTGCCAATATTAGGAGCGGGGCTTATAACAATGAAATCTTTTGTTGGCAGCAGTGATTATTTTGGTAGACAATTAGTTTGGATAATTGTTGCGTTAATGGCTTTTTTTGTATCAAGTAAAATAGATTTTAGAGTATTAAAGCGAACTTCAGTAATTGTTGTTTTATACGGCTTGTCTACATTAATGCTTGTTGCGCTGTTTGTTTTTGGATCTATTTCAAACGGAGCAAAAAGTTGGATAAATGTTGGGCTTTTTTCTATTCAACCATCTGATCCCGCAAAATTAATTCTAATATTGCTACTAGCTAAGTATTTTTCTAGACGTCATATGGAAATTGCAAATATACGCCATATAATTGTTTCTGGGGCCTATACTTTTATTGTTTTCATTTTGGTGGCACTGCATCCAGACTTAGGTTCTGCTATTACAATTTTTGCAATTTGGTTTGGAATGGTTCTATTTTCTGGTATTTCAAAGAAACACCTCGCTATAGTTTTTTTAAGTGGTTCATTGGTATTTTTTGGGGCTTGGAATCTGGTTTTCAAGGAGTATCAAAAAAATAGAATCATTAACTTCATCACTCCCTCGGCTGATGTTAGGGGTAGTGGATATAATGCAAGACAAGCGATGATAACCGTTGGTTCTGGTGAATTATTTGGGCGTGGAATTGGCTATGGTACTCAATCAAGACTACAGTTCCTTCCTGAATATCAAACAGACTTTGTTTTTGCAGCTTTTGCAGAAGAATGGGGTTTTGTAGGTGTAATAATTCTAATGAGTTTATTTGCATTAATTATTGCCAGAATTTTATATATAGCTTCAAAAGGGGAGACAAACTTTGAGATATTATTTGGGGTTGGGCTCGCTATATTCTTTATGTCGCACTTAATAATTAATATAGGAATGAACATTGGCCTCATGCCGGTAACTGGTATTCCAGTTCCATTTATGAGTTATGGTGGGTCTCACTTGGTTACAGAATTTGTTGGTTTAGGTCTTTTGATGTCCATGAGGAAGTATTCTAGGCCTATACATAAGGACAGAACCAATAATGAGTTTCTGGGATACTAGGCTTTCTGCTTTTTTTGTGTTCCATATCAATCTGTTCTTTACAGAGCTTTTGTTTTTATAATATATTTTATAACACTTCTATTGGCATAATGTACACCCTTGTCACAATTCTTTAAGTGAGTATAATTGGCGTTATCATATGAAAAAAGTCAGAATTAGCGCAATCTTACTGCTTATCTTCGGATTCGCAGTACTAGGATTTGATTATTATTCACAAGTTCCGGGCCAAGGATTTATTTCTAATTTTCCTTTTAAACTTGGCTTAGATCTTAGCGGTGGATCACACTTGGTTTATCAAGCAGACCTTCAAAAATCTGGCTCCGTTGGGGGTGTTAAGGATGTTGATGGAGCAATGGAAAGTCTAAGGGGGGTTATTGAATCAAGAATTAACGCCTTTGGAGTTTCAGAGCCTATCATTCAAACAGAAAAATCTACAATTAACGGGCAAGAAGTTCGTAAATTAGTTGTAGAGCTTCCTGGTGTAACAGACCTGAAGAGTGCTATTGATACAATAGGAAAGACTCCAGTTCTTGAATTTAAGATTCAAAAAGAGGGGGTGGGAGAAGCTGATCTTACAAAAGCTACAGAGCTACAAAAAGCCCTTAACGAGCTATCTACATCATCTAGCGCTTCAGCTGTAGCTTCAGCAAATGCTGTTGATGCAACAAGCTCATTAATTTCACTATTAACATCAACAAGTACAAATAACCAAACAGCTAAAGCAACATCAACTGTTGCTGCTACAGTAGACTATTCAAAGCTATATGATGACGTTGGACTAACAGGTCAATACCTTAAATCAGCGCAAGTACAATTTGATACAAACACAAGACAACCTCTTGTTGCAATTTCTTTTGATGAAACAGGAAAGGCAAAGTTTGCAGAGGTTACTGGAAAAAACATCGGAAAGATTTTAGCTATTTTCCTAGACGGAAAGCCAATTTCTACTCCAGTAATTAGAGATCAAATCAAGGATGGAAGCGCTGTGATTTCAGGAAACTTTACTCCAGAGGAGGCAAAGTCACTTGCTAGAGACCTAAGATATGGTGCTCTACCTGTTCCTATAACACTTATTGGAACTCAATCAATTGGTGCTTCTCTTGGTGAAAACGCACTTAAGGCTAGTGTTGATGCAGGACTTTGGGGATTCCTTATTATCGCAATATTCCTATTGCTATGGTATAGACTTCCTGGTCTTGTAGCTATTGTTTCATTATCAATGTATACAATATTCATGCTAGCAATATTTAAGATGATTCCGGTTGTTCTAACTTCAGCTGGACTTGCTGCCTTTATTCTATCTATTGGTATGGCGGTTGATGGAAATATTCTAATCTTTGAAAGAATGAGAGAAGAACTTGCAAAAGGCCACTCTCTTGAAGATGGTATAAGAGAAGGTTTTGCGCGCGCATGGCTTTCAATTAGAGATTCAAACTTATCAAGTATTATTACTGCTGTTATTCTTTATTTCTTTGCAACATCTGCATTAATTAAAGGTTTTGCATTAGTATTCTTAATTGGTGTGTTGGTTTCAATGTTTACAGCTATTACAATTTCAAGAACTTTCCTTCTTGCACTTGGTGTTAAGAAACACAAGGGAATTGTAAAGTTTTTATTCAGTAATGGCCTAAGACGCTAATTTAAAAGACTAAAAATAATATTATGTTTGTAGTTAAATACAGAAAAATTTTTTACACGTTATCAATACTCCTAGTATTATTCTCTATATTTTCAATTTCAAAATATGGACTAAATTACGGAATTGATTTCAAAGGTGGTTCAATTATTGAAGTTGAATACAAGGGCGCAAAACCATCTCATGATGAGATTACATCAATTGTTAAAAATGCTGGTGTCACAAGTGAAATAGTTGTAAGACCAACGGGGGATATGGGTTATATTATTAGAACTGCCGATTTAGCATCTAGTACAATTGATTCAGTTACAGCGAGTCTAAAGACTGGAGTTGCTGGAACATCAACAGCCACAACTTCTGCTGTTGCCGCTTTTTCAGATTCAAATAACTCTGGTGTAGCAACATCAACAGCCATTAAAGGAGAAATAAAAAGAATGGATACAGTAGGACCGATTCTTGGTCAAGAGCTTCAATCAAAGGCTTGGACTTCAATTCTTTTTGTTATACTTGCGATTGTTTTGTTCATCACATTTGCATTTAGACATGTTTCAAAGCCTGTCTCATCATGGAAATATGGGCTGTCAGCCGTTATTGCACTTGCTCATGACGTATTGGTTCCAACTGGAATCTACGTGTTCCTAGGAAGGAATGGAGGCTTTGAAATCGACGCACTCTTTGTCACTGCTATTCTTGTTATACTTGGATTCTCAGTTCACGATACAATTGTTGTGTTTGATAGAACAAGAGAGAACCTAAAGCTAGATGATCATCATAAGGATGCATTTGATAAAACTGTTGGAAAGAGTATTAGTCAAACATTCACTAGATCTATAAACACTTCATTGGTTACAGTGCTAGCGTTGGTTGCTCTATATATCTTTGGGGCTGAGGCAACTAGAAACTTCTCATTGATATTGATTATTGGTATTGTTTTGGGAACATACTCATCAGTATTTCTAGGATCTCCACTTTTGGTTACTTTTTGGAAGGGACAAAAGAATAACTAGTCTATTGAGCATGGGGCATTAGATTGCGGTCAGGTAATAGATTAGAAGACAAACTGAGGTCAGACAATAGAAGATATGGTATAATCGTAAACATCAAACAATTAGTTTGGTGTTTATTGTTTTAATTTAACTAAAGTACCGATGAATAAAATATCAGTTAAGATCTCATGGAAATCCGGTTTAGAGACATTCAAGAAAAATTGGCAAATTCTAATATATGCAGTAGCTGTACCGTTCCTTGTTGGTGTGGTTATGGACGAAGCTTTTAAAATTAATGATATGAAGAAGTTGGTAACTGAGTCTTTATATCCCTTGTTTGGGACTAAGGCTTTATACCCCTTAATGCTGCTTATTTTATACTATGTAGTCAAGTTTTTGATGCAGGTATTATTTAATGCAGGTCAAACAAAGATAAAACTAGATTCTATTGAAGGCAGTGAGACAAAATTTTCTGACCTATTCAATTCCCAGGGTGTATATTTGAGACTTATAGCTGTCACCGTGATTTATTCGCTTGCAGTCCTAGGGGGTATGATATTATTGATTATTCCGGGAATATACATAGCTATAAGATATTGTTTTGCTTCCACATTGATTGTAGACAAGAAGATGGGGATAGGGGAGGCTTTTGCTAAATCAAGAGCGATGACTGAGGGGAAAATGGTGGAATTATTTCTGTTTTTCATATTGTCTGGCCTCCTAGTTCTATCTGGTCTAATTGCCTTGGGAGTCGGAATTGTTGTAACCTTTATAATCTTTGAGCTAGCATTCCTTCATTTATATAAATCTCTACTTAATCAATCTGAAGAGCAAGTGAGTGGTGGTCAAATGGAAATCGAGGAAATTTCAACTTTAGAGCAGTAATTATCTCGTAAAATTAGGTAAAATTATAAGAATTAGAAAATTGGTAGATTTTAAATTGAAAAAAGTGGAAAAAATTAGGTCATTCCATCTTTAAAATATCGTTATTTGTAGGGCTATAAGTGATATTTTAGGCTTAAAAAAAGGTTCTACATAAAGTCCATCCAAAAAGACTTGACGGCAAGCGTTTTATGGCTATAATTACGACCACGCCACTGATGATTTTCACAAATCATTTGATTAAATCGCAGGGGGCCGTCCTAGGAATCTCCCAGGAATATTGAGTTAGGTAAAACTAATAAAATATTTCAGGCATTTCTAAAGACATCTTTGACAACTAAATGACAACCAACAAACGTCCTTTTTTTTGTTCTGTTTGAGTTTAATTTTAGAGTTTGATCCTAGCTCAGGATGAACGCTGGCGACGTGGATAAGGCATGCAAGTCAAACGGGAAGTTTTGCGATTACATCAAGACTCTTCCAGTGGCGAACGAGGTAGTAACACGTAGGTACGCACCCTTTAGTCGGGAATAACTCATCGAAAGATGAGCTAATACCCGATAGTCTCTTAGGAGTAAAGTTTTTCGCTAAAGGAGCGGCCTGCGGGATATCAGCTAGTTGGTAGTGTAAAAGACTACCAAGGCTATGACGTCTAGGGGAGGTGAGAGCCTGACCCCCACCGATGGAACTGAGACACGGTCCATACACCTACGGGTGGCTGCAGTCGAGAATCTTCCGCAATGGGCGAAAGCCTGACGGAGCGACGTCGCGTGATTGATGAAGTCCTTCGGGATGTAAAGATCTTTTGTGAGGGAGAAAGTAATTGATAGTACCTCAAGAATAAGGGGTTGCTAAACTCGTGCCAGCAGCAGCGGTAATACGAGTGCCCCAAGCGTTATCCGGAATTATTGGGTGTAAAGGGTTCGTAGGTGGTCTTATTAGTCTTATGTTAAAGCCTGGAGCTTAACTCCAGAAGTGCGTAGGAAACGGTAAGACTAGAGGGTGTGAGAGGTCTGTGGAACTCATGGTGTAGGGGTGAAATCCGTTGATATCATGGGGAACACCAAAAGCGAAGGCAGCAGACTGGCACATTCCTGACACTGAGGAACGAAAGCGTGGGTAGCGAATGGGATTAGATACCCCAGTAGTCCACGCCCTAAACGATGTTCATTTGCTTTTCGGAGTATCGACCCTCTGAGAGGCGTAGCTAACGCGTTAAATGAACCACCTGGGTAGTACGACCGCAAGGTTAAAACTCAAAGGAATAGACGGGGACTTGCACAAGTAGTGGATTATGTGGTTTAATTCGATGTCAAACGAAGAACCTCACCAGGGCTGGAAATTTAATTGAAAGCTCCCAGAAACGGGAGCCCTCGCAAGACAATTAGACAGGTGCTGCATGGTCGTCGTCAGCTCGTGGTTTGAACTGTTCCCTTCAGTGGGGTAACGAGCGCAACCCTCGTCGTGTGTTACAAGTGTCACACGAGACTGCCCCCTCTCGGGGGAGGAAGGTGAGGATGACGCCAGATCAGCATGGCCCTTTGATGCCCTGGGCTACACACATAATACAATCGCCACTACAACACGACGCAATACCGCGAGGTGGAGCAAATCGTTATAAAAGTGGCGCCAGTTCGGATTGAAGTCTGCAACTCGACTTCATGAAGTTGGAATTACTAGTAATCGCAGGTCAGACATACTGCGGTGAATACGTTCTCAAGTCTTGTACTCACCGCCCGTCAACTCAAGGGAGATGGGAGTACCCGAAGTCTCGCCTAGTGCGGGCCTACGGTAAGTTCATCGACAGGGAGTAAGTCGTAACAAGGCACGGCTAGCGGAAGCTGGTCGTGGAACAATTCAATTTGAAAAATGCGTACATGAATTTCATGTATTAGCTGAATACGGTTGATCGAACTTAATTTATTAAGCTCAATGAGATTATGCCTCGAGAATGCATAAGGAAGGTATAACCTAAATATACTGCCTCCTGGGAACAAGGCCAGGCCAAACAGAACAATAATAAGGACGGTTGAGGTTGTCATTTAGTCGCCAAAGTACATATTTTATATGATAAAAGTACTCCGCAAGCGGGGTTTTTTTATTGCTTTGTTTTTCTTAAAATAGTCTTTAAAATAGACTTGTTTTTAATGGGATAATTTGATACATTATAAACCACAAACAGCAAAGGTTTGACAAGTCTGTTTGTAAGAATGCGTGTGTAGCTCAGCTGGTTAGAGCACTTCACTGATAATGAAGAGGCCGCAGGTTCGAGTCCTGCCACACGCACAAAGTAAGTCTCAAGTTTGAATCTATAAGTTATAAAATCTGCAGGGTAACCTGTGGATTTTTTAATTGATTTTTGCAATATACCATATATGATATATGTATATGAAAAGCAAAACAGAGTTAAAAGTCAAAGTATCTACTAATCCTAAGGTAACAGAAAGTAATAAAAATTTGGGATTCTTTATTAAACAACTTCGAGAGGATAGAAATCTAACTCAAACAGATTTTGCTAAGCTTTTGAAAACATCACAAAGTGCGGTAGCTAGGATTGAGAATGGGGGACAGAACATGACAACAGAAGAATTGAATAGAATAAGTATTGCTCTTGGAAGAAAAATTATGACTATTTCAGATTCTATTGATGTAGAAATTAATGGGGGAAGAAAACTTTCTGGAACTATCGCAACGAATACATCTAAAAATGGGGCGCTTGGTCTTATTTGTGCATCACTTTTAAATAAAGGAAAAACTCGTCTGCATGGAATACCTCGTATTGAAGAGGTTCAAAGAATTATAGAATTAATGGAAAGTATTGGTATTTCAATAAAATGGATTGAAAAAAATACTTTGGAAATTATTGTTCCAAAAAAGTTAAAAACGGAGAATATGGATAAGGTCGCAGCAGGAAGAATTAGATCCGGCTTGATGATGATTGGCCCAATGATCCATCTAGAAAGTATATTTAAAATACCTCACTCAGGAGGTTGTAAAATGGGTCAAAGGACAATCTCTGCTCATAGATATGGTCTAGAAGATTTGGGTGTAAAAATTGATACAAAAGAGGATCATTATCTAATTCAATCAAAAAAACTAGCGCCCGCTCATATTATAATGTCAGAGTCTTCCGATACTGCGGCCGAGAATTTATTAATGGCGGCAGCCCTAATAAAAGGGAAGACTACAATTCAGTTTGCACCACCAAACTATCAGGTTCAGGAAGTATGTTTCTTTCTGGAAACCTTGGGTGTGAAAATTGAGGGCGTTGGTTCAACCACGTTAATCGTTCATGGAATTGATGAAATTAATATGGATGTTGATTATTATAATAGTGAAGATCCAACAGAATCTATGATGTTCATTACAGCAGGTATTGTAACTGGATCTACTCTGACTATAACGAGATGTCCAATTGATTTTCTAGCCCTGGAAATGTTTAAGTTAAAAAAGATGGGATTGAAGTATAAGCAGACATCTGTTTATTATGCTGTGAATGGTAGAACAAAATTAGTTGATATTACTATTTACCCATCAAAACTAGTTGCTCCACTTGATAAAATTTCAGCCCAACCATATCCTGGAATTAATACTGATAACCTGCCATTCTTTGTGCCAATTGCTGTGTTGGCTAAGGGGACAACTTTGATTCATGATTGGATGTGGGAGAATAGAGCAATTTATTTTACAGAGTTAAATAGGCTTGGGGCCAATATCAACCTGGCGGATCCTCACAGAGTTTTTATTCAAGGGCCCACAGAATTGAAGGCTGCACAAATTGTTTGCCCTTTAGCACTACGCCCTGCAATGATTATTATGGTTGCCATGCTTGGAGCAAAAGGAAAATCTATTCTTAGAAACATTTACCCAATAAGCAGGGGGTATGAGGATATTGCTGAACGATTGAATGGAATAGGGGCGGACATTAAGGTGATAAAGGAGATATAGTTTTTTAGATATATACAACTTAAGTAAGTGGTTTAGCGAGAGGTTTGATACAATTATTTTACATACTTGCAAAATACATGCATTTTGCATATAATATATGTATGACTACAAACGTACAAATAAGAGTAGACACAAAGTTAAAGAATGAGGCAGAAAAGACTTTGAATAAACTGGGTCTGGATTTACCTACGGCTTTTAGAATTTTCCTAAATAAAATAAACATTACTGGGGGAATACCTTTTCCTGTAAATAATGATAGTTATTTCAATTATACAAAAGAACAGGAGGATGAGATACTGGATGCCTATAAAAATGGTAAAAGATCAAAGGAGTTTAAAAATGCCAAGGAATTAATTAAGCATCTAAGGTCTCAATAAAAAATGAAGATAGTTACTACAGATAAGTATGATAAAAAATATAAAAAACTAAGTAATAATCTAAAAGATAAGATAGATAGAGCACTGGAGAAATTTGCAAAAGATCCTTTTGACCCATCTCTACTAAACCATGGTCTACAAGGAGGACTTAATGGTTTTAACTCTATTAAGGCAGGTTTTGATTTAAGAATTATTCTTAAGGAAGAGAATGGTTATATATTGGTTTTACTGATTGATTTAGGAAAACATGATCATGTTTATTAGACCGTGTTATTATAAAACCTCTGTTAAATCCCTAAGGCCTTTATTTTTAGGCGTTTTTATGCTAGGATGTGAATCTAATTAAAAATAAATTAAATTAAACATTATGCACCTTGGTAAAAAGACTAAAATAGTGGCTACAATCGGCCCTGTTACGGAATCGACAGAACAATTAAAAAAGATGTTAAAGGCAGGAATGAACGTTATGAGAATGAACTTCTCTCACGGAGATTTTGCTGAACATCAAGCAAAGTTCAATAACCTTAAAAAGGCTATTGAGGAAACAGGTATGCCTTGCGCAATCATGCAAGACCTTTCTGGTCCAAAGTTTAGAATCGGAGATTTCTACCAAGATCGTGTAACTCTAAAAAAAGGAGATTTTATTACTCTAACTCCTGAGAAAATTGTTGGAGATGAAAAACGTGTTTCAATTAACTACCCAACACTTCACCTAGAACTTAAGGTGGGAAATATAATAATGGTTGATGATGGTAAGAAACAATTCCAAGTTGTTGAAATAAAGGGAAGTGAGATTAAGTGTAAAATTCTAATCGGAGGTGAGACAAAAGGCAGACGTGGAGTAAATCTTCCAGGTGCATACCTTAAGGTTAGTTCTCTTACAGAAAAAGATAAGAAGGATATTGCTTTTGGAATCAAAAATAAAGTTGATATTGTTGCCTTTTCTTTTGTTAGAACAGGGGATGACGTTAAAGAGCTAAGAGGAATTCTTGATAAAGCAAAGTCTAAAGCTATGATTATGGCAAAGATTGAAACACAAGAGGCAGTGGACAATATCGATGAGATTATCGCACTTTCTGATGCTGTGATGGTTGCTCGTGGGGACTTGGCTGTGGAGATTGGATATGAAAATACACCACTTGTACAGAAGATGATTATCAAGAAGGCTAATGAAGCTGGAAAGCCAGTTGTTACTGCAACTCAAATGTTGGAATCTATGATTAAGTCTCCAGTTCCTACTCGTGCTGAGGTATCTGATATTGCCAATGCAATCCTTGATGGAACAGATGCTGTTATGCTTTCTGAGGAATCAACTCTTGGGGATTACCCAATTGAAGCTGTTGAAATGATGTCAACTATCGCACTTAAGGTTGAGAATTCAGAACACCATGCAGAGATGTTGTGGGGAATGCAAGCGCATCACATAGGTGTTGGACATTCAACAACTCTTGCTGCTATGGAGGCTGCTGAGAAGGTTGATGCAAAGTATATTGTTACTCTAACTGAGTACGGATATGCTGCAAGAATGGTTTCAAGAAATAGAGGTCATCAACCAATTCTTGTTTTAACTCCAAATCCTGTTTTGTTTAATCAAGCATGTCTGATTTACGGTTGTTATCCAATAATGGATGCAAAGCATAAGACTTTTGAAGAAGCTTTTGCAAACGTTAGACCATTGCTTACAAAGAACAAGCTTGTAAAGAAGGGGGATAGAGTAGTAGTTGTATCTGGAATGCCATTTGCAAAGACTGAAGAGTCAAATGTTATGTTGATAGAGACAATCTAGTTTAAGGATTAAACTTAAAACATATAAAAAGTCATGTTTACAAAAGACCTCAGAGATGAGGTCTTTTGTATTAGTATTTGGTTAATTTTTGAATAGATATAAAAATACATTCCTGGTGCATCTTGTGTCACTACATAAAATCTCCAGTTTTTCTTTAGAATTTCTTTATAGAAACTTTAGAACTATTTGCTATAGTATTCTGGTTATGAAAAATTCATCAAATAAATTAGTTCCTTATGTTATTAAAGATACAGACCTGATTATGTCATCAGTCCCAGAGCCTGGGGAAGGTAGCGTTCGTGTCTATGACTTACGCTTTAGAGATTTACCTCAAGAGGAAAAACCGCGAGAAAAATTAATTGCATACGGCCCAGCCCCACTTTCTCTAGCAGAGCTTGTTGCAATTGTTCTAAATGTTGGAACAAAAGCAGAAGACGTACTATCTATGTCCAAACGTCTTGTAAAGGAATATGGAGTAAGTGCATTGTCTTCACAAATTAATCCAGAACAACTTTCACAGGACTTGAATATTCCCTTAGGAAAAGCGTGTCAAATAGTTGCGTGCAGTGAAATTGGCAGGCGTCTTTATAAAAAGAATGATATCGGTCTTGCTGTTATAAGGACAGCAAAAGATGCCTATGATTATTTGGTAGATATGCATTCTTTACCCAAAGAGCAATTAAGAGGCATATATTTAGATACTCACAATAGAGTTATTCATGATGAGGTCATTTCTATTGGAACTATTAATACAAACATTGTTCACCCAAGAGAAGTTTTTAGACCAGCCCTTGAGTATGGTGCTGTTGCGGTTGTTTTGGCACATAACCATCCGTCAGGTGTAGTTACTCCAAGTACAGCGGACATTGAAATTACAAAGCAGTTGGTGCAAGCTGGAAGAATTATTGGTATTCATGTTTTAGACCATGTTGTAATTATTAAAGAAGGTTTTCAAAGCATAGGGGTTGATTATCAGTAAAAATGTAATACAATCAGACTATGTCAACACTTTATGTAGTCGGAACTCCAATAGGAAACCTAGAAGATATCACTATGCGCGCTATACGTGTATTAGGAGAGGTTGATTTGATTTTATGTGAAGACACTAGAACAAGTAGAACTCTACTAAATAAATATGAAATCAAAACAGCTACAATGTCTTTTCATACTCATAGTGGATTAGCTAAGATTGATAAGATAATAGAAATGTTAAAAGAAGGGAAGGACCTGGCGCTTATTACAGACGCCGGGACTCCCGCAATCTCTGACCCTGGATCTCTGCTTGTTTCAAAGGTAAGAGAGGTATTGGGTGATGATGTTGAAATCAAAGCTGTACCTGGACCATCTGCTTTAACTGCTGCACTTTCAATTGTTGGACTTCCAGACCACCAATTTACATTTATTGGTTTTTTACCTCATAAAAAAGGTAGAGAAACTCTATTTAATAAAATTGCAGAAGCAAAGAAGGAATCTTTTGTGTTTTATGAGTCAACACACAGAATAGAAAAAACCCTGGAGTCATTAAAGGAATATTTTGAAAAGTCAGAAACTCCTAATAGAAAAATATACCTAGCCCGCGAGCTTACAAAAATGTTTGAGGAATGTGCTGTTGGAACCGCAGAAGAATTGATTGATAGAATAAAATTAGATAGCAATAAATTAAGAGGGGAGTTTGTTGTTATTGTTGGACCAAATTTTACACAATAAACGAAACGTATTAGAGTTGCCTAGGTTATTTTATAATCGCCCATGCGAGATAGTCTAAAATTGGAACTATTATCAATTTTTGCTATACTGACTACATGAAAAAAATAAGGACTGTTCTCATTGTATTGGGTCTGGTTATTGCTTTGGTTCCGGTATTTCTATCAGTTGCAGGAGGCTTTAAGAATTTAGTAATTGAGGCACTCGGTTTATTAGTTGCTGTTTTATCTTATCTATACGTTCATGAACAGCAAAAAAAGAACTAACAGTTCAAAGAATCTAAAATATATTAAACATCTTCTTGGAGGCAAGAACGTGCCTTTTATTTTAGGTGGGTTATTTTTATTAACCATAGTTTTGTTTGTTTTACCTAATATCCTTTCTGTAACTTTTGATGCGAGTCACATGAAGGCAAAGGTTAGTGATTCTGTTTCAGCATCAGCGTTAGGTCAATCAGCCTCAACGTCGAGCGATACAAATCAGGTTCTATCGGCAAGCGCCATTGCATCTTCATCGTCAATTATTGCCTTTGATCCAAATAGTTCAATCATACAAACTCAAGCCGGCGCAACTCATTTAAAGACACCTGTAGCACTTAAGGCTGTCTATATGTCTAGTTGGGTTGCTGGATCAAATGATTTTAAAAATAGAATAAAAAAAATGATTGCGGATTCTGAATTAAATGCCGTTGTCATAGACTTTAAGGATTCAACAGGAATGCTTTCTGCAAAAACAGGTGTACCTGAAATTGATAATGAGGGATGTACCGAGAATAGAATTAGTGACATCAAAGGTCTTATAAAGGAATTTCATGATTTAAATATTTATGTAATCGCAAGAGTCGCTGTTTTTCAGGATTCTTGTCTAGCTAAAAAACATCCAGAATATTCTGTAAAAAGAAAAAGCGATGGTCTTATTTGGAAGGATAGAAAAGGGATGTCTTGGATGTACGCTGGATCAAAAGAAGTTTGGGATTACAATATAAAAATTGCCAGGGTTGCATATTCAATAGGTTTTGATGAAGTTAATCTGGACTATATAAGATTCCCGTCAGATGGAAACATGAAGGATCTAAGCTATCCGGTAGCTATTGTTAATGACCCAATTGCACAAAAACCAAAACCAGCTGTAGTTAAGGCGCCAAAGGTAAGCACTAAAGCTGGTACTAAAATTTCCAACAAAGCTTCTGTTATTGTAGCTGTTGCAGCTACTACCACTGAACTGATACCAATAACTGAAGCTACCGTTATCTCCACAACTACCATCGCATATGATGATTTAAGTTTAAATACTAGGGCTAATATATTATCGAGATTCTTTACCTACATGGATGGCGAGCTTAGAAAAAGTGGAGACAATAGACCTAAAATTTCTGCTGATGTTTTTGGAATGGTTGCAACAAATACAGATGACTTGGGTATCGGTCAATTACTAGAAAAGATTTTACCTCATGTTGATTATGTTTCTCCTATGGTTTATCCATCGCACTTTGGACCAGGTTGGAACGGTTACACAAAGCCTGCAACCAGACCTTATGATGTTATATTTGTTTCAATGAGTAAGGCAGTTGCACGAGCAAAGGCAATAGGTCAGGATCCTTTAAAATTAAGACCATGGCTTCAAGATTTTAATATGGGTGCAACATATACTCCCGCAATGGTTAAGGCTCAGATTACAGCAGCATACGACGCTGGGCTTACTAGTTGGATGATGTGGGACCCCGGAAATAAATATAGTAGTACAAAACCTATTCTATTACAGAAATAATTTCAATTTTAAAAGTAATGAATCTTGCAGAGGTGTGATATTCACATAGCGTTAAAACTTTTTTGGCATTATACTGTATACAGTAATCTATACATTAATTAATATATGCAAGACGATGAAAAAGTAACATACTTCGCAGAGACTGATGCTAGAAATAAGCATATTCGTTTTGGTATTAAGGCAAAGGATAGAGCTCGCCATGTTTATACTATTGGAAAGACAGGTATGGGTAAATCAACTCTACTTGAAAATCTAGCTATACAAGACATTCAGAACGGTGAAGGAATTGCCTTTGTTGATCCACATGGAAAGTCTGCGGATTTACTTTTAGAGTACATTCCAGAACATCGTAAAAAAGACGTTGTATACTTTGCTCCCTTTGACCTTGATTTTCCTATTGCTTTTAATGTTCTTGAGGATGTTGGTATCACAAAGAGACACCTTGTTGCAAATGGTTTGATGAGTGCGTTTAAGACAATCTGGGCTGATGCTTTTTCTGCCAGAATGGAATATATTTTAAATAATATAATGCTTGCTCTTTTGGAGTACCCTGGTTCAACACTGATGTCAGTTAACAGAATGCTTACAGACAAGGAATTTAGAGCCACTATTGTTGCTAATGTTACAGACCCTACTGTTAAGGCTTTTTGGATTGATGAATATGGAAAGTATACAGAAAAATTTGCAGCAGAAGCGGCTCCTGCAATTCAAAACAAAGTTGGACAATTTGTTGGTAACCCACTTGTTAGAAACATTATTGGTCAACCTGTATCTGGTTTTGATATTAGAGAGATAATGGATAATAAGAAAATTTTGATAATCAACTTATCAAAAGGACGAGTAGGCGAGGCAAATGCAAATCTTTTGGGAGCAATGTTAATTACAAAAATTTATCTTGCAGCTATGTCTCGTGCTGATTTGAAAGAGGAAGATATAAAAAAAGCACCTCAGTTTTATTTATATGTGGACGAGTTTCAAAACTTTGCAAATGACTCTTTTGCTGACATTTTATCTGAAGCTAGAAAATATAAATTAAGTTTAACTATTGCAAATCAATACGTAGAACAAATGCCAGAAGAAGTTAGGGCTGCTGTTTTTGGAAACGTAGGAACAATGATTACTTTTAGAATTGGGGCTTATGATGCTGCCGTTTTTGAAAAGGAATACGCACCAGAGTTTACAGCAGAGGATTTGGTGAACCTGCAGCAATATCAAATGTATTTGAAGTTAATGATCGATGGAGTTACATCTCGTCCATTTTCTGCAATCGGCATGGCTCCAATTAAGAAGCCGGAGGTTTCCTATGTTGAAGAAATTCTTAATCTCTCGCGAGCTCAATTTGCTAACCCAAGAGAAAAAATTGAAGAAGACATCAGAAATTGGCACGTTGAAAAGATTGGCGTAAAGACACCTTCTAAAACATCAATAACTACTGGGTCTACAGATAGAGGTGATGACAGACCAAGTGCAAGAGCGAGTGATAGGGTTGCCGAGAGGGATGGCGATAGATCCAGCTCAAGAACATCAAGTAGAGCTCGTGATGATGGTAGGTCCAGCATGGGGTCTGGTGATAGGTCAAGTCTTAGGTCTGGTGAAAGATCTGTAAGCAGACAGTCTGATAGACCTACACAAAGCTCAATTTCCGAAAGATTAGATGATAATAGACCTGATTTAAGATTGGTACAAAAACCTGTGGTTTCCAATGTTGAGAGGACAGCTGAAAAACCTAGAGAAAAAATAGTAAAATCTGAAAGTATACCTGCCAATGAAGTTATTTCATTGCCGCCGCAACAAAAAACACAGTCAATCGCACAACATCCTGTGTATATACCTAAACCTGTATTAGTGCCACAGCCTGCATTGGTCAAACCACAACCCGTCCGCCCCGTTTCTTTGAATTCACTAGCTGGCGCAACTGAAAATAAATTTAAAAATAATCAAAAGGAAATCAAACCAGAAAATGTTGCCGCACTGAGGAATGCTTTGCTTTCGGTAATGGGGGAGAGTTCTTCATCTATTCAAAATGTAGAAAAACAAACAGAGCAGGGTTCAAAAAACGAATCAGTAAAAAGCGAACCTGAAAAAAATGAATCTGTAAATAATAATAGAAGGGAAGCAGAACAAAATATTTCTAATAGAAGAAATGGTGAATTGACACCGGATGCATTAAAGAGAATATTGGATATTGAACAGTAGAAAAACTAATTGAAAGAAACTGGATTGAAGAAAACACACTAATAACAGAAAAAAAAAGGGGGGGGGCTAGATCTTTATCCAACCAAGCGGAGTAACATCATTTGTATTTGCACGAGAGTCCTTAACCCATCTTTTTGGAGCTATTACAATCTTGTCTTTTTTTGGATTAAGCCATGCACCCCACCAACTAAAGGATGAGTTTGCTATAATATTGTGATTACAATATCCCATAAGAATAAGTTCCTCATGGTCTAAAATTTCTGGTCTTGAAACACAAACAAATGGTACATCTGTCTTTAGGTTCTCCTTAACCCAGGATATATCATCTGAGAAGACAAATAAAACCAATTGCTTTCCACACAGCTTTGCTTGTAGGGTGGATATTGCTCTTTGATAATATGTCATATCAAGTGCACCATGATATGCCGCTGCATATTTATTTGTAGTATAATCACATCTTCTTATATGAACTGACGCGCTGACCCCACCGTTATCAGCAACTTGTTTTATTCTATCTCTAAAAAGTTTTGCTTTCTCACCAAGTTTTTCTTTTAGAGTAAGGTCAGATCTTAATATGGTTTCAATATTAGAAAAATATTTTTCACTTTGCCAAAAACCCTCCACGTGTGAACCATCCTTAATGTCTAGATTTTCAGGTGTAAAGATATATCCATTATAAGGATTAGCTGTATTTTTTATCGCATTCTTTGCTTTTTCATACAATCTCTTGAAAAGACTAATATTGGAGTCATTAACATCATTTGATATTGACGCCTGCAGATTGAAGCAGTTTATTTGAAGCTCTCGTTCAGTGTCTATTTCTGACTGATTGTCATATCCAGATACGTCAAGAATAAGAGGGGTCTCCAGTTTTAGAGAAACAGCTCTACCGTATGCATATTGAAATAGCTGGTTTCCCAAACCGCCCTTTAATTTAACCGTTATCATATAATCTTAGTGTACGATTTTTAGCACTATTTTACAAATAGACAGATTGGCTAGTCTGTGTCTTTAAGCTTTTAATCCTGAAAATGGTAAACGACTATGATATACTTTTGCCATTATGAATAAAACAAACAGTTCAATTTGCGAATTTTTGAAATACGCAATAATCGGCCTAGTTTTTCTAGTGCCCTTCGCAGATTTAGTAATATCAGAGTCTCTATATTTCCCGTTTATAACAGGTAAGGGTTTTGTAGCCAGGGCAATAGTCCTAGTTATTGCTCTTCTTTATACATCTTTGGTTATCAGAGACAGAAGCTATTTACCTAAGAAAACGCCTGTTGTTTGGGCTGCAACAACTTTTATTTTGGTATTGCTAGCTTCAACAATAAACTCTATTGATCCATGGAAGAGTTTTTGGAGTAATCAAGAAAGAATGGAAGGTTTTGTCACACTAGCTGAAATGTTTGTTTTATTTATTGTATCAACTGGTGTTTTTTCAAATGTGTTTGCAAGAACCTCAAAAGAGAAAGGAATATCAACAGCTTCGCCTTCAGATTTTGGTGTTTGGAAATGGTTTTTAAATACAATGCTTGCACTCAGCGTTATTATGGGTATTTATGCATTCTCAAAAATGCAGAACGCTGATGATCGTATCTTTGGAACATTGGGTAACTCTTCTTATTTGGGAGGTTACGCAATGGCGCATTTCTTCCTTGCAATGTATTTGGCGATAGACGTTATTAAAAGAATGTCATTATCTCTTAGAAAAATACCTGTTAAGGCTCGCGAGAATTTTATTTTCATTGATGTATTTCTTTCATTAATTTATGTTGCTGTAGGAATATTTAACCTTGCTGTGATGTATCAAACAGGAACAAGAGGTTCTTTTGTTGGACTAGTAGCGGGGCTATTTATTACCGCCGTAATTTGGGCTATAGCTGAGAGAAAATTGCCAATATTTAGATGGATTGGAATTGTGTCACTAGTTATAGTTGTGGCCATTGTTGCTTTCCTTGGAGTTAATAAAAATTCTAATTTTGTTAAAACTAACAATCAACTGAATAGATTTGCTCAACTTATTACATGGGATGTAAGCAAGGTTCTGTCTGATCAAGGTCATTCAAGAACAATGCTTTGGAAAATGTCATACGAGGGTGTAAAAGAAAGACCGTTGTTAGGATGGGGACAAGATAATTTTCCTTATGTATTTGCAAAGTACTATGATCCAGCTATGTATGCACAAGAGTCATGGTTTGATAGAACTCATGATGTATTCTTTGACTGGCTAATCGCAGCTGGATTTTTAGGCCTACTGTCATATTTGGCATTATTCTTGTCTGCGATATATACATTGTGGAAAAAAATTAACGATGATTGGAGTGTGACAGAAAGGGCGGTGATTACCGGAATGCTTATTGCATACTTTGTTCACAATATATTTGTGTTCGACAACCTTGCAAGTTACATCTTCTTCTTCACAATTCTGGCGTTTATAAACACTCGTGGACAAGGGAATATTGAGTCAAAGAGTATTCCTTTGGTTAAAGGTAATTCTGTTTGGATTCTTGACGTTGTTGCTGTTATTTTAACTGGTTATGTAATATGGATTGCTGTTCTATCGCCATATAATTCAAGTGGACAGTTAATTCAATCTATGCAAGATAAGCAACAAACTCTTGTTGGTGGTAAGGCTCAGATAGTAGCAGCAGACCCTAAGGTTAGATTTGGACTAATTAAAGATGTTTTGAGTGCAAATAATCTAACTAGATCAGAAGCTCGCGAGAGATTGGTAGATATTTCTGTCGCAGCGATTACGCAGTCCGCAAAGACTGATCCAGCTTTTGCTAAAGAAGTTTATGATTATACAGTGGATCAATACGGTAAAGAATTTGCTGCTTCAAAAATGGATCCAAGACCATACTTTTTCTATTCTATATTCCAACAAAAGCTTGGTATGAATGCAGGAGCGTTAGAGACAATTAAAAAAGCAGTGGATCTTTCTCCAACTAAGCAGTCATTCTTGTATACGGAAGGTCAATTGTTAATGACGTTAAACAGAAGAGATGAAAGTACAGAAGTATTTAGAAAAGCTTACGAACTTGATAAAACAAACGTAGATGCTCTAAAGTATTATGCATATAGTCTAATAGAGAATAATAAAGCAGGGGACATAGATGCATTATTAAATGAACAAGTTAAGATTGACCCAACATTCAAAAATGATTCTGTTTGGGCTGATCCCATGGTCCTACAGGCGCTACTTGATACAAAATCATTTGAAAAAGCAATTTCAATTGCAAAACAAAGAATCGTAAATAATCCGCAAGACATACAGGCTGTAATTTCACTATCTGCTATATATCTTAAGGCGGGTGATAGATATGCTTCTATAGAGGAACTAAAGAAAATAAAAGCACTTAAGCCTGAATATACAGCTGACGTTGATAAGTATATTAAGGATATACAAGATGGAAAGGATCCTTCCTCACAACAGACTCAATAGTAGGATGGATCTAGGTGAGGTAAAGTGAGATTGTACCAGCACGTCATTTCTCAATCGCACAAATACCTAAATAAACATGACAATATTTTTTGGTCCGCACAGCTTAAGAAACAAAATTCACACACTAATGTCCAAAACCTGGCTTGGTGTGGTTTTTGAATTTACAATAATTATTTTTGCAATTATCGGACTTCTTTTTGCATCTGTTTTTGTAGGTATGCGATTTGGACTATTAAATGTTAAAGGCACAATAGATGAAAGAAATAAGTTTTTCATAGGTTCAGATACAGGTTCTACATCTACGTCCACGTCAATAGATTCAAATGCTCAAACAGGAGATTCAAGAGGTCTTAGTCCCGTGAGTATAAGTGATGAAAATACAAGATTAAATCTAGCTATAATTGGAAAGATAGAATCAGAGTTTAGAAAAAATATGACTGAGGTTAGAAAATCTATTTTTCCGGATATAAGTTTTGCATGGATAAATACAAGTGAATGGCAAACATTAACAGCGGCTCTGACAAAAGATAAAGAGGTGATTAAAAAAGCGGCTAATGACGCATCTATTAGTCCACGTCTTTTAGTTGCTGTTGTTATCGCAGAGCAAATAAGATTTTTTACTTCTGACAGAGAAACATTTAAGAAGTTTTTTGAGCCTTTGAAAATACTAGGAACATTATCTCAGTTTTCACTAGGAGTTAGTGGTGTTAAACCAGATACTGCAAAGGCAATAGAAGATAATTTAAAAAACCCAAATTCTGAATTTTATATTTCTAAAGAATATGAAAATCTTTTGGATTATGAGACTGTTCAGAATGATGCAGATAGGTATGCGCGCCTAACAGACAGTCACAATCATTATTATTCTTATTTATATACAGCTTTGTTTATAAAAGAGATTGAATCACAATGGTCCAGAGCAGGCTATGATATCTCTAATAGACCAGAAATCATTTCAACAATTTTTAATTTAGGTTTTTCAAAATCTATTCCTAAAAATAATCCTGAAGTTGCTGGTTCTGTAATAAACATTGGAGGAGAAAAAATTTCTTTTGGTAGATTGTCTTACGAGTTTTACTATTCAGGAGAGTTACTAGATATTTTTGGATTCTAATAATATTCTAACGCTTTGTAAATTAAAAAATAAATAAATAAAAAATATTTTATAAAAATAAAAATAAAAATAAAAAAGTTATCCACAATTATTTTGTAAATAAAATTGTTATTAATTAAAAAATGTTAGATAATTAACTTAACTACATGTGCATCGTCGGCGCGTGTAACATTAAAAAAATAATTTCAATAATAATATGGCAGCAAAAAAGAAAGTAGCAGCAAAGAAAGTAGTTAAGAAAGCTGTGAAGAAAGTAGTTAAGAAAGTTGCAAAGAAAGCTGTGAAGAAGGCAGTGAAGAAAGCAGCTCCAAAGAAGAAAGTTGCAGCAAAGAAGAAATAATCCAAAAGATTTTTTCCACTTTAATAAGAACCTCGCTTAGGCGGGGTTTTTATTTTGTTTAAATATATTTATGTAAGAAGAAAGTAATTTACGCTCGGTATTCTCTTTCTTTTCTGTGGCCTTTATGAGGCGTCTATTTTGTGCTAAAATGGCCCTATATGAGTATTATATCTGATCTGTTTTCCATCTCTAAAAAGCAGGTGGCTAAGTATAGAAAAATCGTTGATATTATCAATGGATTTGAGCCTTCTATACAAGCCTTATCTGATGAGGAGTTAAAAGCAAAAACTGAGGAGTTTAGAAACCGTTTAAATGGCGGGGCTGTTTTGAATGACATTCTACCAGAGGCTTTTGCTGTTGTTAGAGAGGCTTCACACAGAACCCTTGGTCAACGCCATTATGATGTTCAGTTAATAGGAGGTCTAGTTCTTCACAATGGAAATATTGCAGAAATGAAAACTGGAGAAGGAAAGACTTTGATGGCAACACTAGCTGCGTACCTGAATGCAGTTTCAGGAAAAGGAGTTCATGTTGTAACTGTTAATGATTATCTTGCAAGAAGAGATGCTGCTTGGATGGGAGAAATTTATTATGCACTTGGATTATCTACCGGTGTTGTTAATGAAGGGGAGTCTTACCTTTATGATCCAGCTGCTGTTGTAGAAAGATTAGGCGAAGAGGCAGAAGAAAAACTAGAGAAAAAAGAAGATGAAGTCGGGGCATTTAAAATTGTCTATGAACTACTTAGACCAACAGACAAGAAGTCTGCGTACCTAGCTGATATAACTTATGGAACAAATAATCAATTTGGGTTTGACTATCTACGTGACAACCTAGAACAAAGACCAGATGATCTAAGACAAAGAGAATTTAATTATGCGATTGTTGACGAGGTTGACTCAATTTTGATTGATGAATCAAGAACTCCCTTGATCATTGCATCTCCTTATGCTGATTCAGGAAACTTATATGTAACTTTTGCAGAACTATCAAAACATTTAGAAAAAGATGTTCACTACGTTGTTGATGAAAAATTCAAAACAATATCTGTAACGGACGCTGGAATTGATGCTGCAGAGAAAAGCCTTGGAGTAACTAATATATATAGTGAGGGTGGTGTTAAGTATGTTCACCATATGGAAACCGCCATTAGAGCAAAGGCATTGTTCCATAGAGATGTTGATTACATAGTAAAGGATAATGAAGTTATGATTGTTGATCCTTCAACAGGAAGACTTCAACCAGGTAGAAGATGGTCAGAGGGTTTACATCAAGCTATTGAAGCTAAGGAAGGAGTAGAAATTAAAAAAGAATCAAGAACTTATGCATCTATCACATTCCAAAACTATTTTAGAATGTATCCAAAGCTAGCTGGAATGACAGGAACTGGTCTTACAAGTCAGGAAGAGTTTTTGAAAGTCTATGGACTTGATGTTATTGAGGTTCCAACACATCGCGCAATTTCTCGTGTAGACAAAACCGATCTTATTTTTAGAACAGAAGCTGCAAAGTTTAGAGCTATTGCAAAAAAGATTAAAGAATTGAATCAAGTAGGACAGCCTGTTTTGGTTGGTACTGTTTCAATTGAAAAAAACCAATTGCTATCAGAGTTTCTAAAGAAAGAGGGAGTTCCTCATACATTACTAAATGCAAAACCAGAATTTGCAGAGAAAGAAGGAGAAACAGTGGCTCAGGCCGGAAAGAAGGGTGCTGTTACTATTGCAACAAACATGGCTGGACGTGGGGTTGATATTAAACTAGGAGGAGCACCGGGATCAAAGGATTTATATGAAGAAATAAAATCAGTTGGGGGGTTGTATATAATCGGAACAGAAAGACATGAAGCCAGAAGAATTGATAATCAATTAAGAGGAAGAGCTGGAAGACAAGGGGATCCAGGCGAAACTCAATTCTACGTTTCTTTTGAAGATGACTTGATGAGAATTTTTGCAAACGATTTTCTTAACAGTGCATTGGATAAATTGGGAATAGAAGAAGACCAACCGATTGAAACAAGAATTGTGTCAAAACAACTTGAAAGTGCTCAAAGAAAGATTGAGGGTATTCACTTTGATTCCAGAAAACATACTCTTCAATATGACGATGTTTTAAATCAACAAAGAAGTAAGGTATATTCAAGAAGAAAGAGAATTGTTCTATCAACTCCCGAGGAAGTAGAAACAGAGCTTGCAATTTTCTTGACAACATCAACAGACGAGGAAAAAATGGCAATAGAAAATAGACGTGCTCAATTTAAAGGACAAGCTATTGCAAATGGGTTTGCAGAAGCAGATGCTGAGAAACCTTTCTTGTATACTGCTAGAAATATAATTCTACAAACAATAGACCTGTTCTGGGTAGATCACCTAGAGATGATGGAGTACTTGCGTTCAAGTGTGTCGCTTAGAGCGTATGGACAAAGAGATCCTCTTGTTGAGTACAAAACTGAGGGACTAAGAATGTATAAGGATATGGAGCTTGGTGTTTCTGGAGAGATCACGAGACTGCTTCAATTGGTGAGTGGAGAAATAACAGTAAATAATACACCTGTAAAGACTGTTGGATTAAGAGCTGATAATACATTAGAGGATCAATCTCAATCTCAAGGAGTTTACTCTGGTGATGTATCAAATGCCGCAAACTTTGTTGCGTCTTCTGCTCATGGAGCTGATAAGGTTGGAAGAAATGATCCATGTCCATGCGGCTCTGGAAAGAAATACAAAAAATGTCACGGTCAATAGAGTTTCAAACATGTCTAAACGAGTAATAATTACAGGTGGTGCAGGCTTCATAGGTTCACATACTGTAGAAGAGTTTCTTTTACATGACTATGAGGTTGTTGTAATAGATAATTTGAGCTCAGGACTGAAAAAAAACCTAGAAAATGTTTCCGAAAAAATTAAATTTGTCGAAGGGGATATTCGCGACAAATCGTTGTTAACTGAAAATATAAGAAAAGGGGATATTGTGGTACATTTGGCTGGTTTTATATCTGTACCAGATAGCATTCTAAGACCAGAGGAGTCACATGATATAAATGTAAATGGTACAAATACATTGTATGTTGTAGCAAAAGATATGGGTGCAAAGAGAGTTGTTACAGCTTCATCTGCAGCAATATATGGCGAGCCGGAAATGATACCTCAAAATGAAAATAATAGTTTGAAATCTTTCTCTCCGTATGCGTTACATAAAACTATTATAGAAAAATATGCGGAATTATACTCTAGAATTTTTTGCGTAGAGCACGTAGCAATGAGATTTTTTAATGTATATGGTCCAAGGCAGGCATCATCAGGCGGTTACGCTGCTGTAATTCCAATATTCATGGAAAAAATTAAAAATGACATACCTGCTGAAATAAATGGCGATGGAAGTGCTGTGCGTGATTTTATATATGTTAAGGATGTAGCGAGGGTTTTACGTCTTGCTGCTGAATTTGAAATGACTAAGGATGTTAGTAATTCTGCTGTTCCAGCTGTGCTTTTTAATTATTTCAATATAGCAACAGGTAAACCATCAACTATAAATGAGCTTTGGTCTAATCTTTGTAAGATTATGGACAAGGATATACAGCCAATTTATAAACCATTTAGGATAGGGGATGTACATACTAGTTTAGCGGATGTTTCAAAAGCAAAAGAGATGCTTAAGTTTGAGGCAGAGACATCTTTTTTTGATGGTTTGAAAAGTATGTTATAGAAACCCTTATTTAAATAACTCTAGGTTTGTTGGGTAGTTAATTGTGACGCAAGACCTAAAACTTTTTTTATTGTATAATATCAACATATGAACAATAAAAAACCACAAATATTTTTTGGAGTAGCCTTAGCTATTGTCTTTGTGCTGTCAGCTTTGGTCCTCCTTCCTTTTTTAACAACATTGGTACTCGCTGTTATCTTATCAGTACTGCTTAATCCTATATTTAAAAGAGTTACAAAACTATTTTTCAAGAATAAAACTATAGGAGCGTTAATGACTATTATTTTGTCATGTATTTTAATCTTCATACCAATCGGCCTACTTTCATATCAGCTGTTTCTAGAGGCTCAAAGTGCATATAGTTCATTTGGAGCATCGGGGGCGTCAAATATCGTGACTCTGAATCAATCAATTAATGAGAACCTCAGATCAATGATACCAAGTATTGATGTTCATTTAGAAAAATATATTGGAGATTTGTATACATGGTTAATATCTAATCTAGGAAACCTGTTCTCTGGTACATTTGATATTTTCCTAAAGACTTTGATTATATTAGTATCAATGTTCTTCCTGTTGAAGGACGGGGAGTTTATTCAAAAGAATATAAAGGACATGATTCCAATTTCATCCGATGTTTATGATTACCTGGTCAAAAGCATGAAGGTAACAATAAATTCCGTGGTGTTTGGCTCTATTGCAATTGCCATTATTCAAGGAGTTTCATCGGGAATTGGATTCGCAATTTTTGGTATTCCTAATTCAACAATGTGGGGAACAGTAGCAGCAGCTGCTTCATTCATACCAGGCTTTGGTACTGGTATTCTCTTTGTGCCAATGATGTTGTATGCCTTTTTGTATGGTTCTCTTTTTCAAGTTTTCGGGTTATTATTATGGGCCATGATTTTTGTTAATGCTATTGAAACATTTTTGAGACCTATGATTATTCATAAGTCAGTCAATATTCATCCTCTGTTCATTATATTTTCAATACTTGGAGGAATTAGTTTCTTTGGACCAGTTGGTTCAATACTTGGTCCGCTAATTCTAGGTCTACTGTTTGCTATGATAAGGGTTTATAAAATGAAGGATATCTCAATCGCTAAATAAAAATGATAAAAATACTAAAAAAAATAAAAAAAACATTAATACATAAAACAAAAAATATAGTTAATCTGGAAACAGGTAAGGCTGGAGGTCGCGATGCTAATCATATTTTAATTGCCACACACGGCTCTAATTTTCATCCAGATGATGTTTGTGCAACAGCGGCCGCGTTGCTATATTACGGAGTAGACAAGACAGGGTTGGGGAAATTTTTGCATGGCTTTAATGAGCTACAAGAAAAGCATAATGGAGAGTTTGTTAGGGTTGTTAGAACATTAGATAAAAAAGTAATGGACAAGGCTACTGTCCTAATGGATATAGGACGCGAGTATGATGAAAAAAGAAAGAGATTTGACCATCATCAAGAGGGTGGAGCAGGAAAGAGAGAAGACGGAACACCCTACGCTTCATTTGGGCTGGTTTGGAAGAAGTTTGGTAAAAAAATAGTAGGTAATGCTGATGTTGCTGAATATGTAGACAAAATGTTCGTTAAACAAATCGATGCAATGGATAATGGAATAAGTATTGCAAAAAGCATGTTCGCAGACGGTACCTCACCACTTCTTTTTGAGGACATAATTAGACTAGATTGTGACCTTGTCTTTGGATTAAACCTAGAACCTCAGGAGATGAATAAGGTTTTTGACAAGACTTTCTTTAAATTAGTACCTTTGGCCCAAAAGATGATTATAATGACAGCTCTCAAGGGTTATGCTATTGTGGAGGCTGACAAAAAGCTGGAGCAATTATACAATAAAGCCGTAGATAAAAGGGTGATAATTATGGACAAAAAGACACCTGTCAAGTTATCAAACTTCAAAGAGCCTTTGTTTATGGTATATCCTTCACTTAGGGGTGGTTGGAATGCCCAAGCTGTCAGAATAGGATCTGGGTCATATGAGTCTAGAACTCACTTCCCAAAGAGCTGGGAAGCAAAGGATCCAGCTGATTTGCAAAAGATAACAGGCGTTCCGGATGCTACATTTTGTGCCTCAGGTAGATGGTTAGTTGCTGCTGGAAGCAAGGCTGGAGTCTTAAAACTCGTAGATCTAGCATTGAAAGAGATTGAGGCTGGTAGAGAAAAGGTTAAGATTGAGTTTGATCAAGAGTAGGTATATAGGGCTAGGTGCTATAGTAGGCCATCCCACTAAATTTAAATAATAACAAAAAATATATGGCGTTTATAGACGAAATGACAATTAGGATGAAGGCTGGAAATGGAGGAGATGGAGTGGTTAGATGGTTGCATGAAAAGTTTAAGGAGTTTGGTGGTCCTTCTGGTGGAAACGGAGGAACTGGAGGTCATATATATGCAAAGGCTGTGAGAGATTCATGGCTGCTGTCTAGATATCGTCACACAAAAGAATTCGTTGCACAAAATGGTCAAGCTGGAGGAAACAAAAGTATGCACGGATCAAATGGTGAGAACCTATATGTAGAAGTTCCTGTTGGAACAATTTTGAAGAACCTTACAACTGGGGAGGTTTTTAGACTTGATAAGGAAGGTCAAGAAACTATGATTTTAAAGGGAGGAAATGGAGGTCTTGGAAATGAAAACTTTAAATCATCAACAAACCAAACTCCAGAAGAACATACTCCTGGAAAGATTGGAGAAGAAGCAGATTTTCACATTGAAGTTGAAATTATTGCTAGTGCTGGACTAATTGGTTTACCAAACGCAGGTAAGTCATCACTTTTAAATTCACTAACACGCGCTGAAGCAAAGGTTGGTGCATATCAGTTTACAACACTAGAGCCAAACTTAGGTGATTTGTATGGTCACATTCTTGCTGATATCCCAGGTATTATTGAAGGAGCAGGGGAAGGAAAGGGTCTTGGTCATAAATTCCTAAAACACGTAAGAAGAACAAAAATGCTTCTGCACTGTATTTCTATTGAAAATGAAATAGAAAATCTGGGTGGACACATTGGAGGGATGGAAGAAATTTACGATGTTATAAGAGAAGAACTTGCTTCATTTGACGAGGAATTAGTTAAGAAGGAAGAAATAATTATCTTCACAAAATCAGACTTGCTACCACCTGGGGACGCACAAGAAATTGCAGAAAAATTTATGAAGAAAAAGTTTGCTGGAGAACTAGCGGAGGGAAAGAAGTACTTTGTTATTTCTGTTTACGATGTGGACGCTATCAAGCATTTTTCTGATGAATTGATGAAGATTTTGGAGGTGTTGGACTAGGGGATGTTATAAAAGAGATAATAAAATAGTGGGTGCGGAGTATGGTGCTTAGCCCCCTTTATTTTTGCAGTGAAAATCTTTTGCTTTTCTTTATCAAAACTTTCGTGGAATCACATGTCTAATGTGATAGGTTGTTGAGTAATGCGCAATAACCTTAAAAATGTTGCTTACATCGACAATACCAATTTACACAAAGGATGTGAATCCGAAGGTTTTAATATTGATTATATAAAATTACGTACATATTTAAGAGAAAGACTTGATGTCGGAGTGGCCTATGTATTTATAGGATATGTACCCGGAAATGAAGAAAGATATAGAAAATTTCAAGAGCGAGGTTATACTTTGATATTTAAACCAACTATTCAGGATGGAATCGGAAAAATCAAAGGTAATTGTGATGCTGAATTGGTATTACAAGCCACCAGGGATTGTTGCGAAAATAATTTTAAAAAGATGGTTATTGTATCTAGCGATGGTGATTTTGGATGTCTCATTCAGTTTTTACAAGAAAGGGGTAAGTTAGAAATAGTATTGAGTCCTAGAGGAAAAGAAAAATGCTCGACTCTTATCAAAAGACTTGCCTCCAAAATAACTTTTTTGCCAGAAGTGAAGCATTTAATTAGTAGAGATGGATAAATTAATATAAATGAATAGCCCCCATTGCGGACGAAACCGCAACAGGAGCTATTCGAGGTGATACTTGGTATTATATACAAATCAAACGGGTTGTCAAATACCTATATTTATATTATCTTTAACTACATATGACACAAACAGACCCTGTAATAAAGACTCAAAACAGCTCAATTTTGCCTGAAAATACATATGTCTCACCAAATACTGGTAAAACATACTATCCGGTAGTCGGTCTTGAAATTCACGCAGAACTTAGAACAAATTCTAAGATGTTTTGTTCATGTAAAAATGATCCTGATGAAGAAAAGCCAAATACTAATATCTGTGCAATATGTATGGGTCATCCTGGGACTCTTCCTGTTATAAACAAGGAGGCTGTAAAACATGTGATAAAAGTTGGAACAGCAATTGGGGCAAGTATTGCAGATTATACAGAATGGGATCGTAAAAACTATTTTTATCCTGATATTCCAAAAGGTTATCAGATTACACAATTTGCTTTTCCTTTGATTACAAATGGAGTTATTAACATTGACCTTGGTGGTGGATTACCTTTGCAACCTGTCAAAATTACAAGAATTCACCTTGAAGAAGATACTGCAAGCTCAAGTCACACAAAAGGGGACTTTAGTCTCGTTGATTTTAATAGAGCTGGTGTTCCTTTGATGGAACTTGTAACTGAACCTGTAATTCACAGTGCAAAAGTAGCCGGTGCATTTGCAAGAGAATTGCAATTATTACTTAGATATTTAAACGCTGGTAATGCAAACATGGAAAAAGGGGAGATGCGTGTTGAGGTAAACATCTCTGTTTCAACCGAGCAAGGAGTTTTTGGAACAAAAGCGGAAATTAAAAATCTAAACTCATTTAGATCAGTTGAGCGTTCAATTGAATTTGAGATAAGACGCCATGTGGACGTAATTGAAGAAGGAGGAAAGATTGTTCAAGAGACAAGAGGTTTCGATGAGACTACAGGGAAGACATTTTCTCAGCGTGCAAAAGAAAATTCAAATGACTATAGATATTTTCCAGACCCTGACCTTCCAAAGATTTTTATTTCAGAAATTCCAGAGCTAGCACCAGATAGAATAAAAACAGAAATTGGAGAACTTCCATGGGAGAAACGTGCAAGATATAAGAAGGATTTTGGCATGAAGGACGAGGATGCTGAAATGTTTGTCCAGAATGATACTTTTAGAAAGTTCTTTGATTCTTTTGTTGGTGCAGAAAATGCTAATCATTCTCCTGAAAAAATAAAGGTAGGTATTAACTACATAACATCAGATATCGCGGGGTTAGTTAAGAAGTCTTCAAAAACTGATATATTAATTTCGGTACCATTCTTTATAGAGATGATCGATATGATTGATAAGGGGGAGCTTTCTTCTCGTGCTGCAAAAGATATTCTATTTAAGTATTGGGGTACACAGGCGGAGGGCGGAGCATTTGTAGAAAATATTAATGATGAAACTCGTTCTCCTAAGCAGATTGCTGAACAAGAAGGTTTGATACAAAAAAATGATCCAGAAGCTCTTAAGAAAATGATTCAGGAGATAATTGATGTAAATCAAGGTGTAGTTGCTGAGTATAAGGCTGGAAAGGAAGCTTCTCTACAATTCTTACTGGGGCAGATTATGAAAGTAAGCAAGGGATCTGTGAATCCTGCTGTTGCAAAGTCAACTTTAATTGAAATCATTAAGTAAATAGGTTTTTAGGCTAGGTGTTTTTCTATTGGTTTCTTTGCTATAATGATGTTAAGTTACTATTAATTAAGATAATACATCATGCCACAAACAAGAATTGCCATTAATGGCGCCGGTAGAATAGGAAGAGCTTTTCTAAAGCTTGCAATTACTAATCCAGATTTCCAAATTGTTGCTATTAATGATTTAGCAGATATTGAGAATATTGCGTATCTTTTAAAATACGATTCTGCTTATGGAAGAAGTGGACTAGATATAAAGGCGGACAAGGTCGCTGGAGTTTTGAATATTAATGGTCAAGAAGTTAAGTATTTATCAGAAAAAGACCCCGCAATGCTTCCTTGGAAGGAATTAGCAGTTGATATTGTTCTTGAGTCAACCGGTCTTTTTGTTTCTCGAGTAAAAGCAGAAGCTCATATTTTAGCTGGCGCAAAAAGAGTTGTTGTTTCAGCTCCAACAAAAGATGAGGTTGGGGCACTACAAGCAGCAACAGTTCTTATGGGAATAAATGAAGCTGACATTGCAACTTGCCCTGTGACTTCAAACGCATCTTGTACAACAAATGCGGCGAGTCCACTTATCTCAATTTTAAATGAAACTATTGGAATTGAATCTGCAATTCTAAATACTGTTCATGGTTACACAGCAAGTCAGTCATTAGTTGACGGGCCAAATAAAAAAGACTGGAGAGAAGGAAGAGCGGCTGCGATGAACATCGTTCCATCTTCAACTGGTGCTGCAATTGCTGTCACAAAAGTTATAACAGATCTTGCCGGAAAGTTCGACGGAGTATCAATGAGAGTACCGGTTATTACAGGATCAATTGTAGATATTACCTTTATTGCAAAGCGAGCAACAACAAAAGAGGAAGTGAATGAAATTTTAAAGAAGGCAGCGATTGATGCTAGATGGGATGGAATATTTGAGGCATCAGAAGAAGAACTTGTATCGAGGGATATAATTGGTAACCCCCATGCTTCTATTGCTGACCTGAAGCTTACAAGGGTTGTTAATGGTAATCTAGTCAAAGTTCTAGCATGGTATGATAATGAAATGGGTTACACTCATGCGTTGCTGAAACACGTTGTTAAAGCTGCTGCAAACCTATAAAGATTTAATCAGGTAGAAAAACAAAAATATGAAAAAAATTACAATTTTAGAGATCGGGCTTGCAGGAGGATTGTACAATGTCTTTGCATTGCTTTTTACAAATTTGATTATGCAAATACATAATCCTTATCTTGGAAGATTTGTTATGACTGTTATGCAAAGATCAAGTTCTTTTAGTTACGGTCTTACAACAGGTAGTGTTTTAAATGGAGGTCTTTGGGTGTTCTTAGCAGGCTTTATTCAATTTGGGGGAATAGCATTTATTTTCTATATTCTTTCAACAAGGAACGTTTTAACAAGAACGTTTTCTCGATGGGTTAAGTCGAGTGAGAAATAGGATTAATTAAGTTTAGTAAAACAAACTAAAATCTAAAATATAATAATAAAATCATGAAAATATTTATAGCAGCTGATCATGCAGGATATGAGTTAAAAAAAGCATTAATAGAAGATATAACTTTTTCAGGAGCTACCGTTATCGATTGTGGGGCAACAGACTACAATGAAAATGATGATTATCCGTTAATAATTCAAATTGCAGCACAAGCTGTTTCAGAAGCTGAGAGCGCAAGACTTGCAGGAGGTGCAGAGTATACGGATGGGGAAGTTAGAGGAATTGTTATTGGGGGATCAGGTCAAGGAGAAGCGATTGTTGCGAACAAATTTCCACATATTAGAACTACGGTTTATTATGGAGGAGTTCAGGAAATAATCACACTTTCTCGTGAGCATAATGATTCAAATGTTTTGTCACTTGGGGCTAGATTTATTTCAGAGAATGAGGCTATAATGGCAGTAAGGCTTTGGTTGGGAACACAGTTTAGTCAAGAAGATAGGCATGTAAGAAGAATAGATCAAATAGAAGAGATTGAAGGTAGAGTTAAGGATACGCTATATTAATTAATGGGGTCAGGTGATTCTGGTCAAAGACCTGAATTGCGAGTACCTACTACTGGTACCTGACCCCAAAATAACAAACAACTAGAAATAATGTCAAAGTCAAAAACAGAAATCATACCCGCAATAATGGCAACTTCATATGAGGATTTAACGTTCAAAGTTTCATATATGAATGGCATTGCTAAATTCGTGCAAATTGATGCAATGGACGGCAAATTCACTGAAGGTAAGTCATGGCCTTATATAAAATCTGAAGATAGAGATTTTGTTAAAATTATAAAACAGGAAGAAGGTCTACCAGGATGGCAAGACGTTGATTTTGAAATTGACCTAATGATACGTGATGTTGAAAACGAAGCTTCAAAGTGGATTGCTGCTGGCGCAACAAGACTTGTAATACATTATAAGAGTGAGCCTGAAGAGATTATAAAGAGGGTTGTGAGAGATTGTAAAGACAAGGGGGTGGAGGTTATTCTGGATTTTGAACTAGATATGAGTGCTGAAGAGATTATAAAGATCTTACATAATTTTATGGATGATGTTGATGCAGGTGGAACAACTCCAGCTGAGGACGGTATTAAACTTGATGGTGTGCAAATAATGGGAATCGATAAGATTGGAGTTCAGGGAGAAAAATTTGATCATAAAGTAATGGATTACATTAGAGAAATTCACAAAGAATTTCCAGATTTAATTATTTCTGTCGATGGAGGTGTAAAACCAGAATACGCAAAACCTTTGGCTGACATTGGTGTTTCAAGATTGGTTGTTGGCTCTGCTATTTTTAGCGATGATTCACCAAGAGATGCCTACGAGCACTTTAGATCCGTTTTGGATTTCTAGTTAATAACTTTTAAAATTTTTTTTGTACTGTGTTATAATTCACAGCATGAAAAAGTTTTTTTTATTGTTTCTTACATTAATTATATTAAGTATATCGGCCCACATTTCTGTTTTTGCTCAAACAAAGCTTGACCCAAAAATATATGATAAATACGGATTCAGACTTGATCAAAAACTACATAAACCAGCAACCTCTACACCGTCAATTTTATCAATAGCATCTTCGACTTTACTAAAAGCAACTTCTACCTTAGTAAAGCCTGACGTGCCACCAGTTGATTTGTCGGCTTTTAAACAAGGAGAAGCTGCTTCATGTTTTGATTACTATACCTTTGGAAGTATAGCTGTAAACCTTTCAACAGATGCATCTACATAT
The DNA here is from genome assembly GCA_037127815.1 of bacterium. Classification (NCBI taxonomy): domain Bacteria; species bacterium. The sequence continues at coordinate 301,646 of JBAXXP010000001.1, forward strand.
AGTCCTGGAGATGTGGTTATCTTACGTGGTGAAATTAAGAATAATAATAAATATCCAATTACTAATTTGACTGTAAGAGCTAGATTAGTAAAAGATATTCCAAATCCAGATTATCTAAGATCGGAAATTATCACGTTACAAGATTTTAATATCGTAGAAAATATAACACTAGATGCTGGTAAAAGTTTTGCTGTTAATTACTCACATTTATTGCCGTTGAACTCACCAAAAGGCGAGTATAAGTTGCTATTTTATGCATATAATAATGACCGATTTGAGCAATCAGGTTTATCGTTTTCAAATATTTCTACAGCACAAAGCTTGAGATTTAAGGTTGTCGGCAATAATCCTCAGCAGGTATATTTGGACCAAACAAAGATTACTGTCAACGACATGGATTATAATGTGATAGGACCAATACCAGAAATAGCCAAAAGTAATTCGGCAAACATTTCAATACCACTAGTGAATCCAACAGGTAAGGATGAAAAAATGACAATTACATACTCTTTGTATAAATGGGATGACTTGCTTGATAAAAACAAAGTAGACTCAAAAGTGGAAAATATTACCGTCTCAGCAAACAGCAAGGTTAATTTGTTGTACAAGGTGGTCAAGACGGATATGCCTATTTATTACTTAAATATCAAATCAGATAAAGCAAATGCAAATAATGATTTAAACAAAAAAAGTAAAACCGTTTTTGATATTCAAACAGAGTCGAACGTACGATTTGCGGTTGCAGGCTATGACTATCCGAGAATAAATTCATTTGGCGTTAACACATATCCAATAGTTGCTGGACAGGATATATCATTGTTTACCTGTTATAATAATGCAGCAAAAAAAGATACACAAAGTAATGTGAATATCAGCACAATTTTATATGATGACAAGAATAATATTATCTCTAAAACTCAGTACGATGGAAAGATTAATGGAAGTATCAGTGCAATCTTTAATAGGTTTAAAAGTAAGAGAGATATTGTAAATTTCAAGGCTGAAGTAGTGATTACTGATAGTGCTGGAAATATTATTGATAAAATAGAAAATAATTACAATTGTAAGGACATTAATCCCAAGATATGTCCAGCTGAAATTAATAACAATTCAGCTTGGATTATTTTGTTTTTTCTAATTTTGATTGTATTCATGATTATAATTTTTTATGTAAAAATTAAAAGTAATAAAAGAAAGTCGGTAAATTTAATATCGATGATTTTTACTATAATCTTCACAATTATTCCAAGCTTGATGTTTGCGCATACATCAGAGGCTGCGACCCGAAGGGCATCGTTGGATTTTTACATGGATAGTTCAGCAAATGGTGCCCCAGATTCTATTGGATTGGTAGAAAAAGAATTTAATTTTAATAAATCTGGAATCAATCTAAGTGATGTAGACTTGAATGTTCTAAATGTTGGTGAATCTATCGATGCATCCTCGCCATCAGCTGTTGGATCGTGGTATTTTAAAGGTTACCCATTGGACCATACTAATATGGATGGCAGTAAATATATGTCGAGTGATACCTATGATTTTTCAACAACTTATGTCGATTTTTCAATGGGGACGCCTATTGAAGTAGGTGATACAAATATTAGTTCAGATAATCCTAGTGTAGTATCTTGTATATCAAACAAATGTACGGCGGTAGGACCTGGTACAGCAAATATTAATGTATCCTTTGCTGATAAAGAGAATGAAACTTCAAATGATATTAAAACATGTGATGTGTTCGATTTTACTTACAAGCGCTGGAAGGGTGATTATTTGACTCCAGGACGATCCTATGGATATGGCTTAGCACCTAACTGTGTACCTGGTAGGCTTGCCAATGCAGGAATGGATACAAGTTTTGTCCGTAGTCATTTTATACCGTATTACGATAGTATGGACGAAGCGCTATTTCCTACTTATGCATATTCTTATTTTGATAATATTCGTTTTTTCCCAGGTCCTAGTAAGGGCTTTGGTATTGTTAATACACTGCTTCATATATATGTAGATCATACGGATTTTGCAGACCCAGATTCGGGTTCATCAGATTGGAGTATTGGTGCTGCTCAGGCATTTTCTTTTGATCCAATTAAATATGCAATAACTGTTCCATCAACTATAAACGCAACACAGACATCTGCCTGTACTGGCGTAACAAATATCTCTCAGTCTTCTGCAACTGTGAATTGGTCCTACGTAGATCCTGAGGGCGACCCTCAAACAAATTTTCAGGTACAAATATCAGTAGATTCCACCTTTGCTGATTCAAGTATTGTTAATTCAGTTGCAGCATCAGCAAACACAGACGCGTCATCTGTCAGGTCAGTATCAATACAAGGTCTTACTTCTAATACTACATACTTTTGCAGAGTAAGGACACTTAATACTGCAAATGGATGGAGTGAGTATAATAATTGTTCCAATAGTTTTATTACAACTGGAAATAACATTTCAGCTCCAACCATCTCAGGCCCACACGATGTCTCCCTTGGGGTGCCAGCAACATACACAGCTTCATCCAGCTTGGCTGCTGTTACAAAAAAAGAAAATGATTCATTCTTTGCATCAGTATTTTTTGCTCTTAAAAAAGTTTTTGCACAAACATCCACAGAAACTAAGTTAGTATATCAATTTGATTGGAATAATGATGGTATAATAGACTATTCTAGTGATCCTGTGTTACCTGGTGTTGAGGTACAAGCCTCAAATACTTGGAATACAAAAGGAGACTTCATCTTCAAAGCAAGAGCTACCGAACCAGTAAGTGGAGTTTCTTCAGATTGGGTGAGCTTTAATATAAATGTCAGCGATAAACCTAAAGTACAAGCATTATTCTATTGTGTTTCCCCAAACCTATCTTGGGGTGCTGTTCCAAATGCTATAAGTTATGATTTTGAAGTGAAAAATAAAACAGATTTAACCTCTGTACACAAAACTATAACAGGTCTAACTGTAGATATTTCTCAGTATCTAAATAATACAAATATCTCGTTTGGTGTTAGAGCAATATATTCTGGAAATCTTAAGGGAGATCAAACCTGGGTAAATAATATTACGCCAACTTGTCCTAAGTTGGGTGATAGTTTGAACATAAAGAGCGGTATGATATTTGGATCAAATCCGCCATGGGCAAATGAAACAACTAAAAAATGTGCATATTTTGGACAAATAGATCCTACTATTGTTATGTCAGATGAAAAAACCTACACAGGAATTGTTGTAAAAGCATGCTCAATTGATGGAATAAGTGTGTCTTTGTCTAATACAGTAAATGGGGGAAAGGGGTTTGAGAATATACCAAAAAATGTTGGGAATCATATATTGTCCTGTAATTTAGATTATGATAATGGAATAGATGCTAATGGTGCTGTTATAAGATCTAATGCAACGACTGTATTAAGTGCTAAGTGTTCAAACTTGGCAAACACTGTGGAGAAATAAAACTGGTCTGCTATATTTTGATGTATAATGTATGTATGTCATTATCTAATGATCAAATCTCTTTAATAAAAACAAAAGCCAAAGAAATTAGAATCGGAGTTATAGAGATGTTGGCTGAAGCAAAATCCGGTCATTCTGCTGGCGCCCTTGGTATGGCTGATATATTTTCTACACTATATTTTAGCTTGCTTAAAAAAGAAGACCGTCTTGTTTTATCAAATGGCCATATTTGCCCCGTCCTATATTCGTCAATGGCCTCAGCTGGAATAATTGATAAAGCAGAATTGAAAACCTTAAGAAAATTTGGAAGTATTTTACAAGGTCATCCTCATAGGGAATTTCTACCATCACTGCAAACAAGCTCAGGGCCACTTGGCTCAGGACTTTCACAGGCTGTTGGGATGGCGATCGCTGATAAAATTGATGATAGTAATTATGAAAAACTACCTAAGAGATTTGTCTATTGCATGATGTCCGATGGGGAACTAGACGAAGGACAAAGCTGGGAGGCGGTAATGCTTGGGGCAAAGGAAAAACTCGTAAATCTAATTGCAATTGTCGATAGGAATAATATTCAAATCGGAGGAAGTACAGAAGAAGTAATGCCATTATCGCCCACAGGCGCATCTCTATTTGATAAATGGAAATCTTTTAACTGGTATGTTCAAGAGATTGACGGGCATGACATACAAGCAATAAATGACGCTGTAATAAAGGCACAAACAAACCTTGTTAGACCGTCTGTGATAATTGCACACACTATTCCTGGAAAGGGAGTGAGTTTTATGGAGAATAGATTTGAGTGGCATGGAATTCCGCCCGGAATTCAAAATGTAGATGGAGCTCCTAAAAAAGAAAAACAAATTGAAGTTGCATTGCAAGAACTTTCTATATAGTGTTATAATTTAAATATTATGTCAATTGAATTTGATGAACAAGGTGGGGAATCTAGCAAAAACAGCAGACTGTTGTATGCAAAGTTTCAAAAAACTATTCAACCCCCTGCAATAATATTATTTTTGATTAGAAAGCATATTGTAAAAGATGAGAAAAGGGCAAGGATATTGCTGTTAGTGCTAGTTTTATTAATATTTTTTATAAGTGCATATTTGTTTATTAAAGGGTTAGGCGGTCCTGTTTTTATTGATAGGGTTAATAAGTATAAATAAACATCATAAAACATTGCAATAACTTTCTGTGAGGTGGTATAATTATATTATTATGAAATTAGAAAAAAGTAAGCACAAAAAAGAGTCTGGTGGAAAATTTTTATATGCAAAACTGCAGAAAAGTTCTACACCCCCATCAATCGTAGTTTTTCTGGTTAAAAATCAAATTGTTAAAACAGAAGCGTCCGCAAGAAGATTGTGGCTTTTTTTGATAATAGTCATTTTTTTAATAAGCTTTGCCTTGATTATCAAGTGTGTTAATAATCCAGTTTTTATTGATAGAATAAAATAATATTATGTTTAAATTTTACACTAAAAATAGTACTCAAAAAATTAGTAAAAACAGAGCATTTACGCTTATCGAGCTTCTTGTTGTGATGGCAATAATTTCATTGCTCTCTTCTCTTGTTCTGAATAGCTTAGCAAGCGCTAGGATGAAAGCTAATGATACAAAAATTACTGAGGACTTAAGACAATTTAAGATTGCTGCAGAGCTTTACTATAATGATAATCATACATACCCAAGTGGGTATACTCCTGGAGCATCCAAAGGACAGGATCTAGCTTATGTCGATAAAAATGAGAGTTGGTCAAAAAAATTATCATTCTTCGTAAAGACAGCTGAGGCATCTGGTCCAGTTCATACTTCACAGTTATGTTTGAATTTTGATGCTATGGCACAGTCCATGGTCGCTGGAAAATATCTTTCAGCAGTTCCAGTTCATCCATATGACGACGATTCTACGGGAAAAGGGGTTTGTTATAAGGCTATAAAGAATGATAAGACTTTTGTTTCTTACGCACCTTTGACTACAAGAATTGCTGTCACAAACGGTAGTATAAATAAAAATACGGGTTTTATTTTGGGTGATACGAGTATTAGTGCAGTTAACGATGTTAATGTAGCTATAAAATCTACTAAAAAAGGTAATAAAATAGACACGGAAAGACCTGCTTTTGTTGCTGCTGATGGAGTAAATCCTGTAGCTGATCTTACTATGTCCCAAGATGCAGTAGACGGTTTTACAACAGGGGCACCAGCTGTAACCGGGGGTGTAGTGGGCAGTATATTTGATATTTTTACCCCCTCCTCACCAACACCAACACCAACTTGTGCTGACGGAGAAGCCATTAATACATTGGGTGTTTGTCAGGCCTTGTATACTGGTTTTCTTAGAATGAATTGTGTTGCCCCTGCGAATCAAGATCCATTTAGCTCTGGGTGTATTGGGGAAAATCCTACTGCAATAACTGCAACAAACACAATAACAGGTGGAACTCTTATAATGAATCTGTTTACAGGTATTCGTATAAATTCGGCAACATGTCCAATTGGTACGCGTCAGGACCTATATAGTGATTCATGCGTAGCTAGCATCACTATAGGAGCTATAGGAGGAGGTATAGGAGGTATAGGAGGTATTTGTGGTGGTGGTATGCAGCTATCTAATGGTGTTTGTAAAATAGGACATTCAGGTTGTGACGCTCAAGGAAATGGACCTTGTGGACCAACGACATTTTCCTATTCCTGTCCAGCGGGTATGACTTTTGATATAAATGGACTAGAGAATACAGCTAATGGGACTTGCTCTACCATTCCAGTTGGGGATTGTGGTATGGGCTCTACATTGCAGTCAAATGGTGTGTGTGTGTCCAACGGAAGTGCATGTCTTCCTCCTGGTGTCGCTGGTTCATGTCCAGGCGTTGGATCTGTCACTTGTCCCTCAGGTAAGACGTTTCTAATTAATGGTCTAGAATATACAGTTAATGGTACCTGTCAGTAGCCATTTTATAAATAGTTGGACTTCCTTGCTATATAGACAAAAAATGGAGGGTTTTATGAAATAATAATGCTAAACTCCAACATAAAACTAAATCAAAAACTCTTTGCTGCGGATGTAGAAAAAACTGCTACCCGCAAAGGTTTTGGTGAAGGCCTTTTGCTTGCTGGAAAGTATGATGAAAAAATCGTAGCACTTTCTGCAGATCTAACAGAGTCAACTCAAGTTCATTTATTCAAAAACGCCTTTCCTAACAGATTTATCGAAGTAGGTGTTGCTGAACAAAATTTAGCGAGTGTCGCATCAGGACTGGCCGCCTCCGGAAAAATCCCTGTTATTGCATCCTATGCAATATTCAATCCTGGAAGAAACTGGGAACAGATTAGAACCACAATTTGTTACAACAACAGAAAGGTTGTTGTTGCAGGTTCACACGCTGGATTATCAGCTGGGAAGGATGGTGGTTCGCATCAAGCGCTTGAGGACATTGCGCTTGCACGAGTTATACCAAACATGACTGTAATATCTCCATGTGACGCCGTAGAGGCTAGAAAGGCAATAATAGCAGCCATTTCACCATCGCAAATAACTCCAGTATATTTAAGATTAGCTAGAGAAAATACACCAATAATAACAACTGATGAAACTCCTTTTGTAATAGGGAAAGCACAAATAGTTTGGGGTGATCATGTTGATTGCGATGCACCTGCAGGTATTGCACCTTCAGCTTCTGGTTCAGGGACTTCCACGGTTCCACCAACGGGATCCGCACTGTGCGATATCGGAATAATAGCAACAGGCCCTATTTTATACAATGCAATTTTGGCTGCTAAACAGTTAAGTAATTTAAAAATACGTGTCAAAGTTTTGAATCTGGCAACAATTAAACCAATTGATGAGGAGGCAATAGTGTCGCTTGCTAGGCAGTCTAATGGGAAAATTCTAACAGTTGAAGAGCATCAAATTAGTGGGGGAATGGGAAGCGCTGTAGCTGAGGTTCTTGCAAGAAAATATCCATCTAAGATGGCTTTTATTGGAGTGAACGATAGATTTGGCCAGTCCGGCACAACTGAAGAATTATACAAAGAATACGGTTTGACCGTTGATGATATTGTAGAGAAGGCAAAGGGGTTGGTCTAATTATGTTTTTTTAAATTGCAGCTTATCGTTTTGAATTATTCTATAAAAACAACCCTCCAGCTTAGTAAGGTGGAGGGTGTATTAGTGTAGTTTTGTGAATCGAGAACCATATTTCTCAAGTAAAAGATCTAGTGTTTTTGATGAAAATTCGTATGAAATATCTAGGCTCGAGGTATTTATATTTTCTTGCCCTGTCACAAGTCTTGTCGCCCCAGATTTATTTGCAATTTTGTGCATGAGCATGTTCTCTCTGTATACCAAAAAGTTAATTCCATTAACCTTAAGTACGTTCCTTGTAAAATCAAGCATGGTAACCAGTGACTCAATTGTTAAAATTTTGTTTCTCACCTCTGGAGTGAAGAAACAAGAACATTTTACTGTATTTGGAACTTTATTAATGTTATAAAAGAACATTGTTCCAACCACTCTTTGACCACTTTTATCGTAAACCAGAAATTGGTAATTTCTCCCATGTGAAAACCATTCATCAATTTTTTTTCTAAATTCCAAATATGTGCATGGTATGGGTTCCCTGAATATAAGTTTCTCGTATTCGTCTCTATTCTCATACATCAAAGTGTATAATCTGTCATCATTGAGAGTTGTTAACTCCTCAATTAAGCAAAATTTTCCTTTGTATTTGTACATTTTATACCTTTCATTTAGTTGAAAAATTTAAGTGCGTTAGGTCGGGATGACCAAACGCACTTAGGGATATTGTAGAGCAAATCATTTTCCACCAGAATTTCCGGAGTCTGAGGATTCACTTGGTGGCCAGCTTTCACCGCCGGTTTTACTGCTGGGATCTTTGGCGTCGTCACAGACAGCACATTCGTTACGGTGTACAACCCCGCTTTTTCCAGTTTCATGGTTGTCGTACATGTGGCAATGCTTACCAGTAGCCTCATCACCTACAAGGTAATTGAGCTGACCACCGGAGTCGCTAGCTTTTTCAAATTTACCATCATCGCGATCATCAGCACCTTCAAGATGAATACCTTTGGACATATTAGCTATCTTTCTATTGGTCAGTTGTTGCTAGTCAAAAACAGGGTGTTCTTGTCTGTTGAGAATCATATGCTACTCATGTGTATTGTCAAGTTATTTGAATGCGATATATTTCAATAAAGTTTTTTACTCAAATCATCTAGTACCCCGTAGCACTCATTTAATTTTAATGCATCCCCCCCAACCTGATCGCAAAAACAAATTTGATAATTCACGATAGTCATAATCATATCGTGGATTTCTGTTCCAAGAACACCTAATGCCTTGGATCTATTCTCAAGATCATTGTTTGCCATGTAGTCTCTGGCTAATAAATTGGACATATTAAGTAGAATGGTTTTCTGCAATTCAATGTCTAACTTCATTTTTTCGACCGAAGTCAAAAAATCAGTTATAAATCTCAGGTGTGCAACATGTGGAGCAAAGATGGAGGTTTCTATGTTTTGATTTTCTTTTGGTATATATCTCATTCCTTAATTATACAACAGTGCTAATAATATGTTAATCATAATGTGCTCGCGAGAGATATCCAAATTCTGGTGCCTACTGGTATCTCTAAGACAAGAAAAACCTCCGGAACGCTTGCGCGCCCGGAGGTCGTTGAGACTTGGATTTTACCGATTCCTGCGTCTCAGCAGAAAAAGGCTTGATGTGATGACCGCGAGTCCAAGCACTGAAGGCTCGGGGATGTAGGTCACGGTCCCAATGGACGTGATCAAACCTTGCCCTTGGACATCGTAGGTCATTTTGGCTTGCCAAACGTCGCCGGGGGAGAGAAAAGAGTCTATCGCAACACGGGTCCCTAGATCAACCAAGGTCCCACCTTGATTCATTTGGCCTGTTGCATAAGCATTACCTGTGGTAGTGCCTATACGAGACCAAGACGAACCCAATACGAATGTCGTATACTCTTCGCTTGTAACTGAAAGTCCGTTGATTGTTATATCCATCGTTACTGAATTCAATGTAATTGACAATCCGGTATTTGAGATTGTATAAGACAGAAAAATTTGTCCCGGACTCGTTGTGACGTCAATATGACTTGGTGTTACGGCGCTGTACGCGTCGTCAATGCTGATAGCTGTTAAGCTAACACCAGTGGATGCAGTCAGGGCTGCAGTGGAAACGTTCACAACTACGCTGAACGCTACAATGAGTATGCTAAGCAGTTTCATGGTTCTTTTTTTTGGAGTTGGAGTTTTTCTCTGTCCCACATCTGTGAAAAAGAGATGAAAAGGACTTGTCCGTCGAAGACGTCAAAGTTCTATTACCTAAATATCGTACTATGCTTTAAAGAAACTGTCAATATCTAGTTTAAATCAACTGAGCACCATGTATATTCGTCTGTGGCACTTAGGAATTCACTTGCGGAAATGTCTGACATAATTTGTGGGCAGGAGTTTTTGTTTTTTAGAGCCGGAAATCTTAGGCTGCCTTTGCTACATTTAGTGTCGCTTATGGGTGTAGTGCACGCTAGTACAAAACCTTTATAGTCATTCACTAAAGTAACGTATTTTGATGACATACTCACAGTAACTTGTTTGTCTAAAAAATTATAAGAACTAAGATATTTTTTAAGTGAGTCATTCATTATGGGATTGTTTACGATTGTTGAACTAGTTAACGTACAACCATTATCTGAATAATTACCGATACATGTATACCCTTTGTTGTCGCTATTTGAAGGATAATACCCATTATCCTGTTTAAACTGCAACAGCGCATTCAACACCACCCTATAATCTGCAATTTGTTTTGTATTGTTTGCTTGCGCCTTTGCTTGGGTGAGGGAAGAAAGGACAATACTACTTAGTAGTGCGATTATCCCAATGACTACTAATAACTCTATCAATGTAAATCCCTTATTTCTTGCCTGTTTGGTTTTAATTTTCAGAGTTTTCATAATCGATTAATTATTATTGATTTTGTTGGTCTGTTGATGTATCAGCTGTATTTGATCGATCAAATATTTTGTGATTAATATAATCCTGCGCTTCCTGATCAGTCAAGATATGTTTTCCTTCAAGAGTAAATAGAACCCTGTATTTAAGGGCAGGGTTGAGTATAGAAATCGCAAAAATAATACCTGCAGTAAAGGATATTGCAGCAACCGTTAATAGAAATTTTTCTGCCGTTCTCTCAGTTTTGCAAATTCCATTTTTTACGAGTTTTTGTGTGAAGCTCAGTTTTGCTCTATTACTAGATTTTTTAGAGGTCTTTGAATAACCGGCCCTAGTAGTATTTTTGGGTCTGTAGTTAAATTCATCATCGAACTGAATTTTACCTGACATTGCGTACATTATATCATGTAGTGGTCTGCCTCGTCTGCCTTATCCACATATTAGTATGCTGCGGTGGCGAATTAAGCCTAAAACTTTGGGTTTTCTTTGGTGTCAGTGCTATAAATTTGATGTTATGTATGAAAAAAGATTTTGATAAATGGAATGGAATTAAGAACTATATTGAAAATAATCAAGGAGCTACAGGATTTCCGAAGGAGAAAGAAGTTTGGATGACTAGTCTTGGGGAAAATATTGGCTATGAACAAAACGGTACAGGAGCTAATTTTTCAAGGCCGATTTTAATAATCAAAAAATTCAACAATCAAATGTTTTGGGTTATTCCGCTTTCCACAAAACAGAAGAATCTTGACTTTTATTTTAATTACATTGACCCAAATAGTAAAAAGGTATCAGCTATACTAGCCCAGTTAAGACTAGTGAGCATCAAAAGACTAAATAGAAAGATGTATGAAATTTCCGACGTACTTTTTATGCAAATACGAGCCAGAATCAAATCTTTTCTCTGAAATTCGAAACCCCATCAAATAAATGACGGGGTTCCTCGGAGCCTTTCGGCACTTTGTATTTACATAATATCAAGTACCGAAAACAAGTCAAGCGAAACTAATATTAATTATCGTCCTGACAATCAAATGTGCAACCCTCGTCAAAAGCCTTTTTAATATCTTCCATTTTTAAATCAACTTGTTTTGATACAGTTTCTATATGGTAAAAATACAAATAAATAATCAAGAAATTTCATTTAATTTATCCAGTAAATGAGATGATTATATATCCCTGACAGATATAGCTCGCTATAAAAACCCACATGAACCCAAGGATGTTGTTAAAAATTGGATGAGAAGTAAGACTACAATTGAATTCCTAGGTATTTGGGAGAGAATAAATAACCCTCTTTTTAAACAGGTCGAATTCGACCTGTTTAAAAATGAAGCTGTATCAAACAGCCTTACACTATCACATGAAAGATGGATTAAGGGTACTGATGCGATTGGTACTCAAACCTCTAAAGCACGATATAATAGTGGAACATTCGCTCACAAGGATATTGCATTTTAATTTGCAAGTTGAATATCATCGGAATTTAAGTTGTATCTAATACGCAAATGAAGGCTTTGTTAATTGATTCAGGTGTTAATAGACTGGAGGGAGAAACTACATTATTGTAAACAAAATGTAAAACACCTCCGCAAGGAGGTGTTTTAAAATCGAACAATATTAGCTGTGCCTTTATCTCATTGATACGCCTACGCTGCTGTACACATCTTGCAATCTTTCTTGTGTGTGAAAATCAGAACAAGGGCTGAGAGACCAACTAGGATATAAACAATCTTTGAAGCAATTGTCATATCACCAAGAAGTATTGTCACTAGATTGAAGTTAAAAGCTCCAACCAAGAGCCAGTTCAAACCTCCTACGACAAGAAGAATGAATGAAACCATATGTAATCCTTTCATGTTTTTATATTAATTAGTAATATGTTAATTATATCACTTTTAAGATTTGTCGATGGGGAATTGTACACATGTATCTTTCACCATATTTTTTATAGAGAAAACGTCTGAAACTTTTTTGTGTAGGGCATGAGCAAACTTTTTTTCTTCCTCGGGATGTTCAAGAAAATATTCTATCGCATTAGTTATTTTGGCAACACTGTTTGGTTTGATAATTTGTCCAGATTCCATATTTGTAACTATCTCAGGTATTCCTCCAACCTTCGTCACAATTACTGGTAACTCAGCAAGTCCGGCTTCTAAGACTGCGTAAGGTAGACCTTCTGATCTTGAAATCAACATAAATATATCAAAAGCTTTTAGATATTTAGATGCGTTTGGAATTGGACCGGTTAAGAAAACAGTATCATTTAGGTTAAGTTCTGTAATAAGTGAGTCTAGTTCATCCTTCTTCTCACCACCTCCAATAACAAAATATTTTACGTCCTTTCTTTTTTTCTTGATCTCTGTCATCGCTCTGATTGCTAGATCGATGTTTTTTATTGGGTGTAGTTCAGCAATTGTGCCGATCCATGTGTTTTTATTCAGGTCGCTGGTCCGGAATGTATTATTTGATAGGAATCTTGAATCCTTCATTAAAACTTCTTCTATAGTATTTCTAGCCTCCATTTTGGGTAGGTATTCTTCCTTATTAATTCCATTATAGATTGTAATGATTTTATTTTGAATAAACGGCCAACCCTTAATATATGATTTCATTCCATTTGAAACGGTAATGGTTTTATTTGAAAGAAAAATCGTCACCCAATATAGTATCTTGATTAATATTTTAGATAGGGAGCTTCTGTTTTCATTAAAAGCCCAACCATGCGCGACAAAGATAATGTTTTTAACACCAGCTATACGGCCAGCAACGGCACCTAGTCCTCCAATTTTTGTGCTGTTTAATTGAATAACATTTGGTTTTTTTTCTTTAAAAATGGATATTAATTTGAATAGAACCTGAATGTCTTTTGCGGGACTGACATCTCTTCCAAGCTCGGGAATTGAAATAGTTTTGATTCCATGCTCTTTTAGCTTTTCCACTAACAATCCTTCTCCCCCAGTAATTACCTCAATATCATATGACTCTTTAGGTAGGCCAGTAGCCAAATCAAATACATACTTTTGAGCACCACCCCAATTAGATTTGGTGATTATTATGAGGACCTTGATTTTTGGCTTATCGATAGAGCTATTAATGTCTCCAAGCATGCCTGAGTTGTTACTAAATGTCATCATTGTGATACTAATTTTGATATATTCTAATAATGTGAGTATACACCATGTGAACTAAACAAAGAAGAATATCATATGATACAATGTTGATATGTTAAAACTAAGTATAATTATGCCTGTATATAATGGTGAAAAGTACCTCAAAGAAGCTATTCAAAGTGTTTTAGACCAAACGTTCAAAGATTTTGAATTTATCATCATAGATGATGGATCCACTGATGAGTCTGTAAAAATAGCTGAAAGCTTTCATGATCAAAGAATAAGTTTGATTAGGTTAAGTCATGGAGGAATCGTAAAAGCTTTGAATGCTGGGATGAAGGCTGCACAAGGTGTTTACATTATCCGTGCAGATGCAGACGACATCTCGCTTCCAGAAAGATTCAAAATACTTCTTGATTATATGGAAAATAATAAGGATGTATCTATTTGTGGGTCATGGGCAGATTCAATAAATAAGAAGGGGGAAGTGGTGGGTGGTATGGAATACCCACCTGTTGAGAATAAAGGTATTAAAAAATACCTGCTACTTCATAATCCATTTATTCACCCATCAGTTATATTTAGAAAAAAAACTATAAGTGAGCTTGGGGGATACAAAAACTTTAAACATAATGAAGATTATGAGTTGTGGACACGAGTTCTACAGAAAAATATTGGGCATAATATTCCCCAAAAATTAATTAGATATAGGGTACATCCATGGCAGGTTACAAAAAACAACCTTTGGAAATTAAGGTCTGTGGGTGTACTCGTAAGATTGCTAGCGTTGAAGCGTTACTTTTTTTGATTTCTATGTCCTATTCGATTTAATTACTTTTTTAATAAATGTCTTCAGAGAGTTTAATATAAGTTTTAATTCAGTTTTATTTCTAAATTTAGAATGTCCCCCTAGTGTTTTTTTATCTATTAACAATATTTTTGCTTCGAATGGTAAATTATTCTCACTGTAATATAGATAGGCCGGAGTTAGGATCTTCACAATATCTAAGTGATTATTAAGGTACCAGTTCCAGTGTGATTCATCGTGCCATTTTGCAATTATTTTGTTTTCTTTGTCCCTTTTTATATTAATATCTAGAATTTGTATTGTTTCAAGAAAAGGTTTTGCTAAGCCTCCATTTATTCCACCAGCAAAATAATATACACCCTGACTTTTATCTATATAAGCAGTAGATTTTGGGTTGCCTTCGTAAGTAAATTTACCTCTAGGTTTGTCGTAATAGCCTGGATGTAAGCATCCTACAAGTTTTTGGCCTTCAGCTGGAAGAATTTCTTCGGCGGATATTTTTTTGACAAAAATTAGGTTAGCGTTGAAAAAAAAGATGTAATCCATTTTCTCGAGCTCCTGATTGACCCTTAGGAATATACTATATCTCATGAGAGTATTATCGGGCCACCCAAGATTGTTCTGGTATATTCTATGAATATTCTTGTTTGTTTTTTCAAAATCTATCTCAGGCGAATCTGTAAAAACAAAATAGTGTTTTTCTGCCTCTGTTACAAAATTTTCCTCGCAACTCAAATAAAAGTCTTTCCAAAAGATTGTATATTTACCTGTACAGACGTGGAGAATTGCAATTTTCATTTCGATATAGTTAATTTTAGTCTATACATCGTAAGTCTAAAATATTTATATAGTCCAAGGGCGCGATAATTAAAAGACTTCGTACCTTCTAGTCCGTATAAAAATATATTCCAATAGAGCTTGATTAAATTTTTTAATGCAGTATGTGAAATTTGTTTAGAATGTATTCTATATAATGTTAGTGGTTCATTTATAAAAGTGAATTTGTAGTTCAGTGATTTAAGTTTTAACCATAGCTTATAGTCTTCAACGGCAAAACTTTCAGTATACTCATCGAATAAGTATTTTGATACAACTTCTTTTCCTAATAAAACGGAGGAATTTATTATATAATTATTATCAATTAATCCACATAGAGATTCCTGAAAGTGGAAATCATCAAATGTTCTTTGTGTATTATTACTATTGATTAGATATCTGCTTGTATAGACTAGGTCAGATTGAGTCTCTTTAATAATTTGAAGCTGACGTTCTATCTTATTTTTCTCCCACATATCATCAGCATCTATAAAAGCAATGTATTCACCAGTTGATTTTTTAATTCCAAGATTTCGAGCCGAGGCAGGCCCTCCGTTTTGTTTTTTGAAGTACTTAATCTGATTGTTTTTTATATAATCCTTAAGTATGAGTTCTGTATTATCAGTTGAACCATCGTCTATTATCAGTATCTCGATTTTGGTATAGCTTTGGTTTAAGACAGATTCAATAGATTCACAAATATAACTCTCGGTGTTGTAACTTGGTATTATCACAGATACTAGATTCTGAATGATTTTCATTTTTTGGATATGAAAACAAGGTTTGTGTAATCGTGTTCAAAATGTGCGTTCTCTTTGAAAAAATTTGTAATACCTTTACCATCAATCCTAAATACAGAATAGTTTATTTTTTCAAAAAAACTAAGTATTTCATCATTTCTGTTGCTCCATAAGGAATTCACCCAAAATTCTACACTTATAATAGGCGTACAGGCAATAAGAGTAGCTCTCATTCCTATAAGAGCATCTAGCTCCGCCCCCTCAACGTCTAGTTTAATGAAGTCAGGTCTAATTTTAGAGAACTTTAAATAATTATCTAAGACTATTCCATCAACTTGTATATTGATTTTCGACTTTGGTTTTTCCGTATCTTTCCAATCTACATTTGGCAAAAACGAATTGTAGGCACTAAAACCCTGTCCGTAATCTGTGAAATCTAATTTTTCATTTTTAGACCAAATAGCTTTTTGTTCGACAATGACGTTTTCCTTTTTTTCAGTATTTTCTTTAAGTATTTTGGTTGTACTTGGTGTAGGTTCAAAACAGTAAACTTTTCCGTTTCTACCGACTAGTTTTGATAATAATAATGAGTAATACCCATGATTTGCGCCAATATCTATAACAACCCATCCTTCTTGTACTGTCTGTATCATGTATCTTGTTAGATTCTCTTCTTCCCCCGGCACCATCCCCCAATGGAAAAGAGAGGCGTCTTCTGGAAGAACCATCTTCATCTTGTCACCCCAAAAAGTTTTCTCAGAAACAAAAAAAGGTTTATTTGCGAAAAGTAAATTGTAAAATTTAGAGATGAGGACTTTGTATATAACATAAAAAGGCCGAGATAT
The DNA here is from genome assembly GCA_037127815.1 of bacterium. NCBI lineage: Bacteria > bacterium. The sequence goes on from JBAXXP010000001.1 coordinate 318,408, forward strand.
AAACCTCTGTAGTATTGTTTTTCTAGAAAAATTTAGTACATTTGTAAAATTTTGTGATACTTCTTCTTTCATGTTTATTTATTTAAAAATTTAATAATATTCTCTATCGATTCTTTGTATGTGTATTTTTTTACAATTTCCTGCTGTTTCCTAATTATAGCAAAATAACTCTCTTTTGAAAGCTCTAGACTATTTTGTATCAATTCTGCTATTGTTTCTCCTTGAACATAGCTATCTCCCAGTATATCCATAAATTTTTTAACATTGGTTATTCCGAGTTGTCCATAAGATATGTTTTTAAACATTCGGCAGGGGAGATAATCTGTATCAACTTGATATTTGCCAGCAATAGCTGGCGCAATTCTGGAAACCCTCACTAAAAATCTATTAAATAAATCAGGAATAAATCTAACCTTGATAAAACTAATTTTGTTTGCCTTAAGTGTTCTTTTTAGCTCATCAATTTCTCTTAGGTTACCCTGGTCTAATTTATTATTCCATATGCTTCCGACCCAAAAAACAAATTTATTTTTATTAAATACAGGTTTCATAAATTCCTCAGCCAAGAGATCTGTACCCCACGGCTGGTACAAAGTCCTTGTTTTTGAGTCAAAATATCTTGCTGTATCTATTTTAATGTCTGATTCCTCAGCTCCTTTTGAATATACGGCCAAATTAATGAAGTTTTCTCTTTTAAGTTGTTTTGTAAATATCTCCTTAAGGTTATGAAGACAATAGAAAATATCTTCTCGTATAGGTAGGTTGTAATCTTCAATTTTAAACTTTTCAGGAACCATTCTGCCTACAGGGTCTGCTGTAATAATTAAATCTCCTGGCTGTATATATTTTTGACTTTCCTTTTCATCCTCGACCCAAATGGTTTCATAACTAAGTTTCTTTGCATTTTTGTAGAAGGCTTGATGTATATGACGATGGGTATGGTATTTCTTTCTCAACCCCCATATTACTATTCTTTTGATTTTATTTGTTTCCATTTTTTGCGTATATATAACCTAAGGATATTTTCGTTAAAAAACCAGCAGACGATAGAGTCTTTAGTATTTCCTCGTGTGAATGTTTGTTGATAGTATCGTGATACTCCATTGATATTTTATTTACGGTTTTTTTAATAAATTCGATATTTTTTTTATTAATTATTTCATACTCCGCGCCTTCACAGTCCAGTTTAAGAAAGTCTATCTTTTTAATATTTTTGCTTTTACAATATTCTTCTAAATCTATAACTGAAATAGTTATTTCTTTCATTTCACCGGCTCGTTTATATAGGCTGTGACAACCATTATGTATCTTAGACACATAGAAAGTACATTTAGAGTTACTATTGCCAACAGCAAGATTTTCTATAATAAGATTTTTAAAATTATTTAAGACTGAACTTTTCTTTATTTTATCCGACAAAAAGGGGACAGGTTCAAATGCATACACCTTACCTTTTTGTGCTTTGCTGGCTGCATAAATACTGAAAAATCCATTATTAGCACCTATGTCAAAAACCGTATCATTTTCCTGTATCTCAAACCCTTTCGGGTTGTAGTATTTTTCATGCCAGATTTCTGCGAACATTGATAGATCAGCTCTACCTATTTTATCTCCTACATATAGAATATTTCCATTTCTTAATATAATATTCTCCAGCTTTAAATCAAGTATTTTTGAAAAAATAACAGATGGCCAGTTTTTACACTCGGATATGATCGCTTTTAGTACATTGTAGTAATTTCTAATCATGATTTTTTTGCTCTTATTATGCCCCTTCGCAAATATGGCTCCTTTAGTATATCATCCCAAATAGATAACATATATCCTTTTGAGTATCCTGTTTCAAAACCATATTTAATTAGTTCATCGCGTAAGGTTATTTCATCATTATGTCTATGGTAAGAAGCTGTAATAAATTTCATAGGGCTTTTGCTTGATAGTATTTTTTTTGCACCATGGAGTAAATCAAGTTCAGCGCCTTCAACGTCAACTTTTATGAATGAGGGGTTTTCCTCAGCAAAGAAGTTGTCTAGAGTGGTGTGGCTATTACTTATATCATCTGACACATACTTACCAATAATTTGTACCTTATTCTTCCAAGGTTCAAATGTTGCTTTTAGCGCCTCTATGGATTCTGGGTCATATTCAAATAAATAGATTTTTTTTACCTTATCAACAACTCTCAAAGAAAACTCCCCCTCTGCGGCACCAATGTCTGCTAATATATCATCTTCTGACAGGTTAAAATCCTCTGTTAAATAAAGATGCGGAGATTCAGGGTCTTGTTCCATCAATAAGGCGGAAAAGACGCTTTTAATTTTTGCCTCATCGTAGCTCCTCTTAAAATATAATTTTTTTGCATCCAGATATACATATCTCAGTCCATTTTCCAGATCAGTTAATACCTCTACATTTAATTTTGAATATTTTTTAGTAAACTCATAGGGGAATAATGATGACTTATTGTGTTTCAGAAATTCTACCACTTTTTTGATATCACTATCAATCTGTGAACTAGACAGACCATTATAATATTTAAGCATGGTTCGCTTAAAGGTATAGCTACTAAAACTTGAGTTTACATAAAGAATTATATTTCGGATCTTCTTGTTAGTGATTAGTTTGGCAATTGGTTTAAGTTTTGTTTTTAGCTGAAAAATTATCTTGTAGATTTCTGTAGACAGAGAACCTGTTTTAGTTTTTTTACACATTATATTAGACATTTGAGATTAGTTTGATAAGCCCTTTCTCCACAGATTGAATGGAATAATTTTGCTCTATCATATCTATGTTTTTTTGTCGATACACCGCAACAACACTTGGATTCTTTATATAATATTCTATATTCAGGGCAATTTGTTTATAACCATTTACTTCATGAATTAGCGATGAGTTTTTGAATACATCCTTAAACGACATAATGTTAGGTAAACACAGTACGCACCCACACAGTGCAGCATCGTAAACCGCTACACACTGACCCTCATCAAAAGAGGAATTAATATAAATCAGATTTTTGTTTAGAGACATAACAAGCTCTTTGTTTGGTAAAAAACCCTGTAGTATAAAATCCTTCTTAAATTCAGAGGCTTCAATAAAATCAATAACTCTTGTATCAAAAATTTTTCCAATAATATTAATTTTTATTAAGGGATATTTTGATTTTATTAACTCAAAGGCTTTTAATACAGTCAAAATGTTTTTCTTTTCGGTTACATTTCCAAAGCAAACTAAATCCCTTCTCTCTACTCCTGTCTCTTCTAGTTTAAAAACATCTTGAGAAACAACCAGTGGTACTACAAATAATTTGATCCCTTTTGTTCCTTCCTTAAGTAAAAATTCTTTTTCAGTTTCATTGTTTAATCTAATTGCAGAATAAAAATTATATACAAAATTTTGAATAAGTTGTTTTATTCTCGTCTGCCTTTTTGGTTGAGTGTGCGCCATAAAGATAGTTTTTCTTGCAAGAAATGGTACAACAAAAGATTGCCATTCGTAGCTGTTGACGTAAAAAACGCCCCCCTGGAAAGAAAACTTCAATATTTGATACAAGAAGTTTAAAAAATTTTTATATTCCAGAACCTCTGTGAGTTTATCAAAATGAGGATCGTTTTCCATATCCAATCTACTGCCACCAACTATAGCATAGGTTTTAAAGCCCATATCCTTTGCGACCTTAATGGCATGAAGATGATAGTTCTCCTCAGGTGCAAAACTATACATGTGAGGTGAATAACCCCATATTATTGAAATGAATTTTTTAGTTTTTTCTTTTTTCATGATAATGGTTTAAAGATTGCTGAAACGAAAGCTTTGCGTTGGTCCTTCATTCCACGTAATGAAATAGTTATTAAAAAAGGTAGGGTATAGGCAATTATGTTTGCCATAGCAGCGCCCTTGATTCCCCAAATCGGAATAAGAATATAGTTCAACGAAAGGCTGATAATCATGCCTATTGTATTTAAAAATAATATGGTTTTAAATTTATTTTGAGCAAGCAGAAATTGCTGTAGGGCTGTTCCAATAAATACTCCGATAATTGACCATATGTAAATTCTTAGTATTAATATACTTGGAAAATAAGCGGGTCCGTATAATGTATTAATTATTAACGGAGAAGATATGTAAATAAAAATAGATATTGCAAAGGCAGAGTAAAATAATAAAGTATATAGTCTTTTACTTCTAGATAAAAATAGATCATGATTCGTTTTTTGAGCATTTAATATTGCTGGAAGAAGTGATGCGCAGACTACACTAGAGATGAAAAACCATACTTCAGAAAATCTAACGGCAATTACGTATAAACCAACTGATTCTGATCCCATAAGGACCTTTATAAACACTTGATCTATTCTTACATAGACTGAAGAGGCTATTGCGGCCAGAGTAAAAGGCCAAGAGTTTGTAATAAAGTAATAAACTAATTTTTTCTTTAGTACCCAAGAAAAAATAGACCCCACGTATTTTTTATAGAGATAGGTGTATCCTATAACACTCATTATATTGTCAAACACATATGATAGTAAAAGGAATATAATTGGTAGGCCTAGGAATACCATTATAAGTTTGATTATTGAGGAGATAAAGCTAATACACATACCTAGTATGGATACAGGTTTATTGTTCGCGTGTGATTGAAAATAATAGTCTATGACATTAAAGGATTGAAATATAGCAAATGTCGAATATGCTAATACTAAAAGCGTTGTTGATTGGTTGTGGGCAAAAAATAAAGCTGAGACTGTTGACGCAATTATTATAAAGAAACTATTTATAAATTTTATAAATATGGCTGAACCTAATATTTTATTAGTATTTTCTGGCTCGTGATTTAGTTTTTTGATAACCAAAGAATCAATGGCAAATAAAGTAATGCCAGCAATACTTACAAAACTTATAATAAAATTCAACGTACCATATTGTTCTGGACCTAGCTGTCTAGCAATATAAATACTTACGAATAACGATATAACCAAAGAGAATATCCTGCCAAAAAACATCCACCCTGTATTCTTCAAATACTTCTGAAAACCCGCATGCTGCCATTTTTCTTTTATGTAAGATAGGGGAATCGTAGGCATGATAGTGTTTGATATTGTATCACAGGGGTATATTTAAAATGATATTGAATTTTGTTGAATACGTGTTGATTTACTTCGAAATCTCATAATTAACTACATTTTCACCAACCCCCAGCCTTTGGGTGCCTGATCTAAATAAACCTTAATCTGAGCCTCATTTAATAGACCTTTGTGGGAGCCTACATATTTACACACACTCATTGAATTAATGGAAGCCCATTTAAGACAATCTTCCAATGCCATCCCTCTCATGTGACAAGCTGAAAAGGTTGCAGAAAAGGCATCTCCAGCGCCGGTTCTTTCTAATGGGGGATTAATATCGTTAAAAATTGGCATTCTGTAAAGGTCCTGTTCCTGTAAAACATACGCCCCATTTGGTCCGTCTGTGATTATTGGAAGACTAACACCAAGCGCTTGTATTCCAAGTAATAACCTTTTGATATTTTGTGAACGTTCTTTCGTATCTAAGCTCGTCTTGATGATTTCTAATTCTAATAACTTTTCAGCTTCCTCAATATTACAGAAGAACAAATCTGTTCTTGCATAAATTTGCCTTAATGCAGCGCGACCCATCTTTAATTGAAATGTTCCAGGCTGAAAAATTAATTTTACATCCGTGTACTTTTCTAAATAGTTTATAAGTTCATTATGTACACCAACAGAGTGATCGCTTATTGAACTTAAATATATCCACTTGGTATTAATAATCTCAGGTAGTTTGTAGTCACAATCTTCATGTTTGGTTAAAATTGTTCTATCTGCCTTGTACCACAGAATGTAGTGATAATTTGTTTTACTTTCTTTGTTTACTGTTACGAATGATGTTTCAACATGCTCCTTATTTAATTTTTCGATTGCTTTCTGCCCATTAAGATCACCTCCAACTGTAGTTATTATCGCGGTACTTAGACCTAGTCTTGCTGAAGCTACTGCTGCATTTCCGCTATTTCCAACGGCAAAAATCTCTTCAGAGTATTTATAAGGAATCTTTTCTCCAAATGCTAGTCCTAATTCTCTGTGGCCGGTAATTGGATTAATCGACTCTCTAACCTGATTTCCAACTTGCTCCTGATTAATTTCTATAAAAGCATCAACAGCGACATCGCCAATAGTTACGATGTCATATTTGTTATTAAAGATCTTTTTGAATAAGGAAGCCATATTTATGGAAATATTATAACATATTTTTTATTTAATATTGCTGTTGACATGCGGCTTGATGTTGATAGAATATACATGATCAGTAGAGATCATTAATCTATCGCTTAAGGGCTCCCAAAAGGAGTCCTTTTGGCTTTCTAGAGTCTGTTGATTATATCCTTTATTTCCTTGCTAATTTCTTTTGGCCAGCAGATAAATTCTCTTATTTTTCTTATATCAAATATGGTGACTGTGGTCTGGTTCAATTCGAATGAAATGCATCCGGACATAGCAAAAATATATACTTTTCCTCCACCTTTTTCTATTTGTATTATAAGGTCTGCGAAATCACTATCCGTACTCCACAAGATGTAGTTTTTTGTGATTCCATTTTCGAAATCCCTTTGCATATCTCTGCTTATTTCAACATCAAAATTGCATTTTCTCTCCTCAATGTAAAGAACACCTTCTCTGTTGAGTTTTGTAAGTCTTCCGTTTAGGTGCTCAATAGACGCACTGTCCATTATGGAAATAAAATTTTTTTTGATAAAGTTACTTAAAATAACTGTAGAATTTGTAGATGTATTGGAGGTATCTATTGAAATTCTAATTAATTTCACAGCCTTTGTAGAGAGGGTATACCCTGAACTTCTAAGTTCGCTAATTTGTTTTATAGACTCTTTGCTACTCTCCGATGTTCCAGTGTATATATTAACAGCTCTAATTGAGTCAAAGGAATCTAAAAATTGTTTAAGTCTTACAAAATGGATATGAAATCCGAGTTTGTTTTGCCAGTGAATGACATTTTGCCAATCGATATAGATATTTGTTGAAGTGCTAAAAATTCTATTTAATTCGATTATTAGCTCGGGGAAAAGTTTTGCCAGCATTCTTATTCTATCGGTTTTGGGATTAAACATCTTTATTTTATACAGGATCAAATGAAAGAAATTATGAAGATTTATAAGTCCTCATGTGGATAACTTTTTGAATAACTTTATTAATTTGAATATGTTATTATGTCAGTATGAAATTAAGCGAAGCAATAAATAAGGCAGAAAAAGAAGGAAAGGCTATTGGCCATTTTAATATATCTAATTTGGAGGCATTTAATGCGATTGTTAAAACTGCAAAGAAACTAAATGTTCCAGTGATTATTGGAGTATCGGAAGGCGAGCGCGATTTTTTTGGAATTCAAAATGCTGTGGCGCTAGTTGATGCTGTAAAACGGTCATCTGTATCTAATGGTGGAGGTTTTGAGATATTCTTAAATGCTGACCATACTTATTCATACGAAAGATCAGTTGAGGCAATTGAAGCTGGATTTGATGCTGTGATTATTGACTATGCCTCAAAGGATAATGAGGAAAGTATTGCTGTTACAAAAAAGGTTGTGGAGTACGCAAAAGATTATTCTCTGAAAACTGGCCGGGAAGTGCTTGTTGAGGGGGAATTAGGATACATTGGTCAATCATCAAAGGTCTGGGACAAACTTCCGGAAGGCGTGAATATTGCACCTGAATCTTTAACACAACCTGAAGAAGCCAAAAATTTCGTTGAAGCAACTGGTGTTAATCTATTAGCTCCTGCCGTTGGAAATGTTCATGGTGTTATTAAAGGTGGAAACCCAGCTCTTAACATTGAGAGGATTAGAGAGATAAAAGAGGTCTGCACTTTGATTGGAGAAAATGGAATGGAAGGAAAGAGTATTCCGCTAGTATTACATGGTGCATCTGGAATAACGGATGAAGAATTACATCAGGCAGTTCTTGCTGGTATTAGTATCGTTCACTATAATACAGAGCTACGTGTTGCTTACAAAGAAGCTCTTGTAAAATCCATAGCCGAACTTAAAGATGAAGTTGCTCCATATAAATATCTAAAATCTGCAGAAGATGCTGTTGCTGAAGTTGTAGAGAAAAAATTGAGAATAATGAATGGTCTTTAGTTTTGCCAAAAACGGCCTGTTTCTAATAATAGTTGATAATAGTCGGGCCTCCGCAGGCAGCAAAATACGAAAGCTTTTCAAATACCTTAAGAACTGCAGTGAGTAGAGCAAATTTCAGCATAAATTTGTGTGTATTTGAAAAGCTTGTGTGTTCTGTCTGCATGGTTGCAAATTCGTAAAAAGTATATATAATAACCCCACTATGTTAAAGCTTATAACTGAAAAGCGTGAAGGCGGTAAAACAGTAAGTGATGCTAAAATCGCTGCTGTATTTTATGGTCCTAAGGCAGAATCAACACCAATCTGGGTTAATGAGGTTGAATTATTAAAGGTTTGGAAAGCAGCTGGAGAATCAACAGTTGTTACTCTTTCATATGAAGGAGTAGATCATGACACTCTTATACATGATGTAGACAGAGAGCCAGTTAGAGGTAAAATCAGACATGTAGACTTTTATGTACTAGAAAAAGGAAAGAAAGTTGAGATTGCTATTCCTCTTGAATTCGTTGGAGTATCTGAGGCTGTAAAGACTCTAGGAGGAAACCTTGTTAAGGTTCTTCATGAAATTGAAATTGAGGCAATGCCAAAGGATCTTCCTCATGATATTGAAGTAGATATTTCATCACTTGTTGACTTTGATTCACAAATTCATGCTGGAGACATTAAGCTTCCAGCTGGAGTTACTCTTATAACAGATGCTGATGAGGTTATCGCACTTGTTGCAGAAGCAAAGGAAGAAGTAGAAGAGACTGCAACTGAAATTGACATGGATGCAATTGAAGTTACAGACAAGAAAGGAAAGAAGGAAGAGGACGCTGAATAATCTACTATAGATCCTGATACATAAAGATAACCCGCCTAATGGCGGGTTTTTCTTATATCTAGTCAGAGGTGTATACCGACCTGACTAATGACTATACTTTTTAAAAACAAAAGTGATATAATATTGGTATGACAACAAATAATTCAATGAATAATTCAATGGATGCGTTTTCTACAAATCTTCCCCCAGATGAGGATGGGCGTTTAAAAAGAGTTATGGAAATGGGGATTCTTGATAACTTAGCGCCGGAAGCTCGTTTTGATATTTTTACTAAAAAAGCTACGGATGATTTACATGTACCAATTTCTACATTGACAATTTTGGATAAGAAAAAAGAATATTATAAGTCATGTCAAGGACTAGAAGGCAGAGAGGGGGATAGGGCAATTTCTTTCTGCGGGCAAGCACTTCTTTCAAAAAATTTATTTATAATTCCAGATTGTTTGGAAGATAAACGTTTTGCTGAAAATCCAATGGTTACAGGAAGTCCATTTATTAGATTCTACGCTGGTACTGCAATTTATGATTATGAAACCGGCTATCCAATAGCTGTTTTTTGTATTAAGGATACTAAACCAAGAAATCTAACAGCAGAAGAAATTGCAGATTTTCTATCGATAGCTGATAGTGTAGAAAAAGAGATCAATAAAGATAAAAGTAATAATTAGGACAACAATTTGTTTGGAGTTTGCTATTTGTATTTGTTTGGAGTTTTTGCATAAAGTGGTTATAATGGAATACATATGTCATTTGCTAAGGTGTTTGGAAAGGTCGGTAATAAAGTAGGTTTTTGCAACAAAATGGTTGCCATATTATGTGGAGCCATTTTTTTGTTTTGTTTAGTTTTTTTTATTCCACAAATATCTTTTTCTCAAGTCGATTGTACAACTCCGGAGCAAAAAGCAGCCTGTCAGGCTGAGCTTACTAATATTGATAAAGAGATTAAAGATCAGCAAGCTATTTTAGATTCTAAACAGCAAGAAGGAACATCTATTTCTCGTGATATCGCTATTCTTGATGCTAAAATTAAAACAGCCCAACTCCAAATTAGAAAACACGAAATTTCTATAAATAATTTAGGAAAAGATATTGTTGTAAAGACAAATACAATAACAGCGCTGGGTGAGAAAATTAATAAAGGTCAGGAGTCTATGGCTCAGGTCATTCAAAGAACTAGAGAGTTGGATGATTTGTCTGTAGCAGAATCTTTTTTAAGTAGCAAAAATATTTCAGAATTTTTTATAGACTTCGATAATTTTACAGCAATTAAACAGTCTTTAAGTTTGCATTTAAATAGCGTGAAGGATGCAAAGAAAAGCAATGAGGTTGTAAAAGGTCAATTAGGCGAGAAGCGCAATTTGGAAATTGATGCAAAATTTAATGTTCAACAAGAACAATCGAAGGTAAAGAAATTAGAGGCTGATAAGCAGAAACTACTTAGCTTAAACAAGAACGAACAGCAAAATTACAAAACTGTAATTAGTAATAAAACTAAGCGTGCTACAGAAATTAGGAACGCTCTTTTTGCCTTGAGAGATACACCATCCATTAAATTTGGAGATGCTGTTGTTTATGCAAAGGAGGCTATGTCAAAAACTGGAGTTAGGGCGGCATTTGTCCTAGCAATTATTCAGCAGGAAAGCAATATGGGCTCAAATGTTGGTACTTGTTATTTGAGCGATTCCTCAACAGGAGCTGGAGTCAAAAAAACATCAGGAACTCCAGTTTCTAATCTTATGAAGTTGTCACGTGACGTCCCTCCGTTCTTACAGATCATGAAGGAAACAGGAAGAGACCCATATAAAACTCTTGTATCGTGTCCAATCGGCAATAGTGGTTATGGTGGAGCAATGGGGCCGTCACAATTTATTCCATCAACATGGATGATTAATAGAAATAGAGTTGCATCAAATGTAGGAAAAACATACGTTGACCCTTGGAATCCAGAGGATGCTTTAATGGCAACTGCTGTATATTTATCAGATTTAGGAGCTGGGGCAGGAGGTTATACAGCAGAAAGGAACGCTGCATGTAGGTATTATTCTGGTAAAATATGTAATTCAAGTAATCAATTCTATGGTAATCAGGTTATGGGGCGTGTTACTACAATGCAGGGTAATATTGATATTCTGGGGGCTAACTAGTAGAGAATAAGTAGTTGAAATTGAATATGTAAAGATAATAATTTCCCAAATAATTTTTGCTTGACGTGAAACTACTTTTTGTTATAATAGACACACCAGACATATAAAGGCATCCTTCGCGGGTGCTTTTTACTTTGTTGTATTTTCATTCTTGTCGTCATCATTGAATTCAATGTGGGTACGTAGAAACTCGAAATCTAAAAATTTATCACCTGCAAACTTTTTTATTTCTCTAGCTGTCCTTTTAGATCTTGCTAATATAAGGACTTCCTTGTTGTTGTCGCGTAGGTATTTAAGAACTGGAAGAAAATCGCCGTCTCCTGATAAAATCAAAACTCTGTCAAAATAATTCATGTAACGCATGAGACAAAAAGTCATATCTACATCACAGTTTGCCTTTCTTTGGTCTGTTCCATTATCGCCTTTGTATGTTTTGACAGGTTTTAAAACTAGATTATAGCCGAATCCTTCTATTTTTATATAAAATCGTATTCTTTTAAGGTGGCTACTAATAAGTAAAAGTTTTTCTTTTGTCATATTTACTGAATCCATATCTATAAAATTAACTAGGTAATTGGCCACATCCTTAATAGGGACAGTTTTATGTTCGTTATAGTCAAAGGGAAAGTCATGTATTTCAACACCCCCAAAATAATAGATTTTAGAAGCTTGATAGCGAGTTTTGAAGTAGAGTGTCAGTTTTTCATGGTCAATACTCCAGCCAAGAGACTTTTTTCCACCGTAAAATAAATTTGAGGCATCGATAAAGACATAAGTATACATACTGCAATCATACCTAATGGACATGAGTTTTCTATAAAGAAATTCTAAAGAAACCTGTTTCAGGCTATGGTCCTGGCAGACAGACTGAGGGTAGACCTAAGGCAGACCACGTGACTTGCCTTATTTTGCCTTTTAGGGTAATATTGCCGTTATGAAAGCCGATATACACCCTAAATACACAGCCGATGCTAAATTCACATGTTCATGTGGAAACGTTTTTACTATTGGATCAACAAAAGAGAACGTTAGTATAGAAATCTGTTCACAATGCCACCCATTTTATACAGGTAATGAAAAGGTTCTTGACGCTGCCGGACGTGTTGAGAAGTTTAAGGCAAGACAAGCTAGTGCTACAGCAGCTGCCGCAGCAAAGAAGGCTGCTCCTGCAAAAGAAAAGACTTCAAATAAATAGCGTAGACAACAAGAAAGTCGCTCAATTTATTGGCGGCTTTTTTGTTTGCCTGATAAGGCGATTTTTAAGCGTAAAAATCGTGCCAAAATCAGCAGATTTTGGCAATATATACTATAATTAAACAAACATGGAAAATATAGATGAATTAAAACAAAACAATAAGACAAGTTTTCTCGCATATGAATACGAGCGTCTTATGGTGCAAAAAAAAGAAATAGAGGAGATGTCTACTGATCCAGAAATGATGGAAATGGCAAAAGAAGAAATGGCTACACTTAATGAGCAAATCAAAGGAATAGAAGATAGAGTGGCTGAAATATTGAAAGCTGATGAGGAAGAAGAAGATTTTCCTTCTGAAATTATTATTGAAATTAGACCAGGTGCAGGAGGGGAGGAGGCTTCACTTTTTGCTGAGCAATTAGCACTTATGTATGAAAGATATGCTGATGCGCAAGGCTGGATTTGGAAAGAGGTTGATATAAGTAAAAGTGAATCAGGTGGATATAAGTTTGCAAGTATAGAATTTAAAGGTAAGGAAATTTACAAATTTTTACGATGGGAAGTTGGAGTACATAGAGTTCAGCGTGTTCCTGCTACAGAAAAATCTGGAAGAATTCATACATCCACTGTGACTGTTGCAGTTTTGCCAATTCGCAAAAAAGTTAAATTTGAAATTAATCCATCAGATCTTGATATGGAATTTTCACGTTCAGGTGGGGCTGGTGGACAGAATGTTAACAAGGTTGAAACTGCTGTTAGACTAATTCACAGACCTACAGGAATTGATGTTAGATGTACTGGAGAAAGAAGTCAGCTTAAGAACCGTGAAATGGCAATGCAAATTTTGACATCAAAGCTTGCATTATTAAAGGAAGAGGAAGATGCAAAGAAATTCTCAAAAGAAAGAAAGGATCAGGTGGGAACAGGGGATAGATCTGAGAAGATAAGAACATACAATGTTCTTCAAGATAGAGTTACAGATCACCGTATTAAGCAGTCATGGCATAATATTGAGTCCATATTCCTGGGTAATATTGGCCCAATTCTAAACGCCCTGCAGGACTTCTCTGCAAATGGAGGCTCTACCGGAACAGATTCCGGCTCTGATGGAGCGGATAATGATTCCGAGTAATTGAAGGACTGTGATTGTGTCGCCTACTTAACAATCAACCTCATAAAATGATCCTCTCATTGAGTGACCTCAATGTCTATGATAATATTACAAATATGGAAAACAAACCTTCTCCTGACGCTAATCAAGATACTAAAAAAGTCGAAAGCTATGTTCTTGAAGGAGAAGAGGCTATTTCTGTTGCTCGTAAAATCAATGCGCTTTCAATTGAAGAGTTGAAGGGCAAATTTTCAGCCAGCCAATTACGAGAAATGGTTGAGAATTTTCCATCTAGTTTTGGAGACGAAGTAGTGCCTCAGGAAGTCTTAGATGCCGAGGCACATATTTATTCAACCTATGAACCAAGTGAAACTTTACAGAAAAAACATAAAGGTGCTAATGTGTCCGCAATCGATTCCTATAATCCAAAAGAGCTATTTGTTTTGAGAGAAGAATGGAAGTCTAAGATGGACTCTGATCAGCAGGTATCTTTTTTGGAGGGATACGTTAAGAAACTAGCTAAAGAATATGGTCTGAATCAAGAAATATCAATTGTTCTGTATGACGAAGTTTTTAGTGGAGAATCAGCTATGTGGATGCCCACTTATGAACCTGATAAAATCGGCGTGTTAATATTATATAAATCGGTTCTTAAGAATGTAGATCTTCCAACAGCAATGAGTCTTGTCTCCCACGAGATTTCTCATGGCTTTCAAGAGTTCCTAACTAAAACAGTTGTTGAAAAAATGCCTGAGGACTTAGCCGATGACAAAGAGTGGTTTAAGGTTACCGCTGACCGGTTTCGACATCGGTCAAATTATACAGAAGCTTATAAGGCCTCTCAACTTAGATATAAGGCTTTGCCACCTGAAAAAGATGCTTGGGCGATGCAATCTGCTGCTTACGAGGAGCTTAATAGAGTTTCAGAGCAATATGCCAATCAGGTTTTGATGTCAGAGGGTCTAGGTTCTTATTCTGATATAAAAAAGGAAACTACAGTATCTAGGTGGATTACAAGAAATTTAAAGGAAGAAACTACTCCAGAGGATTTGATTAAAGAAGCAGAGAAATTGACTCATGTTCCAGAAATTGCTGCTAAAATTGTTGAAACTGTGTCAGGGAAAGATAAAGAAGCTATAGTTGAGGCTGTCAGAGATATCGATGAAAGGCGAAAAAAGGCTGATTTACTGCTAGGCCTAGCTATCTAGTTGCCAATAAAAAGCCTTTGTGATAGACTCTTTTCACATATGTCATCAAATCCAGAGAAAAAAAGCCCCATTATAGACGCCATGTTTAAGGTTGGCGCTCATTATGGTTTTACAAAAACAAGACGTCATCCAAGCGTTAAGCCCTTTATTTTTGGAGTTAAGAATCGTGTAGAAATATTCGACCTTGAAAAAACAGAACTTCAATTAGAGAAGGCGCTAGAGTTTGTTACAAAAATTGCAAATACTGGCAAGCAAATTGTTTTTGTTGGAGGTAAAAGTGAAGCTAAAGAAATCATAAAGAAGGTTGCGGATAGTGCAAACCTTCCTTACGTTGCTAGTAGATGGGTTGGAGGTACTCTTACAAACTTTGATTCAATTAAGAAAAGAGTTGAGAAGCTTCTTGATCTTACTCACAAGAGAGAGAAGGGTGAGCTTTCAAAGTACACAAAGCGTGAGAGACTTACAATTGATAGACAAATTGATAGACTAAATTTCCTATACTCAGGTATCGTTTCTATGAATGTTCTTCCTGCAGCATTATTTGTTGTAGACTCAAAGAAGGAACATATTGCTGTTGCAGAGGCTCGTGAGAAAAAGATTCCAGTTATTGCTTTAACTGGTTCTGACTGTGATCTTTCTGTAATAAATTATCCAATCCCTGCAAATGATTCATCAGTTGCAAGTATTGAATTCTTTGCAAGAAAAATCGCTGAAGCTTACACAGAAGGTAAAAAAGCTATGGTAGCACCAGTTGCTGCTCCAGCTCCTATGCCAACATTTGCTTCAACATCACATTCTCCATCTCACACATCAGCAAGATAGTTGTTAAACAGTCACTGTGGTTAACTCGTTGGCTTATTATAAGTAATTTGATAAAATACTAATTATGTCTACACAAATTTCATTGGAACAAATAAAAGCTTTAAGAGATAAAACAGGAATCTCTATTATGCAATGTCGTAAGGCTCTAGAAGATGCAGGTGGTGATGAAGAGAAGGCTCTTATTCTACTTAGAAAGAAGGGTGCTGAAATATCGGCAAAAAAAGGAGATAGAGAAATGGCAGCTGGTATTGTGTCCTCATACATACACTCAAACGGGCTTATTGGTTCAATGGTAGAATTAGGCTGTGAGACTGATTTTGTTGCTAAGAACGAAGAATTTTTACAATTAGCGCATGATATTGCTATGCAAATCTCTGCTACAAACCCAGAGTTTAGAACTATGGATGAGATCGCAGAATCTGATAAAACCAAGGCAAGGGAAATCTTTGCTGAAGAAGTTGTTGGAAAGCCAGAAGAACTTAAGGAGAAGATTCTACAAGGTAAGTTAGATTCTTATTTCAAGGAAAGAGTTCTTCTAGACCAACCATTTATCAAAAATCAAGATTTGACAATCAGAGAGTTGATTGATGGGTATGTTCAAAAATTTGGAGAGAGAATAGAGGTTTCAAAGTTCTCTCGTTTTGCTGTTGGTAGATAGGTAAACACTATGTTTATATTATATACAATTTGTGCTCTTTCTTTTTTAATCATGGCAACCATGGTTGTTTCAAAGGATCTTGAGCTTTCAGGAAAGAAGTGTCTAGTTAAATTCAGTAAACCTGAATGGGATTGGCATGTTTTGAGAAAATATCACCTTGTTAGACATAATGTTGTTCATATAAAAAGAGAGTCACTAGCCAACTTCTTTCACAGAATGGCAAAGGTCCTAGAGTTATTGTTTATTAAACTTGCTGATATGTTAGAGAAGAAGTTTTCTAAGTTGGGAGATGTTATAAAAGGGAAGTCTGTTGTTAGAAGAAGGAGTTCTGCGTCGTTGTTTCTAAACAAAATAGAGGAGCACAAGAACAATTTATAAAATTTGTATTTGGTGAGACGATATGCTATATTATTTGTACTGGATTTATAGAGTACTGCAATTGCATAGCTATGAATATAAGTAATTGCCGCTTTAGCTCAGTTGGTAGAGCAACTGTTTTGTAAACAGTAGGTCCCCGGTTCGAATCTGGGAAGCGGCTCCAAAACAAAAAAACACATACATTAATGTATGTGTTTTTTTGATCCAAAATGTTGGATTTTGTTTTACCTATAATCTGCTGTCCTAATGAATCGGCTCCAGTGTTGAACCTATTCCTCTCCAGGTATCTATTACACCTATTGCAGGTGGTGTTGTATAAGGAACACACCCTGCTCCTACGTATAACATACATGGCACAGGGCTTCTGACATAACCGCCCATCACAGTTTCTCCAATTGTTGGATTGTAATTACTTTTTATCATTGAAACTCCTGGTTGAAATATTAAACTTATTGGTACCATGAGACTTAAATCATAAACTGTTATAAGATAGTTTGCACTACACGGACAGACCATGTTCATTATAACTCTACCTCCAAATTGACTGATTACCGTTTGTGAAGCTGCTGAGCCACCCATTCCCATAGCAGCTCCACCAATTCCTGCACCGATGCCAATACCTGCACCAATGCCAATGCCTGCACCTACGCCACCAATACCAGCGCCGGACGCAGTAGATCCTCCGCCAGTACTGCCCCCAGCACTGGTACCTCCCCCAATACCACCGCTTGCTCCTCCAATATTAACTTTTCCATTACTTAAGGTGTTGGTGAAATCAGAGACTTGTGCTTTTGCAGCATCTACACCAACACCTTTGCCACCTAAATAAGATGCAACATTAGCTCCAATAAAATCTCCACTGGTTAAGGCGACAACACCCATTAATGTATATGGTGCGACAACTCCCATTCCTGGTGATTTGCTAAGGATTCCTTGTGGATCAGTTGTTTTGTTTACTTGTGCGCTCCCATAATCACTAGGGACGGAGGTTGTGTTATTTGTATTACCTGAGCCAGAATTGCTACTAGAGTTACTACCTTGTATAGCTTGGTCTGAAGATGAAGAAGCTGTTGCTAAAGCTTGTTCGTACTGTGTACTACTTGTTGCTACGCCGGAGTAGTTGCTTAAAATCGCATCTAAGTGTAGTGAGTTTAAATAACTAAAATCAACGGTATCTGAAGAGCTTACACTACTGTTTGTATTATCTACAGACGATTGTTCGTTTAAGGTCTTATTCAATAAATTGCTATAATTTGCAATTAATCTTGCTTCTGTAAGTAGGACATTAAGCTTTTGTCTTGTACCTTTTCCGACAACACCAGTTGCCGCTGTTATGCCTTGGGGGTCTAGAACTTCTGATCGGTATACCGTCTGAAATCTTTTAACAGCAGCCTCTGTAATAGGCCCGTATGCTGATGTCAGCTCCGTTAGCGTCTTGTTTGGATTATCTGTTAGCGCAGTTCTTGAATCAGAATTTAAAATCCATTTAAGGTATTGCACATCAGGAGAAACAGGTACTCCTTTTTTAAGATTAATATTAAAAATAAAATCTTGGGGTAGTTGATTTAACCTTGCTACAAAGGCATTGGTTTTGGTGTTTAAATTAGCATTCACATCTGATCCTGTTGTAGATGCTATTGCGGTGCTGACATTGAGGTAGTTAAAGCTAAAATAAAATATCATCACTAATAACCCAACAAAAAATAACCCTTTTTTATAAACATTCGTATTCATAAAAAAATTATATCATGTTTGAGCCTTCTTGGATAAGTTCGAAGCTAGATTATCTTATCTAAAATAGATTTTGTTGTTGTAGCCTTTGACTTGTTTGCCTTTTGTAAATCTGTACGAGTTTTATCGATGGCCTCTAACTCTGGTATAAGTTTTTTAAGATCATCATATGTTCTGAAGCCTGTGATAGCTTGTTCTCCAATTATTACAGCTGGTAGTTGAGTTTCTGAGATTTTGTTAATAGACCTTAATGTATTAAGGGCTGATAATTGAAGGTTTGTATCAAAAGAATAAATTCTAACTTCTGGATACTTTTGTCTTAGTTCCGTTAATACAAAACCCATATTTACACATTGGGGACAAACATCTTTATTTCCATAAAAATACAGTATTGAAATAGGTTTAAAATCACATTTAACAGAAAGTCTTTGCATTAGAATATAATCCTTTATCTGAAGTAGGGAATAGTACTTCTTTAAATAAACAAGTTCTGCATTTTCTGCTCCTGTATTGTTTGCCTCCATATATGAAAGCTTTGTGGCCAGAGAATTGATTTCCTGAGATAGGATGGTGTCATCTACATTTTTACATGAAGCCTCCTTTAGAAGGTCAAATTGAGTCTCTGAGGATAGAATATCAAGAGCTATTTGATCCTGAACACTTTTTATGTCTGCTGTCTTTTTGCCATTTAATAGACTATTCACACCAAAGGCTGACGCGAATATAAGGGCTGTAATAAAGAATGAAATAATGTAGGTCTTCCAGTCGATTGGGTTTCTAATTGGTTTTTCGTTCATGATTTGTTTACTTTAATATTAATTACTCTCAAAGTCTAGTATATTCAGGGTGTGTTTGTGTGTTCCTTATATTATATCAAATTTAGCGCCAAGGAGCATCCTTTCTCCTTAATGTATTATAAATAGATGTGATTAGCCATAATGGAGAAATTAGAGAATAAAGAACAATAAAATAAACTATATCTATCATTTTCTTATCCTTAACTCCTGTAAGTTTCTTTCCATACCAGATTGCAAAAATAACAAGTACCAAGGTCACAAGTCCAACAATCGCTGTTGTTTGAATATTATAAAGCCACCAGTCTAGAGTGAACGCATTGATGTCAAAGTTCCAGCCCACTAGGTTTATTCTTTGATACGTTTCGAATATATTTTTAATCAACTTTATAAATGAATAACCTAGAAAAAAGACTGTAACGACAATTGAATACATAGCAACGGGAAGTATAAGCATTCCCAAATTTCC
This sequence comes from bacterium, assembly GCA_037127815.1. Taxonomy (NCBI): domain Bacteria; species bacterium. The sequence continues at coordinate 337,913 of JBAXXP010000001.1, forward strand.
ATACTTGGGATTTAGAATCATTCTTCTGTAATCTATTGCATTCTGAATAAATCCACCAGTCCATCTAACACGTTGTTTATATAGCCTATACAGAGTTCTTGGTCCTATTGTATAAACAATGGCTTTATGCGCATTAACAATTTTAAAGTGGCTTTCCTGTAGTCTAAGTGCCATCTCTAGATCTTCTGTATTGTGCGCATGCTTGTAGTTTCCAACTTTTGAAAAGACCACTTTTCTGAATATCGAGAAAGGGCCTGGTGTAACATACTGTGCATCAAGGAATCCTAGAATTTTTCTAGTAAATACCCCCATGTTATATTCAGCGTTTTGCATTAGCCCCAAAATAGTATCTGGATTTTGTATCTTTAACGATGGAGTAACCGCTCCAACATTCTTGTCCTCAAAATAGGGAATAATATGAAGTAGAGCATTAGCGTCAACTTCTGAGTCGGCATCCAAACAGCCAATCATCTCAGTTGTTGAATTTGCTATACCATAATTTAATGCTGTATATTTTCCACCATTTTCCTTTTGATGCAATAATATTTGTGGATAGTTATCATATTTCTTAACAACATTCCATGTATTGTCTGTTGAACCATCGTCAACAATCATTATTTTTAATTTTTCTGCAGGATAGTTTAATTTAAGTAATGACTCAATGGTTTTTTCAACAGTATTTTGTTCATTAAATACAGGTACTAATATAGTTACAGATGGATAGTCTGATTCGCTTGCATGAGTTTCTGTATGGCTTGGCAGGGCAAACTCTCCACTAATTCTTTTTCTGTTTTCTATAAGGGTCACCATTAGGAAAACGCTGTAAAAAACAATGAAAAACAGCGAGGAATAGTTGAATATTTCAATTATATATTGCATAAGTTGGCTAGTTCCTTATAGTATATCGGATTTAACGTTTTTTTCAATATAAGCTATACTAGACGACATGACAGAATCAAATACAAATAAGGTGTCAGACGATGTATCAGAGGGTATTGTTGATGGTGTTTTAGATCTTGATTTGGCTGGAAAGATTGGACACCTTCACCCGATGACACAAACTATTAATGAGATAACTAAAATCTTTGCAGAAATTGGTTTTCAGGTCGCAGAAGGGCCTGAGATTGAAACAGAGTTTAATAACTTTGACGCATTAAATGTTCCTAAAGATCACACTTCCCGTGATATGCAGGATACTTTTTGGTTGAAAGATGTAGGACCTGCTGGCGAGCGTCTGCTTCCTCGTACCCACACTTCTCCTGTTCAAATTAGATTTATGCAATCACACACCCCTCCTTTTAGAATTATTGCTCCAGGAAAGGTTTTTAGAAATGAATCAACTGACGCTACACATGAAGCTGAGTTCTTTCAAGTTGAAGGAATGTACATTGATAAGAACGTATCATTAGCAAATTTAAAATTTGTTTTAGAGTCTTTTGTTAAGAAGTTTTTTGGGGAGGGAACAGAGATGCGTTTTAGACCATCATACTTTCCCTTTGTTGAACCAGGGTTTGAAATTGATATTAGATGGAAGGACAGATGGTTAGAAGTTTGTGGGGCGGGATTGGTAAGACCAGAGGTTATGAAGGCCGGAGGAATTAATCCTGAAGAATGGCAGGGCTTTGCTTTTGGAATGGGATTAGACAGAATGGTTATGCTTAAATATGGAATTGACGATATTAGAAACATGTATTCAGGGGACTTAAGGTTTGTTAATCAGTTTTAAAATACGAACAAACGATTTTTAAGCGTAAAAATTGTGCCAAAATCAGCAGATTTTGGCCATAAACACACAAAATAAGAAAAATAAAATTAAAATACTAAAATGCTTATCTCACATAATTGGTTAAAAAAATATTTCACGGACAGCGCTCAAGCGTTGCCAGACATAAAAACGATAGAAAATACTTTTACTATGGGTATTTTTGAAGTTGAGGGAGTGGAGTCTGCAAAAGCAGGAGACTTAAGCGATACTATTTTTGATGTAAAAGTTTTACCTGATCGTGCACACTACTGTTATTCTCACAGATATGTTGCACAAGAGCTGGGGGCACTTCTGAATATTAGAGCAAACCTTCCTGTTTACGATTCTGCAAAAATTTCTAATCAAGTTAATGAAGAAAACACCAGTCTTTCTGTTGGTGTAAATGTTGTTGAAGAAAAAACTGGAGAAGGGAAGGATCGATTCGTTTGTCCAAGATATATGGCAAGACGAGTAGAAAATGTTGAAGCTGTTGCGTCACCACTGTGGCTAAAAGATCAATTGGAGTCTTTGGGACAGAGATCGATAAACGTTTTAGTTGATCTTACAAATTATACAATGATTGAAACAGGCCAACCTCTTCATGCTTTTGATGCCGATAAAGTGGATGGGCAAATAAATGTTAGATTTGCAAAAGAAGGAGAGATTATAATATTGCTTGATGGCACAGAGGTAAAATTATCAGCGGATATTCTTGTAATTGCCGATGATAAGGGTGCGCTTGCTATTGCTGGTGTTAAGGGGGGAAAGAAGGCTGAAGTTACAGCGGATACTAAAAAAATAATAATTGAATCTGCAAATTTTGATAGTGTATCTGTTAGAAAAACATCTCAAAAAGTTGGTATAAAAAATGAGTCATCAAAAAGATATGAAAACAAAGTGACACCAGAGAGAACTGCACTTGCCATGAATGCAATTTCAGAATCTTTAGCTTCAATTTTCCCGAATGCAAAATTTGGAAAAATTACAGATGTATTTTTGGGAAAAATGGAAGCGCAGGAAGTAAGAAGGCTTGATGTTTCTATTGATTTTATCAATAGTTCAATTGGTCTAACAAATAAAATTTCAGCTGATAAAATTATTGAAATACTTGGAAGATGTGATATTAAGGCTGAATTAGTTGCAGGAGATAACGATGGACTGACAATCCTAGTCCCAGAATATAGATTGGACTTAGAGATTGGATTAGATATTGTCGATGAAGTTGGACGCATTCTCAATTACATGAACCTTTCCCCAGTAGAATTACCTATTGAAAACAACAGACCTGTTTTAAAGAACTTTTATTACATGAATGCATTCAGAAAAGTGTTTCAAGAGCTAGGTTTTTCAGAGGTTTATACGCACTCGTTAAAAGAGCGTGGTGATGTTGAGATATTGAACCCTTTAAATATCGATAGGGGATTTATGAGAAATACTATTGGAGAGGGTCTTATAAAAAATCTTGAACATAATTTAAGATATTCAGATTTATTAGGACTAGATTCAATTAAAATATATGAGTCCGGAAGTATATTTGGGGGAAAGAAAGAAAGACTTTCTCTTGCCTTTGGAATTGCTAATACGAAAAAGGTGAAGGGTTATAACTTTGAAGCAGAGGCAGAGAAGATCTTCGATCAAATTATAAAGAACGATTTTTTTGCCAGTTCAGTTAGCCCAGAAAGTGCTGGTTTAAGTTTAGATATACTAAAGTCTTCTGTAAAATTTACTGAAGCAAATATTGGAACAGGAGGAGTAAGTGTCTTGGGAAATGTCTGTGAGATAGAATTACAAAATATCATAAATGTATTACCTGAGCCTAAAGAAGACATTGTATTTGAAACTCAAAAGGAGGTTAAATATAAAAAGTATTCTCAATACCCATTTATGTCTCGTGATATCTCAGTGTTCGTTCCAGGAGAAGCTGATCAAGCTGATGTTGTTAAGTCTATAATTACAAAGAATGGTACAGATTTACTATCAAGTATCAGATTGTTTGATGTATATACAAAAAATAAAGAAGGTGAACCTGTAAAAACTTCTTATGCACTAAGGCTTGTTTTTCAATCGGATGATAGGACTTTAGTTGAAGAAGAAATCAATTTAATTATGCAAAACATTACTGGGGACATGAATGGAAGGGGAGGTTGGGAAGTTAGATAAAAAATATAATAAAACACCCCTTCCGTCTGTCACACGGAAGGGGTTTGTTGTTGGATGAAGTGCGTCTTGCCATCAAGTGCCTTCTGGAAAAATAGGGGTTAGTCTCCAGGCGATTTGCACAACCGGTCCATCATTGTGTGCAAACATAAATGAGCGCCGTTCTTCCTCATTCGTCTTGTAGTCCGTGTTGTATTCACTTAGATGGATGAACGAACCATCTCCATCTGCGAGAAAAGCTATAAACAATTTTCCAAAATCCTCCTTGCTGTGTACGGTACACCCCAGATGCTCGGGCGCGTCATCCGGAAGAATGAGTTCAATTTGATCATCACCCCTCTTTAGGAAAGCATTTGACCCGTTGTTTTGTAGGCAGACATATTTCTGATTATCAACAAGGAATCTAACTTCCTCCTGCAAGCCATTGTGGGAATGTCTGGCTATGTGTTCTGGTTTTGCCTCCACCCCAGCTGCGACAAAGATTGCCGTGAGGTCACGCGTGAAGCGTGGAGCAATATATCTGATCATAATTATATTTTCTATTGCAAAAGAACGATACCTGCACCGTTCTCTCAGATTGAGTACTAGTTTTGTGTTGATTGTCCATGTGCCCATAGGGGAAGTAGGACCTGTAACGCAGGTTGCAAAACTATATCACATATTAATAGATTGGCAATGAGTATGGAGGTCTATTTTTTGCTATAATTATTGCATTATTACGAATATCGCTATAATATATAATCTCAAAATGAGATGTATGTTTAATTAAAAACCACATTTTTACATGGCAAAAGAAGAAAAAAAACCTAAGAAGGAAGTTTATGATGCATCCAACATTCAAGTTCTTGAAGGGCTAGAGCCTGTAAGAAAGCGTCCTGGAATGTACATCGGAACAACAGGACCTGAAGGTCTTCACCACTTGATTTGGGAAATTTTTGATAACTCAAGAGACGAGGCAATGGCTAATAGATGTAGTCGTATTGAGGTTGCTCTTTTGCCTGATGGATATGTGAGAGTGGTTGATGATGGTAATGGTATTCCTGTTGGAATCCACCCAAAGACAAAAGTTTCTGCACTTGAAACTATTATGACGGTTCTTCATGCTGGAGGTAAGTTTGATAATGAGGCGTATAAATTCTCTGGAGGGCTTCACGGAGTGGGGGCTTCTGTTGTGAACGCGCTTTCATTGCATACTGAAGTTATGGTTCATCAAGATGGTGGAATTCACATGCAGGCATACGATCAAGGAAAGCGTAGAGCTCCTGTAAAGAAGATTGGTACAACAAAGAATCACGGAACAATTGTAAAATTTAAGCCTGATGTTGAAATTTTTAAGGAGGGAATTGATTTTGATTGGAGTAAGGTTGTTAATCGTCTTAGACAACAAGCCTACCTAGTTAAGAAACTAGAAATTAATGTTATTGATGCCAGAGATTTTTCTGTAAAAGAAATAGATAGAGTTTTGGAAGATGCATTCTTTATTAAAGATCAAAAATTAAATGTTCCTTCAATGTCATTTTATTTTGAAGGAGGACTTAGATCTCTTGTTGCATTTTATAATCATACTCAAAAGGCAATTCATAAGAATATTTTCTATGCAGAAAAAGAGGTTGGTAATGTTCAGGTAGAAGTTGCTTTGCAATATATTGATGATATAGATTCAAAAATTGTTGCTTATGCAAACAATATTTTTAACTCAGAAGGAGGAACTCATGTTGCTGGGTTTAAGATGGCTTTAACTCGTACAATAAACTCTTATGCAAAGAAGAATAATTTAATTAAGGATAATGATGATTCATTAACTGGAGATGACCTGCAAGAAGGACTTGTTGCTGTGGTTTCAGTTAAGATGCAGGAGATTCAATTTGAAGGACAGACTAAGTCAAAACTAGGCTCTACGGAGGCACAGGGAGCTACGTCATCTGCATTTGCCGAAACATTCTCAATGTTCCTAGAGGAAAATCCTGATGATGCTAAACAAATCGTTCAAAAAGGAATTCTGGCTTTGCGTTCAAGAAAGGCCGCAAAGGCTGCTAAGGACTCTGTTCTAAGAAAGGGTGCGCTTGAGGGAATGACACTTCCTGGAAAATTGTCAGACTGTCAAAGTAGAAAAGCGGAAGAATCAGAACTGTTTATTGTAGAGGGAGATTCTGCTGGAGGAACAGCAAAAATGGGACGTGACCGTAAGACCCAAGCTGTACTTCCATTGCGTGGAAAGATCCTAAACATTGAGCGTGCTCGTCTTGATAAACTTCTTGCATCAGAACAGGTACGTAATCTGGTTATTGCAATTGGAGGAGGAATCGGAGATACATTTGATGTAGCTAAAATCAGATATCACAAAATTATTATCGCTACCGATGCCGACGTTGACGGTGCCCATATTCGTACACTTATATTAACTTTGTTCTTTAGATATTTTAGAGCATTGATTGATGGAGGATATGTTTATATTGCTCAACCACCACTTTATAAAGTTAAGAAGGGAAAAGAAATACATTATTTTTATGCACAAGAAGAATTAAATAATTTCCTTGCCAAAGAAGGTGTTGATCCAAGTGCTGTAGAGGTAAGTTCTGAATCATTGCCTGACGATGATGTGGGGGTAGATGAGGTTGGAGGAAATTCTGAAGAGGATGACGCATTAGCAGTGGATGCAATGGGCATGGTTATTAATGGAAAAGGAGCCAAGGATGCTAAGGGTAAGAAAGGAGTAGTAGAAAAAGCATTAGCAAAAATTTCTGTTCAGAGATATAAAGGTCTCGGAGAAATGAATGCTGAAGAGCTTGGAGAAACTACTATGGATATTCATCAGAGAATTTTGAAAAGAGTTACCCTTGGCGACATTGATGAAGATAGTAGTACAATAGATACTTTGATGGGAAATGATGTTCCAGCAAGAAAGACATTCATTCAAACGAATGCAAAGATGGCTAACATTGATGTATAAGGGTTTTGGAAAATGGTGGGGATTGTAAGACAAACAAAAAAATCGCAGTGATGCGATTTTTTTGTTTACTTTGTTGTTGAGTGATGTTGTGTATGAACCTTGTTTAGTAGTTCACAAAGAATGACTGACTAATAGTATTGTCACCTTCATTGGACTCAGTAATATTATTTGATGAATCAACATTTATTGTTATATAGTTTGATCCATAAGTTAAACCATCAAATGTTGTTGTATAAGTTTTAGTTTCTCCAGGTGCTAGTCCACTTTCAGGGTTTGGTGTCGTGAATGATCTTGAGCCATCACTATTGTAGGTATAACCATTGTAATATGAATTATTATTATAATAATTATTGTATGTGTTTGGTCCAACTAATTGAGATTTCCAGAACCAACTTGAAGTATAAGTAGAGCTATTATTAGTTACTTCAAACTTAACGGCAACCTTGTCTGATGTTCTTAAATATGAGTTTTGTGTAAATTGATTGTAAGTATCTATTTTTCCAACAGCTATCATCCTGATTGTTAGATTCGGTGTTCCGTTATTGTATCCATAATTGTTGTTGTAGTTACTGTTATAATTATAACTATTGTTGTAATTATTATTATAATTTACATTGTTATAGTTATTGATCTGATTTACGTTCAGAGCAACACTCGCTTGATTATTATTTTTACTAGTTTCGATTATTGAACCATTTGGATCAATTGAAACTGTAACCTGTTGATTAAGTCCAGCAGCAGGAGTATTAAACACAGCCTGACCTGATACAGCAGCTCCTGCGGGTATTGATCCTGATGAGAGTGTTTTTACTTGGTCATTTGCATTTGAGGATGGCACATTAACTTTCATGCTCCATGGACCTGATGGTCCTTTTCCTTGGTTTTCAACTTTAAATTTTATTACAACGGTATTTGATGTTGTAAAATTATTTGTCGCAACAAAAGCTCCATTAGAATTATTTGTTCCAATAGATGTAATTTGAACTGCAAGATCTGGAGTTCCAGCTGTTCCTGCTATTTTTTGATTACTATTGTTTATTACAGCAGAATTATTAGATGTATTGTTTGTTTGAGTATTTGCTCCAGGTTTTGTTGAGGTTGATACTATAAACGTTGGTTGTGTCTCGCTAGCTTTCTTTCCTCCAAAAAGACTTGCAAAAAAACCTTCGCTCTTTGTTGGAGTAGGGGAATTGTCAGTGACTGGAGCAGTTTTATTATTTGTATTATCTAGAGTTATACCGCTACTTGTTGAAGTATTTCCTGTAGAGGTAGTCACAGAATCCTTACCATCAGAAGGGAAGAATGCTGATGAAACTGATATTGTTGCATTTGCCATTGATGAAAGAACCTTTGGAACAACACTTACCATAAAGAAGCTCAAAAATACTAATACTAATATAATGAATGATATTACGAGTACTCTCGTAGATGATTTAATAGCTAATTTTGCTTTTTCCATAATCTGAATACTATATCATATAAACCAATATTGTCAATATTTATTATTTAATATATAATAGTCGTATATGGATCAATTTGAATTAAATATAAATACGAGTGAGGCTAATAAAACCAGTAAAACCGCAAAGACAAAGACTGTGTCTAAAAAACTTATGGAGCGGTATGATGTGTTGTTCATAGTTGGATTTGGATTGGCTTTTCTGACGACCTTGGTAGTATTTTCGATTTTTGGCCTAATTCCAAAGGAATTAGCTGTTTCACCCTCTGGTAATTCAAGCAACAATTTGAGCCTAGAAAGTCAATCAAATACAAGTTTGTTTGGTGTTGATTTCACAAAAGGAACTGATAAAGTACAAAAAATAACCACAATTTCTAGTGATGATTTACCTGTTAGAATCGTAATTGAAAAGGCTGGAGTTGATACGAAAATAATGAATCCAGAGTCATCTAGCGTAACTTTTCTAGACAATGAACTATCAAAGGCCCCAGTTAGATACCCTGGGTCAGGGACTCTTTCCTCAGGAAATATCTTTGTATTCGGGCATTCTACAGGCTTTAAGGTGGTTCAAAATCAAGCCTTTAAGGTATTTAATAATATTAAGAATTTAAAGAATGGAGACCAAATAATGGTATATTCTCAAAGCGGAAAAAGTCATATTTATAGCGTTACTGATGTGAAAGAGGTGAGTAAAAATGACACATATATAAAATTTGACGCCAGCAAGCCAAGTATTACTTTATCTACCTGCGACAGCTTTGGGCAAGCGAGTGATCGATACGTGGTTAGTGCTGTTTCAAGTCAATAATTAGTGTTTTTTACACAAATAAGGCTTATAATATGGCTAATTTGACTTATCGGCCAAGGAGTAACGTATTTATGGAAGGCTAAAACTATTGACAATATAGTTATTTTGGTATATAATATAACTACTATGTTTAAGATCAACAAAACAACAAAATACACAATTTTTGCATTAGCTGCATTCGTAATGTTCACAGCAATGCCAATTACAGCTAAGGCTGGAGAGGATGATGGATATTATTATGGCTCAGGGTATGAAGATAGTTTTGCATGGGATAATACTTCTTATAGTTCCGATCAATCAACTTCATATTATCCAAACTATGTAGACTATACTACACCGTCATACACATATTCAGAACCCTCAGTATCATACGTTCAACCAACAACATATTATGATAATTCCTATTATCCATCATACTACTCAGATTATTCATACGGATATAGTTCAGGATGTTCATCATGTTCAACTGGAGGATATGTTTATACACCAGCACCTCAAATAGTTTACGTACCAAATACACCAGTAGTTCAACCTATAGTTACTCCAGTTTATAATAACTTAACTGCATCTTGTACTATAAATCCAAATAATGTTTACCTAAATGATTCAGTTACACTTTCTGGAAATGCTGCCGGAGGTAATGGGTCATATTCATATTTTTGGTCAGGATCAGATGGTATTTCAGGATCTTCACAAGTAATAACAGGTAGGTTTACAAGTATCGGATCAAAAACTGTTTCTCTAACAGTTACTTCAGGAAACCAATCGGTTACAAGATCATGTAATGCATATGTAAACCAAAATACTAATTACAACTATAATAATAATTACAATTATAATAGTAATTATACAAATCTAACTGCAATATGTTCAGCGCTGCCAACAAATGCAAATGTTGGAGACAATGTTATATGGACAGTATACCCAAATGGTGGAAATGGTGCGTACACATATTCTTGGACAGGAACAGATAGTCTAAGTTATGGTAATGCATATCAAATTCAACAAAGATATACAACTCCTGGGACAAAGACTGCAAATGTTACTGTTTACACAAATAATGGCCAATCAGTTACAGTTTCATGTAATGTTAATGTAACTGGATCAGTAGTTGCAGGAACTCCAATTTCAGGAATTTATCTAAATGAAGTACCAGCGACTGGAATTGATTTCAACATGAAGGTTGCTCTGTATGTTATTGGATTAACACTTTGGTCAGCCTTTGTAGGATTCATGCTAGTTTCAAAAAGAAAAACGAAGCTTGCTCTTGCAAACAGATCAAAGATAGAAGACTTCAAACAAGAAAATCTTAGAAAGAAAGGATTACTGTAAGATTAAAAGTCTGTCCGATTGGTAGGTTGGGGGAATGACCCATAGAAAAACTTTGACTTAAACATCTTACATAGAAAATAAAAATACCACGCAGTAATGTGTGGTATTTTTATTTGTCTACCTGTACATAGGTAAAATAACGAGCTATATAGTCTCAACTATAGATTTAAGGCTGTTGACTATATCCTCTATGGGTGTATTATTTTCCTGAATTCGCTCATTGAATCTGAAATAAAAACAAACAATATTCATTAAGATGAAAAACATTTCATATAACCCATCTGTTTTTTTTATAGCTTCCTTCGTACTCGCTACGGGGGCAGTATTCATTGCTTTGCTTGTGTATATGATAAGGCTAAGTAATAGGTGTGCTCACTCTAGAAGAGCTGTTAAGTTTACCCTGGATCGTCTCAAGTCAGATAATAAGGAGGCTTACAACCTGGAAATTTCAGGAGTAGGAAATTGGGGCGACTGGGATGCTAAAATTGTACAAATACAAGAGCTCATGGAAAAATCATTGCGTACAAATCTTCTTCTAGGTAAAGGGGGAGAAGCTTATACTGTTATGTGTATTTTTCAGGAACTTGAAAAGGAGAACTGTGGAAGTCTTATTGCGGATAGGCTCAGTCTTCAGCTTGCCTGGAGTGATGAAGATGACGAATCAACGCTCGCTTGGTTTAAAAAAGTTGTACAGTTCTATGTAGATACGGTTGCCTCAAAAGTAAGACATCACTCAAAGGTTGATGGTCCGGATGATGCTGGTGATAAGCCTATTGAATCTATATCAAAGAACCCGTCTTATATTCTCTACAATCACATATTGCATGGATTTAGATTTCTCATAGCAGATTGTCCCACGGGGGTACATGCCCTAGATGACAAGGGGGACTGATTGGATGTTCCAAGTTTTTATGATTATGAAACCACTATGTGGCAAAATACCCCGGGCGCGCTAGCGCGCCCGGGGTATTATTCTGTCCTATTAATATCGTCGAAAAGCTACAGTGCAAATCCAATATAAACTAGTCTAGTTTTCTATCAGATTTTTCTGTACTTATCTTTTCTATGAAAGCATCAACACTCATTTGTCCAAGTTTTGCATCATTTCTTCCTTCAACAGTTACTGCTTTTGCTTCAATTTCTTTATCACCAATGACTAGTACATAAGGAATCTTTTCTGTTTTAGCATTTCTAATTTTCTTACCCAGACTTTCATTTGATTCATCAAGTTCAACTCGTATATCTGCTTTTTTAAGTGCGGTATAAACTTCTTTTGCATACTCAAATTGTCTCTCACCAATTGGAACAACTTTAACTTGAACAGGGGATATCCATACTGGAAATGATCCAGCAAAGTGCTCAATCATAACTCCCAAAAATCTCTCAAGTGATCCAGCAATAGCACGATGAATAACCACTGGTGTTTCTTTTTCACCCTTCTCATTGATGAAACTTAATTCAAATCTTTTTGGCATATTAAAGTCACATTGAATTGTTGCAAGTTGCCATTCACGACCAATCGCATCCTTAAACATAAAGTCTAATTTTGGTCCATAGAAAGCTGCCTCACCTTTACCTTCAAAGTATGGAAGTTTTTCTTCCTCACAAACTTGTCTAAGAGCTCCTTCTGCTGTATCCCAGATTTCATCTCCACCTAGATAACTCTCTCTGTCAGTATCACCTCTAAGTGAAAGACGAACCTTGTATCCATCGATCATCCCCATTGTAATGTAGAAGCTTTTGATTATTTCAACAATTGTTTTAACCTCTTGCTGAATTTGATTTGCTCTACAGAAAAGGTGTCCATCATCTTGTGTAATAGCGCGAACTCTAGTTAATCCACCCAATTGTCCAGTCTTTTCATCTCTATAAACTGTTGCCGGTTCAAAGTATCTAATTGGCATATCCCTATATGAGAACTGATTATCAGCAAATAATTGCATGTGATGAGGGCAGTTCATTGGCTTCATGTAAAAGTCTTCCTTACTTGTTCCACCGTGTACTGCAAACATATCTGCTAAGTAGTGAGCGCCGTGTCCTGATACTTCATATAATTCTGCCTTAGCAAGGTGTGGAGTCCAAACTCTGTCATATCCGTTATCTTTGTGAAGTTCCCAAAGATATTCTTCTACCATCTTTCTTAAAATCATTCCTTTTGGTTGGAATAGAGGAAGACCTGAGCCAACAAGATCTGAAATTGTGAAAAGTTTTAATTCTTTTCCTAATTTTCTGTGATCACGTTTTTTTGCTTCTTCTTGTTGATTAAGAAAAATATCAAGTTCTGCTTTTGATGGAAATGCAAAACCGTAGACACGAGTTAACATTTTATTCTTTTCGTCTCCTCTCCAATAAGCACCAGCAATTTTATTCAATTTAAATGATAGTGGATCAATAGTTGAAAGATCTTTTGCGTGACCACCACGACAAAGGTCTGTAAACTTACCTGAAGTATAAAGTGTAATTTGCTCTCCTTTTTTGGCGATTTCTTCAATCAACTCTAGTTTGAAAGGATTACCTTTAAAAAATTCTCTGGCCTCTTCTGGTGTAACATCTTTGTGTGTAAATTCTCCTTTCCATGTTGGAAGAATTTCACGCATCTTATCCTCTATTGGTTGCAAGTCTTCATCTTTAATTGCTGTCTCAAAATCCATATCATAGTAGAATCCATTTTCAATTGAGGGTCCCAAGGTAACTTTGGTTGTTGGATATAACTCTAGGGTGGCAGCCGCTAGAAGGTGAGAGAGGGAGTGTCTAATTGCCTCTATGGAATTATTATCTGCACCGTTTACGGCGCTGTTTTGAACATCGTTTATATCTTTCATAAGTTACAGAATAGCAGTATTTTGGGGAATTTGGAAGGGTTCCATTTTTGTTGCAACTCACCTTTATAATAACTATATTATGGATGCCTTATTGACATTACTACATAATAAATTCAGCTTTTCTTTAGGATTTATTTATTAAAATTTTAACTCTATTGTGTAGTATAGATAATATTAATGCCTCTACAGTCAAGAATAAACATGTACATTGATAGTGCTAATTTACATAAATCCGCCAAAGGACTGGGTTTTGAAATCGACTATAAGAGATTAAGAATCTGGCTTAGCCAGAAATATAATATAAATAAATTTTACCTCTTTATTGGATACATGGAACAGAATCTGAAAACATATGAATATCTAAAGGGGTGCGGTTTTAATATAATATTCAAACATACATTATTTATTGGAAACAGTACAAAAGGTAATTGTGATGCTGAACTAGTTTTAAAAATAGTATCCGATTATTATGAGAAGTCTTTTAGTAAATGTTTCCTAATTACCGGCGACGGTGATTTTGGCTGTGTTGTGGAATTCCTACGAGACAGAGGTGTTTTTAGTGCACTAATTTCACCAGATGAAAGAAATTGCTCGTTTTTGCTTAAAAATAAAAATATTGAAATAACATTTTTAAATCATCATTATTCTAAATTTTCTATAAAGTCCAAGTTGTAAAAATAAAAAGGCCCTCGATGCAGACGCATCTGCATAAAGGTCCCTTTCTTCATATGCTCATATTATATAAAAAGGGAGGGTGTGTTGTCAAGCAAAAGCTTTGAAAAACTGGCGTTTTAGGGTAAGCTATAGACCTGTTGCTAAATACGTGTCACTAAATTCGCGATAAAAGGCATCCAGCTTACATTATATGGCTCAAAATGAAATAATAATTAGATTTGATAAAGTGTCTTTTGAATATGGACACAATAAACCAATCCTTGAAGAGGCTAGTTTTTCTGTTGCCGGAGGTGCAAAAATAACTTTCATGGGCCAAAATGGTGCTGGTAAAACTACAATATTTAAGTTAATAACTGGGGATTTTGCACCCGAGTCTGGAAATGTTCACATCGGACATGGTCTAACTATAGCAATTTCAAAACAGGTTATTCCAAAGGCTGATATGGAATTGAATGTTAGAGAATATTTTGAAAAGTGTTTTGATAAGAAGGTTTATGACATTGATCCAAGGATTGAGGATATTTTAGAAGTTGTTAACCTACATGCTCCACATGATAGAATTGTAAAATCTTTCTCAGGGGGTCAACAAGCTAGACTGCTATTGGCGTCTGCATTAATTCAAGATCCAGATATTCTTCTTTTGGATGAGCCTACAAACAACTTGGATAAGGAGGGAATCGCACATCTTACAAGTTTCATTAAAAATTATAAAAAAACAGTTATAGTTATCTCCCACGATGCTGATTTCTTAAATGCATTTACAGATGGAGTTTTGTACTTGGATATTTTTACAAGAAAAGTTGAACAATATGTTGGTGACTACTTTAGTCTTTTGAAAGAAATTAAAGCAAGAATCGAAAAAGAGAACAGAAAGAACGCCATGCTTGCAAAAGAGATTCAGGAAAATAAAGACAAGGCCAACTTCTTTGCAAACAAAGGAGGTCAAATGCGTCTTGTAGCAAAGCGTATGCGCGATAGAGCAGAGGAGCTTGAAGAAGAAAAGGTGGATACGAGAAGAGAAGATAAAACTATTAGACCTTTTATTATTCCATCACAACCTGATATTGCAGGAGAGCTTTTGCATATTAGTTCTTTTAAAACCTTTAATCCAAAGACTCACAAGGTTCAAGAAAGAAAAGTAAATATTGAATTAAGAAAAAAACAACACATGCTTTTGGTTGGTCCTAATGGAATTGGAAAAAGTACACTTTTGGAGTCTCTTGCTTCAATGACAAATCCAGATGCAAAAATTGCAGATGGTGTTCGTGTTGGATACTACAGACAAGACTTCTCTACATTGAACTTCTCAGATACTGTCTATGAATCTCTAAATGGTGTAATGCAAAAGAAGAGTGAAGAGGTACTTCGCTCTACTGCAGCTGGATTTTTAATTAATGGAGAAATGATGAAGACAAAGATCGAGTCTCTTTCTGAAGGTCAAAAAGGTTTAGTTGCTTTCTGTAGGCTTATGTTACAAGAGCCTGGTCTTCTTATTTTGGATGAGCCAACAAACCATATTAACTTTAGACACCTTCCTGTGATTGCAGCTGCTCTTGATAAGTATGAGGGTGCAATGATACTTGTTTCTCACGTTCCAGAATTTGTTAAGCAAATTAGAATTGATGAGATATTGAATTTGGAGAAGTAGTTGAAAATATCAAGTTACGGTTTAGTTCAGCTCCTTCACCGTATCTATAATAATAGAAGGTGTTCCATTTCTGTTGGAGGTTTTACCTTTTACAATTACACATTTTTCTTGCACTAAACTACTCTTTAGAAGTTCATAGGTTTTTGGGAATACCACAGCCTCAATCACTCCTGTAAAGTCTGCAATTCTCAGGAACATCATTTTCACTGTAGGATCTTTTTTTGTTGCAATTTCTTTTGCATCTTCAATAATGCCGGCAATAATTACAGGCGTACCTTCATCGTCAAACTTTTTTTTGTTTTTATCGTATGGTTGTTTTCCACTCCATCCACTTCCTTTATTTGCGCTTTGTGATTTTTTTGCTTTCTCCGCAGCTAGTCTTTCTTTTTCTGCTTTTTCAGCTTTGAATGCATCACTCATCATTGCATCCAGTGCCTCCTGTGCGCTTCTTGCTTCAATCTCCAATCTTTCTTTTTCCTCTTCCTCGGCAATTATCTCCAGAACTTTAGCGATGTTCATTTCTCGCTTATCAAGTATTTCTCTATATTTATCAAGCGGATGGCCAGACAGATATAATCCAAGTAACTCTTTTTCCCATGCTAATTTTTCTGTTTGGGTAGCATGTCCAAGTTCTTGAAGTTTCAAATGTGGCCCGTACCCGCCAATTTTATTTCCTTCAGATTCTTTGGTTACCGTTTCAAACATTGAAAATAATGACTCCTGATTCTCAGGTCTAGATTGTTGTTCCTTATTGTATTCAAGTAAGTCCTGTGTATTTGCAATCATTACTCCACGGTCGCCAAAAATATCCATCGCTCCAGACTTAACCAATGCTTCCAGAGATTTCTTGTTTAGATTTTTATTCTTAATTCTATTTAGAAAATCTTCAAGGGTTTTAAATTTACCGCCACTTTTTCTTTCTTCAATAATTACATCGCCAATACCTTCACCAAAGTTTTTAATACTATATAGTCCAAATCTAATTGAGTCAGGAGTTTGATTTCCATCACCGTCCATTCCACCACCTTTAATAACAGTAAAGTTTCCAAAACTCTCATTTATGTCAGGTGGAAGAGTTGGAATATTCATTCTTTTACACTCATCGACGAAGGTTGAAATTTCAGCAACATCTCCACGTGCACCAGTTAGAATGGCTGCCATATAAATTGCAGGGAAGTTGGCCTTCATGTATGCCGTTTGATATGCGAGTCTTCCATAACTTGCGGCATGAGCTTTATTGAATCCATAAGCTTGAAACGGTTCAAATAATTTCCAAAGTCTTTCAGCAAAACCTTTTGTCTGACCACGCTTAATAATACCTTCAGTTAATTTTATTTTCTGATTGGCCATTTCCTCTCTATTTTTCTTTCCAACAGCCTTTCTGAATTTATCAGCTTCAAGCCATGAATATCCAGCAAGCTCAATCGCAGAGAACAGCAAGTCATCCTGATAAACAATAAGACCAAAGGATTCTTTCAAATACTTCTCCATTCTTGGATCCTCATATTTTGTAAGGCGAGGGTCATTTTTTCTTCTAATGTATTCAGGAATAGTTTCCATTGGACCTGGACGATATAAAGCAACCATGGCGTTGATGTCATGAATTGATGTAGGCTTCAATTCCTTTAGGAACCTTGTCATTCCGGATCCATTTAATTGGAATAGTCCAATTGTTTCTCCACGAGCAAGCATGTCAAAAGATTTCTGATCATCCAGTGGAATGTTTTCTAGATCAACTTTTATTCCTTCAATTTTTTCCGCTAGTATAATTGCATCAGCAAGTTGTGAAAGATTTTTAATTCCAAGGAAGTCAAATTTCATAAGACCGGCATTGTTCTCATCAACAGAACGCATGTCGTACTGTGTAATAATTCTGTCTCCTCCTTTTGGATCAAGTTGTAAGGGTACAACATCGGTTAATGTAATAGGGGAGACCACAACTCCAGCGGCATGAACAGAAATGTGTCTAGCGTTTCCCTCAAGTCTCTGTGCCATGTCAATTATTATTCTGACTTCACCGTCTCTTTTATAAAGCTCAGCAAGTTCTGGGGTTTCTAGGATTGCACGTTCAATTGTCATGGCAAAACCCTGTTGACCCATGGGAATTAGTTTTGATATTTTATCTCCTAATGTATATGGGTATCCAAGTGCGCGTGCAACATCTTTAACAGCACCGCGGGCCATCATCGTTCCAAATGTTCCAATTTGAGCAACTTTATCAGCACCGTATTTATCACGAGTATATCCAATCATTTGATCACGCCTATTGTCGGCAAAGTCCATGTCGATATCCGGTGCAGAAGGTCTCTCTGGGTTTAGAAATCTTTCAAATGGAAGTTTGTAGGCTAGGGGATCTACGTTTGTAATACCTGTTAAATATGTTGTTATGGAGCCAGCAACGGAACCTCTAATGTTAGTTAGAATTCCATTCTCATGAGCATATCTTAGAAGGTCCGCAACCACCAAGAAGTATGCCGAATATCCTTTTGTTTTAATAACCGAGAGTTCAAATTCTATTCTTTCTTTTGCTTCATCTGTCATTTCCAATCTTCTTCTTTTGATTCCTTCGTATGTTAAGTAACTAAGCTCATCATCAGCGGATCTTCCTGATTCAACAACGTATTCTGGAAACAGCCATTTTCCTAATGTAATTTCTAGATTACATTTATCCATTATTTCTTTGCAATTTAAAATTGCTTCTGGTTCATCTTTAAATAGTTCATCAGCTTCTGCTTGATTGATGAAGGAAAAATCCGCCTCATCATCTCTGTTTCTTTCTCCAAATTGGTCTGCAATCTTCATCAAGACATCACGAGTTTTACTGTCCTCCTTTTTTATATAGTAGGTGTCATGTGCTGCAACAAGTTTGATATTTTCTTGTCTTGCAAATTCAATAAGTTGACGCATCTTTTCCTCATGACCCTCGATTTCTTCGTGATGAGTAATTTCAATATAGAAATCATCGCCAAAATGTTTTTTATAAAAATCTGCTGTTTCTTTTGCGTGTTCGCTATTGTGTCCAACTAGAGCTTGGGACAATTCACCGCTAAATGACGGCATAATGCAAACTAAGTTTTCCTTATATTTTTCTACAAGCTCGCGGTCAATTCTTGGTTTATAATAAAAACCCTCAAAGTTTGCTGCTGTTGTCAGTCTAATTAAATTTCTGTAACCGTCCTCATTTTTTGCGAGTAGTATAAGCCTACTTCTTTTGTTATCTATTCTTGGCTCTTTGTCATGTCTTGTTCTCGCTGCAACGAAAAAATCTACACCAATGATTGGCTTAATATTTGCGTCTTTACATTTCTTGAAGAACTCAATAACCCCGTACATGTTTCCAGCATCGGTTAATGCAACGGCTGGCATATTATTTGCAACAGCAGCTTTAATTAGGTCTTTAACTTTTGGTACCGCCTGAAGGAGACTGAAGTGTGAGTGATTATGAAGGTGAATGAATGGGTGCTTTGGTGTGTTGTCTTCTATTTTTGTTTCGATTTTTGCGTCTGCCATATTATATATTTGTTTTACGTCGGTCAGGAGGTGTCCTAAGACTCGCCTCCGTTTGGTATGACGTTTTTTGTGTTTTTAAAGGTATCGAAGTAACATATGTAGTATAAGCTTTTATGAAGAAAATCCAAAGCCCTGAAATACCAATAAAAAAAGGTCTTAAAAAGAGTAAACTCTGGCTTATTGGAATTGATGAAGTTGGACGGGGTCCTTTAGCAGGTCCAGTTACCTTGTGCGCTTTTGGTATTCAGACATCGGATTCTGATTTCAGAAAAAATTTTTCCACAAAATATCCAAATTTAATACTAAATGATTCCAAAAAAATAACAGAAAAAAAGAGAGAGCAAATAGATAAGGCTTTGAGAAATGAAATTAATAAGAATAAAACTAATGAGCCTTATAAATTTTTAATAAAAAGTAAGAGTGCAAAGGATATTGATAAACTCGGTATCTCTATTTGTATACACGAAATCATAAAAAATCTTCTGAAAAACTTTATAAAATCTTTAGGTATTTCAGAGGGTCAAGTTTGTATACTATTAGATGGAGGGCTCAAAGCTCCTCCTGAATTTGTAGATCAAGAAACCCACATTAAAGGTGATGTAAAATTTGCCGTTATCTCAGCTGCTTCAATTTTAGCAAAAGTGCACAGAGATAGATATATGCGAAACTTATTAAATAAAGATAAAAATCTAGCAAAATATGGTTTTGATATTCACAAAGGTTATGGAACAAAAAAACACATAGAATCTATAAAGAAAAACGGCTTAAGCAAGGAACACAGAATAACATTTCTAAAAAAACTGATAACATTTAATAAAATATAAAATATGGAAACAACAAAAATCTCTTTATTTAAAGGCAAGAAAATAAGAAAAACACTATTTCAAAATGAGTGGTGGTTTTCTGTTACGGATGTAATTCTGGCTCTTACTGATAGTGCAGATTCCCGTGATTATTGGTATAGAATGAAAATAAGGGTTAAAGAAGAAGGCGGTTTTCAACTGTCGACAATTTGTCGACAGTTGAAATTACCAGCCGAAGATGGAAGGATGCGAGAAACCGATTGTACTGATACTGAAGGTATTTTTCGTATTATTCAATCAATTCCATCAATAAAAGCTGAGCCATTTAAGCGGTGGCTTGCAAAAGTTGGTTATGAGCGAATACAAGAAATAGAAAATCCTGAATTGGCAACTAAAAGAACGAGAACACTTTACAAACTAAAGGGATACTCAGAGGATTGGATAGAAAAAAGAATGCGAGGGATTGCTATTCGAGGAGAACTGACAGACGAATGGAAAAATAGAGGGGCAAATGAGCAAAAGGATTATGAAATCTTGACCGCTGAAATATCTAAAGCTACTTTTGGTGTTACGCCAAATGAATACAAAAAAGTAAAAGGGCTTAAGCGAGAAAATCTGCGTGATCATATGGATGATTTTGAGTTGATTTTTACAATGCTGGGTGAACGTTCAACCACAGAAATTCATAAAATTGAAAATTCAAAAGGAGTTTTAAAACTAGCAAAAGATGCCAAACGGGGTGGGGGAATTGCTGGTGTTGCTAAGAAACAATTAGAAAAAGAAATTGGTAGATCTGTAGTATCAAAAGACAATTTCCTACCAAAGAAAAAAACACCATAAATTCTTGCAAAAACTCCAATAATAGGATATTATTCGGTTTATATGGTAAATCACATGAGACACACACCCGGTCACACTGGGAACAGAAGAAGTCACCACGCTCTAACAGCAGTGGTAGCAACGCTGTGCAAGGATTGCGGAGCTCCAAACAGAAAGCATACAGCTTGCTCAAATTGCGGTAAGTACAAAGGAAGAGATGTACTAGGAAAGAAAATCAAAGCTGCAAAACTTACAAAAAAGGAGAAAAAGGCAGCAGCCGCAGTAAAAGCAAAGGCAAAACCTGCAAAAGTAGTTAAGGCAAAAGTAGCAAAAGTAAAGGCCGTAAAGCCAGCAAAAGCAGTCAAAGCAAAGAAATAATTTATAAACAGTCTCGGCAACAGCACCTTAGCACCTTCATCAACAAATAATACCTTATGGCAAACAGACATTTATTAAGGTCAGTCGTACTACAATCACTCTTTGAGTGGGATTTTAGAAACGTCGACAATAATTTAATCGGCGACATAGTGGTCAGAAATGCAGAAGAATTCGCTCCGGGAATGACGGATTTTACATTCGCTAAGAAATTAGCTGATGGTGTTGTAAAAAAGAAGGCAGATTTAGATATGATTATTGAAAAAGCTGCTCCAGAGTGGCCTATTGATAAAATCGCAAATGTAGACAGAAATGTACTTCGTTTAGGTCTTTATGAGTTGATTTTTGCTGATAGATCAGAAGTTCCAGCAAAGGTTGCAATCAATGAATCTATTGAGCTTGCAAAGACTTATGGAGGAGAGACGTCTGGAAAGTTTGTTAACGGGGTACTTGGTGCTGTTTATAAAGAACTTGGAGAGCCTGGAAAGGATGATGTTAGAGCTCCAAAAAAGAATAAGGATATTCCGTATGAGGAAATGCCTATCAAAACTCTGGCTGGTGGTGTGGTTTACTCAAGACATGAAGGAGAAATTTATCTTGCATTAGTGCATGATGTTTTTGGACACTGGACATTATCAAAGGGCGGAATTGATTCATCAAAGGATATAAAGATTGCAGCAGCAGAAAAGATTGAGGAAGAGATTGGTGTTCCTGTAACTGTAATGGATGAGCTTGCAAGCAATGAATATATTGCATCTCATCCTGAGGATGGAAAGATAAGAAAGCAGGTCGTGTATTTTTTGGCTGAAGCTGAATACAAACCACTGAAACTTGAAGAAGGAAAAGGGGGGTTGGACAAAGTTCAATGGTTTAATGTAAAGGAAATTTTATCCCTGAATTTCTATAACGATATTATGCCAATAATCGTTAAGGCCCTGGGTAAGCTTTCCAATAAAGGGGAAGTTGTGGAATAAACTAATAAATATTTGGGGTCAGGCACCATGGTGCCTGACCCCAAACAAACAAAAATGACTAATGCAAATATTTCAGAATTTGAAGAATCGATAGGGATTTCTTTTATCGATAAAAATTTAATAAAAAAGGCTTTTACACACAGATCTTATTTGAATGAAAATAAAAGCCTAAAATTGGGACACAATGAAAGATTGGAGTTCTTGGGTGATGCTGTGCTTGAGCTTGTTGTTACAGACTTTTTATATAAAAAATTTCCTCAGAAAAATGAGGGAGAATTAACTGCACTTCGCTCAGCTCTTGTTAAAGCAGAGACCTTGGCAGCTGCTGCTGAACTTGCTGGAATGAACGCATATTTATTGCTTTCAAAAGGTGAATCAAAGGATACAGGACGAGCTAGACAGTATATTCTAGCAAACACTTTTGAATCAGTGGTTGGAGCAATTTACCTAGATCAGGGATATGACATCGTTGCAAAATTTATTGCAGATCAACTATTTGCACAAATTGACGATATTATTGAGAATAAAACTTTTATCGATTCAAAAAGTAGATTCCAAGAAATGGCGCAAGAAAAAACTGGTTTTACACCATCATACAAATTAATTAAAGAAGTTGGTCCGGATCACAACAAAATTTTCACAGTCGCAGTTACTGTTGGTGAAGAAACTATTACAGAAGGTGAGGGCAAGTCAAAACAAGAAGCCGAACAAATGGCTGCAGAGAAGGCTCTTGAGATTAAGGCTTGGTAGTTTAGCTGTTTTGGTTGGTTCTTGTGTCGATTTAATACTTATATAACCACATAAATTTGACATTTCTTTTGCATTTGGTAAAATTACTGTGATCATAAGATCGTTATAACGCTGGCTTAGGGGCTCCTGTAAGGAGCCCCTTTGGCTGTCTGTATATTTTCATGCAATCAAAGCAGATTACTAGGTTCATCAATTATATCTTTTATTGAGCTGTAAATTTCCCTTGGCCAGCAAATAAATTCCTTAATCTTCTTTATTTCAAAAACCCCAATATTTAGTTTAACCAGTTCTCTGGAGGTCCTACCGGCTGTTGAAAATATAAAAATACCCTTATTTTCTTTTGTTATAGCGTTTATCGGGTCAACAAAATCACTGTCTCCGCTCCATAGGATGAAGTTATTAATATTATTTTTATATAAATCAAGAAACATGTCTCTAGCTATCTCCACATCAAAATTACATTTTTTATCTTTCAGGTAAAAAACTCCCTTGTCATTTAAATCTTTAAAGAGATTATTTATTGATTCTATTGCCTTAACGTCGAGAACAGATAATAATGGTTTTTTAACAAAAGGTTGTAAAAGTAAGGTAGAGTTTTTGGATATATTTAAAAAATTAATAGGGTATAACATTATTTTTACCAATTTTGTTTCAACCTTATACCCGAGATTTGTAAATTCAGTTATTGATTCTTGTGATCCCTCATCATTAGTAAGAGTTCCTGTATAAATATATACAATCTTAATTGTGTTGAAAGAATCAAAAAAATGCTTCAACCTCCTTGGGTTTATATGCCAACCAAGTTTGTCTTGCCAATGTATTACGTTTTGCCAGTCTAGATAGATATTTGAAGTCGTGGCAAAAATCTTTTCGAGTTCAATAATTACTTCTGGAAAAAGTCTTGCAAGATTTTGTATTCTTTTTGTCTTAGGGATAAACATATATAGTGTTGCATATAATATAAAAAGGTAGATAAATAAAATCCAAAGATTATATATGGTACCTGTGGATAACTTCTACAGATGAAATTGAGTTGAACCTGTTATGCATTTAATGTTTGTGGAGGCATACTAATTTAGTATATTATATGTTATATTATATGAACTTGAGTACATATTGATAATAATAATGCATTTAAAATCGCTAGAAATTAATGGTTTCAAATCTTTTGCTAAAAAAGCGAATCTAGTTTTTAATACACCAATTACGTCTATTGTGGGTCCAAATGGTTCCGGAAAATCAAACGCTGCTGAGGCTTTTAAATTTGTTCTAGGAGAGCAATCTATTAAATCAATGCGTGGAAAGAAAGGTGAGGACATGATTTTTAATGGGGGAAAAGATATTCCTCGTGCAAACAGAGCTTCTGTTAAACTTGTTTTTAGTAACCTTCCAAATGGAGCTAAGGGACGTGGAATTGCCAGGGCGACTGATTCATCTAGTTTGGGAATTATTTCAGGAAATGAAGGTCGTCTTTTTAGTATAGATTTTGATGAAGTTTCAATTGAGCGTGTAGTTCACAGAGATGGTGTCAATGAATATTTTTTAAATGGCACACAGGTTAGGCTTAAAGACATTTTAGAATTACTTGCAAATGCAAATATTGGTTCATCGGGACATCATATAATTTCACAGGGTGAAGCTGATAGATTACTTTCTTCACTTCCTCGTGAAAGAAAAGATATGATAGAGGATGCTCTTGGTCTAAAAATATATCAATATAAGAAAGAAGAAAGCCAAAAGAGATTAGAGAAGACTGCAATTCATATGAAGGAAGTTGAATCATTGCGCCGTGAAATTGCACCGCACATTAGATTTTTGAAGAAACAGGTAGAGAAAGTTGAAAGAGCTGTTGCTTTGCGTGAAGAGTTAGCTGAAAAGTATAAGGAATATTTTGCATACGAGACAGAATATTTGAAGAAAGAAAAAGAGCAAATTTCAAGGGATGTTAATGAACCGTCTGCTGAGCTTGAAGATTTGAAGAAAGACCTAGAAAAACATAGAGCAATTTTGGATTTGGTGGAAAAACAGAATAAAGAAAATAGTAAGACATCAGAACTATTGGAGTTGGATGCTGAAATGAGAAAAACTCGTGCAGAAAAAGACTCTTGCATGCGTGAGATTGGAAGACTGGAAGGCGAGATGTCGTATTTGAAGAGGACAATTGAGAAGAAAATTAGGGATGCAAATGAGTCCAATACTAAACAAATTTATTTAAGAGAAGTTGAGCAATTGAGTAAAGGTATTGATTCTAAGATTTCAGTAGCGATGGAGGCTGTTTCTTCTGAGAATTTTAACGATGTTAAGTCAGCGCTTGCAGAAATTAGAAAAGATTTTACAGAATTTTTGGAGCATCATAAAAATACAGAATCATTAAATATTGAAAATGAGGAAGCTGAAATTTTAAAAATCACAGATACTGTAAAGGATTTTGAATTTAGATTAACTACTTTTGCAGAAGTTGAATCTGGGCAAAATTCTAGATACATAGAAATAAAAGCAGAAATTGAAAAGGACAAAGATAAAAACGTAGAAAGTGAAAAGGCCGTCCTTGTTATAATGTCACGCCAAAATGAACTGCATACTCAAATAGAGGCTGTTAGATCAAGAGAAAGCAGGCTTAAAATTGAGCAAGATGACTACAATAGAGATATTCAGGAAGCTATTGCTTTGATTGGGCGTTCGGCCGTTTCTTATGATGATTTTCCTTTACCAATGGAATCTGCTATTGAGAATAGACATGTTCAGGTTGAGAGAAGACGCGCACTGGAGAAAATAAAAATAAGACTTGAGGAAGCGGGGGGAGCAGGGGGGAATGAAATAATACAAGAATATAAGGAAGCAGAGGAAAGAGATGCTTTTTTTGTAAAAGAATTGGAGGATTTAGAGAAGTCTATTGTCGCACTTAATATGATAATTGATGAGTTGAATGACAAGTTAAATAAGCTATTTAAGGATGGAATAAGTAAGATAAATCAGGAATTTAATAGATTTTTTATGTTGATGTTTGGTGGTGGCTCAGCATCACTTGAAGTAGTTAAGGAGGTAAAGAAAAAGAGAAGAAAGATTGCGGATGATGAGTTGTCATCATTGGCTGAAATAGTTGGCGAGGAGTCTGAAGAAGAGCCAGAAGTTGAAGAGGGAATTGATATTAGCGTTGCTTTGCCACATAAACGCACAAAAGGTTTAATGATGCTCTCTGGAGGAGAGCGTGCACTAACCTCCATTGCACTTTTGTTTGCAATGTCACAGGTTAATCCACCTCCGTTTATTATTCTAGATGAAACAGACGCTGCGCTTGATGAGGCTAATTCAAGAAAATACGGAGATATGATTGAAGCGCTTTCTGAGCATTCGCAATTGATTTTAATTACCCATAACAGAGAGACAATGTCACGTGCCGGTGTTATTTATGGAGTTACTATGGATTCTGGGGGATATTCTAAATTACTTTCAATTGCATTTGATGTGGCACAGGAGATGGCAAAATAATGACTAAATAATAAGATAATAAAAAACCGATTTCGAAATCGGTTTTTTATTATCTTTGTCAGCACGGAACGGAAAGGGCTATTTCTTAATAACTTTTGGTGCGGCAGGGGCTGTTGGTGCAGGTGCTACTGTATTTACAGGCGCTGTACTACTTGCTTGTTGATTTAACAAAGCTCTTTGCTGTTGCTGTTGTTGCATCATTTGTATTTGTTGAGGTGTAAGCGCGTTTTGTTGAGGATTTTTGTTCATCGCTGGACTTGAGATAGACAACTTCTGTCTGTTATTATCACCACCAAAGAATATCCAGGTAGTCAGGAAGACAGAAAGACCTATTATTAAGCCTGATAATACAATTGCTCCGGGTACACTCATTTGATTAATTTTGGGAAGTCTCATTTTTGTATGTTTAAATTATATTTTTTAATTAATTGCTCATGTATTATACATTCTAAAGATAAAATATTCAAAATGTTTATGAACATATTTTTGGGGATATTTTAAATAGATTAAAAGATTGCTGTTTGATGTAGTTATCCCCATTATCCGATTGGTTCAATGTGTATATATTGTATTTACATGATAAAATATATGGTATGAACGCAAGAAAACTATTTTCAACTAAGACCTTTGCAGTCTTTCTTCTTTTTTGGGTATTGTTAAGCTGGGGCATCTCCCACGCTGTCAACAATGACATCAAATCTGCAACCACAAACTTCAGTGCAACAGGTATTGTGTCTGATGTTTCTGAATTTTCTATGACAATAGAAAATGCAAAAGGATCTACTCAATCATCAGATGGAACATACAATCTAAATCTAGATTATCTTAAGAAAGTAGAAACAAGTGATTATGGTCCACTTGCATTAACTGATATCAAAGCGGGGGATAAGGTTGTTGTACAAGGATTAACTAATGGATATGCATTCTACATCAAGAGAATTGTTTCCTTTACATCTGTTGCTACCAAGGCTGATGATGAGAACGCAACAAGTACAGCCACAACAACTACATCAACAACAACTGAAGTTGTGTCACCTGTGATTCCAGCTGAATCGACAAGTACAGCCACAACAACTACATCAACAACAACTGAAGTTGTGTCACCTGTGA